>PLDW01000370.1 GCA_003136315.1 Gemmataceae bacterium | reverse complement strand
TCCCTGCTGGGCCAATACGGGCTGGAAGCCCGTGCCAGCGATTTCACGGTTTTGATTCGGGACAACTCCTCATGGCTGGATCGGCAGAGTCGCTTGGGCCTTCTGCTCGCCCCGGAGTACCTTTGCCCCTTCACCAGTCAGCCGGAGATACCAGTCCGCCGGTCGCCCATCGTAGGTGGTGAATTTGGCCTGTGTCGGAGGAGTGTTGCTCACCTTGAAAATGGCAGTCGCCTCGTCCACCTCGTCGAACATGGCGACGTAGGCCATGTCCATGCCGAGGTCCGCCGCCGTGGCGAATTGCCGCCAGTAGAACTCACCTCCCAGCCGAGGAATGGACGCCCCGGCAGCGTTCTTTCCTTTCAGATTCGTCCATCCGAACCCGGGGTAGATGACCGGGAGGAAGCCCATCCCTGCCTTCTTCGCTTCCGTCAAATCGTCCTTCCAGTGGCCCGTGGCGGCGTACCTCTTGCCGTCCACCACTTCGTAGTTTCCAACATTCCACGGGCTGATCACATCGAACCGGCGAAACACCCTCGCCCACTCGGCATCCTTCTCAGCCCGCCAGTGCCACTGAGAGCCACCAACCACGGTGGCCCCGTACCGCCCGTCCACCTTGAAGAAGTCGATGATCCGGTGAGCCAGGGCTGCGCTGAAGCGGTCCGTGTAGAACCCCCAGACCAAGACCACCGGTTTCCCGTTTTGGTGAAGGTAGCGATCATCCTTCGTCACCTTCATCTCGTCCACCAGCCGCTTCCAGTCACCGGTCAGGAGGTCGTACACCTTGTCTGTGGGAGCGTCAGTCAGGTCATAGCAGATGGCATAGACTCGGCCCGTGCGGGACGCCGAATCCCGGACGTGACCCAGCACCCGCTCAAATGACGGGTTTCCGACGATTACCAAAAACCGCTGCACAAATACTCCGTCAATGCCGTACTGTTCCATCCACTTGAAGTGGCGATCAACCGTCTTTGGGTGAGCCGAACTAAACAAACGGGCAGGCTTCCCGTCAGGAGAAGTGAACCCGGGAGCGGGGTACAGCTCCTCGGCGCTGTATTCCGAGGTGTCAGGCCACATCTCGAATGTCAGGGTGTCCGGGGTCATTTTCTTGGCGTTACGGCTCCAGTGCTGCCAGCCCTCATTTGCAGGGTCGCCCGGACAGCGGAACCAACCTTGATACCCGCACAAGACCTTGTGCCGCAGACTGGTGGCATCGATCACGAGTCGTTTGACAGGTGCGACCGGCTCCTCCCAACAGGACGAATGGGAAGAGGTGACCATGCCGACCGCCATCAGGGTGCTCGCACCGAACAATACCCAGACCTGTTTCACGGGTTTCACGATGGTTGTGTCCTGGTACTTTACCCCCACATCCCGCTGAGCCCATCCAGGGTGGCAGAGTCAAGACGGTCTCGTTGGAGCTTGCATAGGTTGAATCCAGGGACGAGTCTGGATCGGCTTCAACACACACCACGTCCCGCTCTTTATACCAGGTGTGACATCCGACTGCGCTGATCAAAACTGGGCCACCGACCCGACAGTTGAGAACGAAATGGTCGGTCGGGAGGGTGGCGATGAACCAACAAGCTCACCCCACATCCAACGGTTATTGCTCCGGTGCTACCGACGCATGGCATCCGGGAGGAAAAGTCTCGGCTGTCGTACATTCTCCGGACAAGGGCGAATGACGAAGGGGGGCTGCCGAAGCGGCTCTGGATCGATCGGCCTGATTCAGGAACCCGCAGAGGCTGTCGTATCTACGAAATGACGATTGGACGTATATATAGGAGGGCGAGGCTCCTGCCGAGNNGACCGATGCTTGCTCCTGGGATGAGACAGTCTCAGCGGGTTCCTGCATCAGAGGCTGGTAGATAACGGCCTCGGCCCGACGATCTGCGGAAGCGGGCTCACACCGCCGCATACGCTGGCAAATGCTGCTCGGTGCGCATCTCATCCATCGGCCCCCACAGAGCGTCGACATCGTCCTTGAACACGTCCCCGATCAAGACGTCCGTCACGAGCCCCTTCAAGTGCGGGTGTTTCTTGATAAATCGGCCGAAGCTCAGCCCATCGTAAAATTCGCAGACCAGCCGGCGGATACGGTTCATTCCCTGCAAGTATGGGGCTTCCCATTTCCGCAACTGGCTCTCCGATGTGTCGCCCGTGGCCAGGGCCTCCGCGATGCAATCTGATGCCATCGCCCCGGAGGTGAGGGCGAGCAGCAGCCCGGATGAGTAGAGCGGATCGAGGAATCCGAAGGCATCCCCGATCAGACACCACCCGTCCCCGGCCGCCTTCTTGGCCCGGTACGAGTATTCCTTCTGAGCCCGGAAGACATCACATCGCTGGGCGTTCGCAATCCGCGGCTGGACTCCTGGAGCACGCCCGACCTCCTCGAAGTAGATCGTCTCATAATCCTTGCTCGCCCGGTTCTTGAACAGGTAATCTTGGTCGGCCACCACACCCACACTGATAATGTCGTCGTGCAGCGGGATGTACCAGAACCACCCCTTCTTCCCTTCCGTCTGGATGACAATCGTGGCCCCCTCATCACGACCCGCGTCCCGATAGGCCCCCTTCCAGTACGTCCACAGCGCGGCCTTCTTCAGGGCGGGATCCCACTCGCGCAACCCGAACCGGTCCAGTATCAGCGTGCTCTGTCCACTCGCATCGATCACCACCTTTGCCCGGACTTCCCGCTCCGGCCCGTCCTCTGGCTTGACACGAATGCCGACGGCCCTCGTCCCCTCGAAGAGCACCTCCAACACCCTGGCCCCCTCGTGGACGGTCACCCCATTCTCGCGTGCGTTGTTCAGTGCAACGTGGTCAAATTCACTGCGTCGGACCTGCCAGGTTTGAGAAGATTCGTGTGGGTTGTGCTCGTTGAAATAGAACGGTTCGGAGAGCTTGCCCCGCTGATTGACGAACTGCACGCTGTACTTTTTGACGAAGTGGCTCCCTTTCATCTTCTCCAGCATCCCGGTCCGCTGGAGTACCGGGTAGGTGTTGGGGATCATCGATTCCCCAATATGAAACCGGGGGAAGTGTTCCCGCTCAAATAGTTCGACCGCGTATCCCTTCCGTGCAAGCAGTGTCGACGCAGTCGACCCGGCCGGCCCGCCCCCAATCACGATCACATCGCAGGGTGTTGTGGCCATCTTCAGTCTCCTATTAGTGTTTAGTGTTTAGTTTTTAGTGTTTAGTGTTTAGTGTTTAGTGTTTAGTGTTTAGTGTTTAGTCGGGCTCCAAAGCCCTCAGGGCTCCAAAGGCCACAGAGCGTTGCCCTGGGCTGAATACTGCCAGCCCTTCAGGCTGGAAAACCATTCGGTGGGTATTCACCCTGAAAGGGTGAGAGTATTTAGCCCAGGGCAACGCCCTGGGATTT
>PLDW01000306.1 GCA_003136315.1 Gemmataceae bacterium | reverse complement strand
CTGGCCGGAGGATGTGTTCGATGGGGAGTTGGCCAGGAAGATCCAGATTCGATTCGACAGCAGTTAGGTTCGCGTAAAGTGTTGGTAATCAGTGGGTTCCGGCGGCGTTCTTGGTAAAATCGTGAGCAGTGGGACTCGAAGTGAGCCTTCGAGTGCGTCCTCCGTTTGCCTGGTGTCGCGGCTTGGACTCGCTCGACGACTCCGGCGACATGGCATATTCTGACCATGACCCCTGATTCCTCAGAGCTGCTCTCAGGAATACCCGCTTGTTCCGGCTGCCTGTGCGGATACGATGTGTCGGGGGCGGCCCGGCCGGGTGGTTCGCGTACCCCACCTCTCCCGGCCCACCGCCCCCCCGGAGACCCTACCCCCATGTTCCGCCTCCTTGCATGTTCGGCCGTCTTGACGGCCACAGCCCTCGCCACGCTCTCCCCGCTGACCACAACCCGCGCTGACGACAAGTTCACGACCATCGGATCGATCGACCGAAAAGACCCAAAACTCGACCAACTCATCCCCAAGGACGCCAAGATCGAAGTCGTGGCCGCCGGCTTCAAGTGGACCGAGGGGCCAGTCTGGGACAAGAAGGAGGGAGCCCTCCTTTTCACCGACATCCCGAACAACCGGGTGATGCGGTGGTCGCCGAAGGATAGCCTCAAGGAGTTCCTCAAACCCAGCGGTTACACCGGGACGACCGAGTTCAAGGGGCCGGAGCCCGGAGCCAATGGCCTGACATTCGACAAGGATGGAAACCTGATCCTGTGCCAGCACGGCGACCGCCGGGTGGCCAAACTCGGGAAAGACGGGAAGTTCATCACCCTGGCCGACAAGTACCAGGGGAAACGACTGAACAGCCCCAACGATCTGGTCTTCAACAAGGCTGGCGACCTCTACTTCACCGACCCGCCCTACGGTCTCCCGGGCCAAATGAAAGATCCCGCCAAGGAACTCGATTTCCAGGGAATCTATCGGCTCAAACCGAACGGTGATCTCACGCTCCTGACGAAGGAAATGTCCCGGCCAAACGGGATCGGGCTGTCACCGGACGAGAAAACCCTCTACATCGCCAACTCGGACCCGGACAAGGCCGTGTGGATGGCCTTCCCGATCAAGGACGACGGAACCCTGGGGACCGGCAAGCTGATCCACGACTCCACAGCCGAAGCGAAAGCCGGGAAGCCCGGATTGCCGGACGGACTCAAGGTGGACCAGAAAGGGAACATCTTCGCTACCGGCCCGGACGGTGTGTTCGTGTTCGCTCCGGACTACAGCTACCTCGGCAAGATCGTGATCGGTAACAGGAACGCAAACTGCGGGTGGGGAGACGATGGCTCCACACTGTATATCTGCGCCAATGACAAGCTCGTCCGGGTGAAAACCACCACCAAAGGGCTCGGATTCTAAAGTTTTCAGTTTTCAGCTTTCAGCTTTCAGCTTAAGAGTTGAAGACAGCTCTTACAGATCAGGAGTCGCTTTGAAGACTCAATGCCTTCAACTGAACACTGAACACTGAANNAACACTGAACACTGAACACTGTGTTTCAGGATATTCCAATGCTCCACCCCACACGCCGCGATCTTTTTCGGGCCGCCACTTGCGCGGCCGTGGCGTGGCCCGGACGGGCATCGGCCGATACATCGGGCGGTCCGTGTGATCTTTTCGTCCGCGGTGGGACAGTCGTTGATGGGACCGGGAACCCGTGGTTCCGCGGGGATGTCGCGGTCACCGGCGAGCGGATCGTTGCGGTCGGCCGGGGAGTGAACGCAAAAGCCCGTCGGGAGATTGATGCAACCGGGTTGGTCGTTGCCCCAGGATTCATCGATATCCACTCCCACTCCGACCTGTTGCTCCTCGAAGATGGGGCAGCGCAGAGTAAGGTTCGCCAGGGGGTCACCCTCGAAGTCCTCGGTGAGGGACAGTCTGTCGGGCCATCGAAGGGGAAGCTCCCGCCTGCTCAATTCCGCGACGGTGTCCGGGCCTTCGAGTGGACGACCCTCGGCGGGTATTTCGATGCCATCGACCGGTCGGGCGTGTCGGTGAACGTGGCGTCCTACGTCGGCCTGGATAATGTCTGGCAGTGTGTGATGGGGGCATCCCACGTCCGGCCGACGGTCGACCAGTTCCGGGAGATGCGCGAACTGATCGACGAGGCCATGCGCGAGGGGGCATTCGGCTTGTCGAGCCTGCTGGCCATGCCTCCCGGGTCGCTCGCCACCACCGACGATCTCGTCGGCCTGTGCGAACCGGTACGACGATTCGGCGGGCTGTTCTCGACGCACAATCGAAACGAGGGGCTCGGAGTGTTCGAGGCGGTCAAGGAAGTGATCGCTGTTGGGGAGCGGGCGGGCGTCCCGGTCGACGTGATCCACCTGAAAATCGCCGACCAGGCGCTCTGGGGCCGGATGGGTGAACTCGTCGCGGTGATTGCTGCGGCTCGCCGCCGTGGAGTCGATGTTCAGGCCAATGTCTACCCCTACACACGGGGGAACAACAATCTCGCCAGCATCATCCCGCCGTGGGCTCACGAGGGTGGGAAGGCCAAGCTCCTCGCCCGTCTGAAAGATCCGGCCGATCGGGTTCGGATCAAGCGTGAGATCACAGCCGGCATTCCAGGCTGGTACAACCACTACACAGCCGTGGGCGGGGACTGGTCTCGGATGCTCATCAGCGGCAAGGGCCGATTTGAAGGGTTGACGATGGACCGGGTGCTGACCGTGGTGTCCAAAGGTCGGACCCCGCCCCCGGACCCGCTCGATATTCTGTTCGATTTGCTCGTGGAGGAGGGCGGGTCGATCCCATGCGTGTACGCTCACCACGAGGAGAAGGACATGACCACGGCCCTCATCCAGCCGTGGTGCTCGGTCGGATCGGACGGGTCGGCGTACGCGATCGAGGGTCCACTCAGGCGGGGGAACCCACACCCGCGAAACTTCGGCACCTTCCCCCGAGTGCTTGGCCGGTACGTCCGCGAGCAGCAGGTTCTGGAGTTGGAGAATGCGGTCCGCAAGATGACATCGCTCAACGCTGCGAAGCTCGGACTCACCGATCGCGGAGTGATCCGCCCGGGAGCATTTGCCGACCTGACCCTTTTCGACCCGGCTCGTGTGATCGACCATTCCACTTACGACAAACCCTTCGCCTACAATGACGGTATCGAGTACGTAATCGTGAACGGAACGCTGGTTCTGGAACCGGGTGGAAAGCACACAGGGGCCAAGCCTGGTCGGGTAATCCGCCGGGGTGCGGGGACCGGGAACCCGCCGAAATGATCGAGGTCTCACCTGTCAATCTCGCCTGTCCCCCAGGGGGTGCCGCCCTGGACAATTCTCCACCGCCCCATTGGGGCGAACAAGCATTCGATTGAGAGCCCGAAGCGGCCGTCAGAGATCTGCTACCCGGCCGCCCCAGTTCCCAATGACACCACAGTGAAGTTTTGCGACAGGAAGGCCGAGGTGGCGTTGAACAGGCCGTAGACCTGAGTGTCTTGTGGACACCACACTGAAGAGGTGGTCCCTCCCCAGGCGTTGAGGATCTCAAACGGAGTACTACTCGACGGATTGTAGCCGACAACGGCGTAACAGTGAGAGGATACGATATCGGAACTGGCCGGGGTGACCGTCGTGAGCACGATGAGTTGGCCGCTATTCCAGGCAGCGGCAACATTCGTCGGGTTGACATTGATATCACTGGTTGGCTGCCCAGTGATAGCCTGCAACGCCCATCTCGGATCTCCGCCCGTGTCGTTGATGTTGCCCAGAGCGTCGTAGGAGTTGATGCCAGGATCCGCAGTGGCCACAAAGCCAGCGGCGTTGGCCTCGGCGTAAGCCTTCTCGGCCAACGCCACCCACAGCACACCGTTGACCGGTCTATCGTAGAGTTGGCCGCCGTCGGGTAGTTCCGTGTCAACCGTGACGTACTCGGGCGTTCCACTGCTATTGTAAAATCGGACTGTGTAAAGCCCGACCACAGACCCGTTTTCCAGGGCCGTCCCATCGTAAGTGAACATGTTCACGATGTCTGCGGGATCTCGGGCCGCCACCTCGGCCAGGCTTGCGATGAACCAGCAGTCGTTCTCGGACCCCTGTTGTACATCCAGGGGGGAAGGTCCGTTGGGGCCGAAGAGCGTGCCGCTGACAGGGCTATAGGCCCCTGCTGCGGTTGGTTCCGCGTTGAGTGGCGGTTCGGAACTGCCCGCCGGGTTGTTGATGGTGAATGTCTCGCTGGTCGATCCGATCAGCCCACCTGCCACGCCAGCCAGGACGGTTAAGGTGTAGCTGCCGTTGGCCAGTGTTGGGGTGTCGATGGTCAAGATTGTTGGTGTGACTGTGGAGGTCGTCCAGATCTGGCCGTTGAGCAAGAACGTGACCGCAGTCCCGCTCGTGGTCGCCTGGAAGGTCACCGCCCCGGAGACTGGCCCCGCCCCGGAGGAAGAGGTCACCGTCACCGTCGGCGCGACGGTCCCGGGAGGCCCAGCGACAAAGTTATCAAAGGTAACCGCACCGCTATAGCTAGCCGAACGACCGACCCCGGCCTCGCCACCTGCGGTGATCGCCGTGTCCTGGAGATCGAACACATAGGCCGGGCTAGACGACCACACCCCTCCCGCGTTCAGCCACTTTTGGGTGTCGGCCCGGTACACGCTCACCTGGAGTTCGCTCCCCACGGCAGTGAGTTGCACCTGAACCCACTGACCGCTGAAGTAACTCGCCGATTGGAGCGTGGCAAGTGTCGTCGTCACCCCGTTCACCACCCGAACCAAATCGACATCCAGTCCGCGAGTGATCGTCACCGCGTAGTACGTTGGGGTCGTGGTGTTCAGGTTCGACCCACGGACGAACAATTGAGCCGGGATCAGGCTGTCAAGGTAGACCGCCGCGCAGGCGGTGACGTTGGTTGCCAGAGAGGTGGTCGACCAGGCGCGGGCGGAACTTGTCGAAGTCCCGGTCGAACTGAAGCCTTCCGTCCCGCTCAGAGCCAGAGTCGTGCTCGCAACGAACCCGGCCGGCGAGCCACTGGTCCAGCCAGTCCACCCCGCCGGGAGTTGGCCCGCAGGTGTTGTATCGAACGATTGCGTCACTTCCACGGGCGGTGGTGGTGGGAGTGGGTCGAAGTTATCCAGATCGACCGACCCCGCGTACATCGCCACCCGGCCAACGCCAATGTCGCCCGGGGCATCGGGGATGGCAGTGGTAACCGTAATCGCGTTCGTTGCAGCCGATTGCCAGGTGCCTTGCCCGTTCAGGTATTGGCCGGTATCTTGCCGGATCACCTGAACCGCGACCGAGGATCCGGATGGGGTCAGCGACACTTGCACCCAGCCACCGGAGAAGTAAGCGGAAAGGGGTGAGTTGACCGTTGCGAGGATCTTGGCGGAGCCGTTTGTCACCGCCTCCACGCTCACCGAGGCTCCCCTGGTGATCGTCGCAGCGAGATAAGTCGGGGTCGAGGTGCCGAGGTTGGTGCCGCGGGCGAATACGAACGTCGGAACGAGGGAGTTCGCCAACACCGTCACGGCAGTCCCGGTGTCACCCGACACCTGTTGTGATTGCCAGGCGAGCCCTGCGGTACGACTCCCACCCGAGGAGACGACTCCGATCGATCCACCGATTCCCTGCCCGGCAGCGGTATTGAATACCGTCGTGCCATCGCTGCTCCATTGGCTCCAACCGGTCGGGAGAGCTGGAGGGGTGACGGAATTGAACGTCTCGATGCCGGAGGGGTTTTCGCGGGCTTCGAGTCGTTCAAGCGCAATCCGTGCCCGGAGGGGATTCGACATGCGCAGAGTTGCTCCTCGCGGTGGTGACCCAGCCCGCCGGAATTCAGCAAGACCGAGCAAGCAGGCAGGCTCTCAGGTGTCGTCAGTAGCCATCAGCGGGCGGCTTCATGCGCGCAGCAAAACTAAATGAATATCGGCCGAGAATGCTGACATGGCGACTCAATGTGAGCAGTCGGTAAGAGAATGAGTCGGCCGGAGTCGTCAGTACGCCAATAAGTCGCACGACAGTTACGACATGAAGAGTTTCACAGATGTGGTCCGGATGCAGAGACGCACGATTGGATCAGAGGGGTGGGCTGACGCAGTTGAATTGATTGCCTGTGAGAGAATGGAAGTGCTGGTAGTGAAGATTGGGCCGTGGATGCGTGATCCGCGAAGGTATTCTGTGTTGACATGTGGAGCATTGGGCGAGCGGCAGAAGAAAGCAGACCTGCCTTTGGGACTTGCCCACGCCGGGCCGCCNNCCCTCCGTGGCGGCCCGGCTGTCAATAACGGGTGGTATTCCTCTATCTGTCGAACGCCTTATGGCTCGACGGAGATCCCGCCTTCTCCGACCCGGACAACCCGGATCGTCGGGAAGAGTGGTCCACCCTCGATCGGGTGACCAGCCAGAATAATCGCCCGTCCGCCGGGTTGGACGGCCCCGGCCAGGAATGCGTCACGGACGGCCGCTGCCATCCGATCCCCGCCGGGTTCGGGTGGAGTCATCTGCACTGAGATCACACCCCACACCAGCGCCAACGCTCGCAGTACCGACTCAGTCGGAGCAACCGCGACCACCGGCACCCACGGCCGATGCCGGGTGACCAGCTTGACCGATCGACCCGACAGGGTCGGAATGATCAAGGCAGTCGCTTGGACCTCCGCAGCGAGTTCGCACGCTGCGAGTGTTATTGGATCGTCGATCCCTGCGCCTGGGCGATTGAAATTGGATCCGAGCGACTTGCCGCTCTGCTCCAGGTGAGCTTCGGTTTCGACGGCAATGCGGTGCATGCACCCGACCGCATCGATCGGATACCGCCCGACGGCCGTCTCACCGGAGAGCATGACTGCGTCGGTCCCGTCGAAGATGGCGTTGGCCACGTCGCTCGCTTCGGCCCGGGTCGGGCGGGGGTTCTCGCGCATCGAATCGAGCATGTCGGTGGCCGTGATGACCGGCTTCCCGGCCGAGCGGCACTCGGCGATGAGCATTTTCTGCACCGTGGGCACACGCTCCAACGGGATCTCGACTCCAAGATCCCCGCGGGCGACCATGACCCCATCGAACGCCTGAACGATGGCTGCCGCCCGACCGACGGCCTCTGGCCGCTCGATCTTGGCGATAATCGGAATGTTCAGCCCGGCCTTGGCGAGAGCCAGCCGGACCTCGCCCGCGGCCTCTGGCCCGCGGACGAACGAGAGCGCCACCCACTCGACCCCTGCGGCCGCAGCGATGACGATCGCATCACGATCGCGGGAGGTGAGCGCAGCAATGGTGAGGGGGGTGTCTGGCAGGTTCAGCCCTTTGTTCGGCTGAAGCGTTCCACCGACCACGATTCGTGCAGTGAGACGTTCCCCATCGGCCCTCACGGCTTCGAGTTGCATCCGCCCATCGTCAAGAAGCATCCGCTGACCCTGCCGGACATCGGCGAGAATCTCGGGTTCGGTGAGGACAAGGTCGTCGGGTTGCAGGGGCTGGGCTGAGAGGGAGAAAGAGACCTCCGACCCGGGGATGAGGATGCGGGCAGCGGGGATCTTGATGCGGAGCTTCGGGCCGGGGAGGTCGGCGAGAACCGCAGCGAACTTACCGACCCGTCGGGCGGCAGCGCGGAACCGTTCGATCCGGTCGAGGTGCTCCTGGGCGGCTCCGTGGGAGAAGTTGATCCGGGCGACATCGACCCCGGCTCGAATGATGGCTTCGAGGGTGGTCGGGTTGTCGGTCGCCGGCCCGATCGTCGCGACAATCTTGGTTCGCCGGGGCATGGGTCGACTCCTTCGGGTACGCTGTCCGGCGGCCGAGAGAGAGCCGCAATGTTGGGGGTGATCTATGGCCGCGCTGTACGCGATTCAATCACACACACTGCGAATGGGAGCCTTTCTGGTGGGGTGGTGGATTCTGGCCGGAGTGGCCGTCGCATTCGCGATCGCTGACCCGGAACAGGCCCTGCGACATCCAGCGGTCACGATCACCGCGCGAGCCTTCGTCGGTCTGTGGTTCGGTGCTGTGGCGGTGACGCTGTGTATCCCGCCGGAGGGGTGGCGGACGTTCTCGCCGCGGGTGTGGTTTGCCCGGTGGCTCTGGACGCTGGGACTGGGAATGCACATCGTGCATGTGATATTCGCGTTCTGGCTGGCGCACGGATGGTCGTATGCAGCGGCCGTTCGACACGTCGAAGCGGTGGGAGGCTTCGGCGAGGGGATCGTGGCGAACGAGTTGTTCCTGGCGGTGTGGACGGCCGATGTGATCTGGTGGTGGGCGAAGCCCGCCAGCTACGCCCGCCGGTCACGATGGACTCGATATCCGATCCACGCGTTCCTGGTATTCATCGTCTTCAACGCAACGGTCGTCTTCGGAACGTCCGAGGTCCGGGTGATGAGCGCGATCCTGTTCGGAATACTGGTGGTGCTGTGGTGGCGAAGAGAGCGGGTCGCCTGAATCACGAGAATATTGCTCGCCTTTTACTAATAAAGATAAGATCGGATGGCTTTACCTCGAAGAGGTTGCACAACAAAGACCAGGGTCGCGCTTCGCGCACCCTGGGTAAATAGTTACCTCGTATGTCTTTACCTCGAAGAGGTTAGACAACAAAGCCCAGGGTCGCGCTTNNTTCGCGCACCCTGGGTACACGATTACCTCTCCCATCTCTTTTACCGCGAAGCGGTTATACAACGTCGTCCCTTGATAGCGAACTGCACTCTCAAATGCGACGATCGCTACGTTTGGGAATGGTTTGCTTGTCCAACCGCTTCGCGGTAAAATCCCTGGACGGCTGGAGGTGACCCAGGGTGCGCGAAGCGCGACCCTGGGCTTTGTTGTTGAACCTCTTCGAGGTAAGCAACCGACGGATTCGCCTTCACTTGGGAATCACAGGCTTTTTCTCGCGATCGGTATCTGCTATGCTGGGTTCGCAGCCTGCCGAAGCGATAAAGTGATACCACCATGACCCGTGTCTTTCTCTCTTACGCCCGCGGCGATGATGGCGAGCCTTTCGATCCGGCCACGTCGTTTGTCGCGCGATTGCACCGCGATCTCACGGCGGCGGGGTTCGACGTGTGGTTCGACCGCGTGTCGATGCCCAGTCGAACGCTGACTTTCCATCAGGAGATCCGCGATGCCGTCGCGTCGTGCGATCGACTCGTGCTCGTCGTCGGGCCGAAGGCGGCGGAGTCGCTCTACGTCCGGCAGGAATGGCAGTTCGCGTATTTCGAGGCCGAGAAGATCGTCACGCCGATCCTGCGTCGTGGCGATTTTCCAATCGTGCCCGATGAGCTGAAGCTGCTGCACTGCGAGGATTTTCGCGACGATGGGCAGTATGGCTTCCACCTAAAGAACCTGCTCCGCCAGCTCGCGGAGCCGGCGCCGGCGCTCGGTAAACTGATCGGTGTGCCGTCGTTGCCGCCGCACTTTCTGTCGCGGACCGATCGCCTCACGGCCCTGCGGGATGCGCTGCGTACCGATCTCGATCGGCCGGTCGTCATCACCGGGGCGGCGGCACGGGTCGGGATGCACGGCATGGGTGGCATCGGCAAATCGGTGCTGGCGGCGACTCTCGCACGCGATCGCAAAATCCGCGAGGCGTTTCCTGACGGTATCGTCTGGGTCGGGCTCGGCCAGTCGCCGACCGTGGCCGACCTGCAACGCCGCGTCCACAAGGATCTCGGCGGCGACGGTGCCTTCCAGACCGAGCACGAAGGCCGCGTCAAGCTGCGCGATATCCTCAAGGACAAGTGCGTCCTCCTCATCCTGGATGACATCTGGCACCGCCATGACGTGGATTGGTTCGACGTCCTCGGCTCGCGCTGCCGGGCAATGATCACCACTCGGGATGCGGGCCTGCTCACGTCGCTGGGCGGCGTGCATCATCAGGTCGAGTTGCTGACCGATGCAGAATCGCTGAACTTGCTGGCCCAGGCCGCCGGCATCGAGCCCGACAAGTTGCCGAGCGAAGCCGCCGCCATGATCGCCGAATGTGGTCGGCTGCCGCTGGCGGTGGCCCTGTGCGGCGGCTTGATTCGCGCTGGCTTCACGTGGGCCAAGGTGCTGGAACAACTGCGAAACTCACGCATCGATCGGATCAAAGACCCGCACCCGACCAGGGCCGAGCACGAGACCATCTGGAACGCGATCGATGTGAGCGTCAAGTTTCTCAGTGCCGACGAACAACCGCGTTTTCTCGAACTGGCCGTGTTCCCGCCGGACGAGGCGACGCCGATCGCCGCGCTGCAAACGCTCTGGTCGCACACGGCCGGCTTCGACGACTGGGACACTGATGAACTCGTCATCAAGTTGTCGCAGCGTTCGCTACTGGAACTCACGACCTCCGCTGACGGCCAAGCCATCTCGCTGCACGACCTCGTTTACGATTATGTCCACCGCGCTACGGGCGATGAAATCGCCTTGCATCAGAGACTGTTGGAGGCATACAGGAAGAAATGCCCCGACGGTTGGCCGAGCGGGCCGAACGATGGCTATTTCTTCACGCACTTGCGCCGGCATTTCATCGCCGCTGGGCGAAACGACGAGGCTCTGGCCCTGTTGATGGACTTCGATTGGCTCCAGGCCAAAACTCATGCGGGATTGATCACCGATCTTTCACGGGAGATGTTTGAAGCGGGACAGTCGTCCGGCTTGCGTTCGCGCGATGGACTCGGACCGTGGTACTACTTTGTGCGATCGAATCCACAGTTCCTGCAGCAACACCCCCACTGCTTCTTCCAGCAGGCGTTCAATGAACCGGTCGACAGCCCGGTCAGCCGGGCTGCACGACGAGCGTGGGCGGAAGAGAGGCAAGGTGGAGTTCATGTGCCACACGTCCCGGGAGCGATCCTGGAGTGGACCAATCGTCATCAGAACTGGGAGCCGCCCGCCTGTTTGATGAACCTCACCGGACACCAGGGCCACGTCAACAGCGTGGCCTGTTCCGCCGACGGACGAACGATCGTCTCGGGGTCTGATGACAAGATGGTGAAGGTATGGGACGCCGAGACAGGCGCGTGCCGCCAGACCCTCACCGGACACCAGGGCGATGTCCACAGCGTGGCCTGTTCCGCCGACGGACGAACGATCGTCTCGGCGTCTGGAGACGTTAAGATCTGGGACGCCCAGACGGGCGCATGCCGCCTGACTCTCACCGGCCACAAGGGGACTGTTGAAAGCGTGGCCTGTTCCTCCGACGGACAGATAATTGTCTTTCTGTCTGATGACGAGACGGTGAAGGTCTGGGACGCCCGGAAAGGCGCGTGCCACCTGACGCTCACGGGCCATGATAAATATGGCGGGAGCCGCGGTGTCGCTTGTTCCGCCGACGGGAAGATGATTGCCACGGCCTCTCGTGACAAGAAGGTGAAGATCTGGGACGCTCAGACCGGCGCGTGCCGCTCGAACCTCACCGGACACCAAGAACACGTCACGAGCGTGGCCTGTTCCGCAGATGGAAAGATGATTGTCTCAGCGTCACGTGACAAGATGGTGAAGGTCTGGGACGCTCAGACAGGCGCGTGCCGCTTGACCCTCATCGGCCACGAGGGGGATGTCTGGGGCGTGGCCTGTTCCGCCGATGGGCGGATGATCATCTCGGGATCTTGGGACAAGACGGTAAAGGTCTGGGAGGCCCAAACGGGCACATGCTGCCTGACCCTGACTGGCCACAAGTCAAATGTCTGGGGCGTGGCCTGTTCCGCCGACGGGAGTCTGCTCGTCTCAGGGTCTTGGGACACGACGGTGAAGGTCTGGGACGCCCAGACGGGCGCGTGCCGCCCGCCCCTCACCGGCCACCAGAGAGCTGTCACCAGTGTGACCTGTTCCGCCGACGGGCGAACTCTCGTCTCGGGGTCTTGGGACAAGACGGTGAAGGTCTGGGACGCCCAGACTGGCGCATGCCGCCTTACCCTCACCGGCTACGACGACTATGGCGGCCGCCGCAGAGTGGCCTGTTCCGCCGACGGGTTGACGGTCTGCGCGACGTCTCGTGACAAGACGGTGAAGGTCTGGGATGCCATAACGGGCGAATGCCGCATAACACTCACCAGTGACGGCAGCTTTCTCGACGGCATAGCACTTTCCACCGACGGGCGAACACTCGTCTCGGGGTCTTATGATCCCCGTGCTAACTTTGATAGCGTGGTGAAGGTCTGGGACGTCCAGACGGGCGCGTGCCTGGCAACGCATCCCAAGAATTCCAGGGAAGCACAGGCTGCTTTGGCTGCGGTGGAGCAAAGCTTGCAACAAAACGATTTACGTGCTGCAATCATCTCCGGAGATCTGGTGGTCGAGACGATTTTCAACGAACTTGGCCGGTCGGCGGCATCTTCCGCAAACGGCGACCAAGAATCGTTGCCTGCGGATTTCGGTGCTGATGACCGAATGGGCGGCTCGCGAGGAACCGACTTGTCGCCTCCACACCCAGACAGTTCCTCGACCAAACCCGCCACGCAACTCATCGCACCCGGTCCGTTCTGGGAGGCTCTCGGCCCGCTTGTCGATGACTGCATCGTCGCCTTCAACGCCCGCGGCGAGGCCCATTGGTTTCGCATCCGCCGTCGAGATGAAACCACACCTGCCACACGTCCATTTGGATGAACGATTTGCCCTGCCGTGGCTATCGCCGTCTACCCTCCTCCAACGACTCCTCCCGAAACCGCCCCGCTGCTTCCGTCAATCCAAATCCCCCGGCGTCGTGGAACCTTTACGATAGATGGCCGCACTTGAGGCGGTGGAAACTCTACAATGGAAAAAACGGTTGAAACAGGGGAGGCATTCCCATGAATCGCATCGTAGTGAAATCGAAGGTGAGTAGCGACGGTATCCTCCACCTGTCCCTGCCCGTGGGGATTGAGGAAGCAGACAAAGAAGTTCGGGTAACGGTGGAGCAGATCGAAGCCAAGAAGCCAATGACGCAGGAGGAGTGGCGGGCCTGGGTGGACTCGATGGCCGGCACCTGGCAAGGCGACTTTGAGCGACCCCCCCAAGGGGAGTACGAGCAACGGGAGCCACTGTCATGACGTACCTGTTGGACTCGAACGCTTGCATCGGCTGACTACGCCAAAGCCAACCGAAACTGGTGGCCCGAATCAAACAGGAACGCCCAACAGACATCGTGATTTGCTCAGTGGTGGTGGGGGAGTTGATTTACGGGGCTGAACGATCCGGGACCGCACACAGGGCTAACAATCTCCTGCGTGTCGAGCAACTGCGCCGGCAATTCATTTCCCTACCGTTCGACGATTCAGCCGCCGAGGAGTACGGCAGAGTGCGGGCACATCTGGCGGTTCTGGGGACGCCTATCGGGCCGAATGACCTGATGATCGCCGCTATTACACTGGCGAACAAACTGATCTTGGTGACGCACAACACTGCCGAATTCAGCCGCGTGCCGGGGTTCTCCATCGAAGATTGGCAGTGATAGGCGAGCCACCAGTTATTGACGATTACTCGGGCTGCGTTGCCAGTCCGCCAGTTGCGTCGGCGCAGTCAGGCGCGTCAGTCGCCCTAACCAACCGCGCATCTGCTCTTGCAGACTCATGACTGGCAAGGTGATGTCCGCGTCCGCCTGCTTCCCCAACTGGCCGACCACCGCCGCGTGGCCGAATTGAGCCAGCGTGATCGTGTCAGTGTCGAGAAGGTAACGGCTCATGACTCCGCAGACTCATGCAGACGCCGATTTTCGGCGATTGCCTCCTGCAATGCCCGGTAAGCCCAATCCGTCCGGTAGAGGTCATCGCCAGGAAGGGTCAGCGCGGCCGGTTGCTGTGGATTCTGAGGGACGGTCAACACCGTCAGTTGCGCGCCGTTTGCCAATCGGTCCCGAATCAACGCGGCCAGGCCCTGGGTTGCTTCCTCGGTGCTGCCCCCCTCCGCGGCCAGGCCCCAGGGCGGGCCAGTTTGTGCGCGAAATCGGCCCGCGGCTAACGGCTCAATCAACACCGTTATGTCCTTATCACACCTCGAAAGCGAAAAAACTTCTGACACTTCACGCTCGACGCGACAAGATCTCCCCTGGTTCCCACGGTCCTCCGTGGGAACCCGTTTTCCCCCGCTCCGCGGCGTGGGGCAACGTGCTGGGGACGACATCTACCGAATCTCGGATCACTTCACCTCTCTGTTCAGCCCACGACGCGGAGCGTCGAAATACCTCATTCCCACGGAGGACCGTGGGAACGAGGGAGATGGGAGCCGAAGGGGAGGATGCTATCGCGACTGGCGAGCTCTCTCTTATTTCCGCCGCCACTTCTTACGAGGGCTTTTGAGGTCTGTCTTGCTGCGGCCATCGACCTTCGAGCGGAAGAGTGCGTAATGCCGCTTGATCCGCTCAACGTAGGCTGGATCAACCAGGAGCACACGCTGGGCGAGCTTGAGCAGGGCCGGGGCATTCTCCGACTGCGCACTTGTCATGTTCAAATTGGGACCTTGCATTTCGCTGATCATAGATGGATCGTCGTCGCCAAGCCATCGCCTGTAGAATTCGCGATCCTCCCAACCCCAGGTGATGACGGCTTCGATCCTGTGACCATCGGGAGAAAAGACCGAGAAGAATACCCGCCGACAATCGCAGTCCGCTTCATTACAGAACATCTCGGCAAACAGATAGTCTCCGGCTGGTAGACCGAGATTCGCATTCGGCGTCACGATAATGCTGCGACTCTCTTGTTCGGCAACATCAGGACATAAATCGTACAATAGTGCAAAGGGCATCGCTTGCTCCTGTGTTGGGCTGTTGCGGGACGCGCGGTGCAGTTCAAGAGCCCGCCCCGCATCCGGGGGAAGGCGCTCCCTCTGCGTCCGTCCACAGCAGGCAAAGTGGCACAGCGAATTTTATCATCAAAGAGCCGATGGCCAAGGTTTGCGTAACGCCCAGCTCCTGTCGGCTGGTGCGGCCGTCCCAATGGTGAGGGGTCAAGTTTGTCGTGTCGGGAAGGCTCACCACCCCCAGCTCGCAACGGCTCAGCCCTTTTTCCGCCCAGGCCTGGCGACCGGAGCATCGGCTGCTGGGGTGGGGGGAGCGATCTGATAACCCAGGGCAAGGATTGCCTTCAGAGTGCCAAACGCCGTCTGACGGTCGAATGTTTTCTCGTCGTCAGTGAGTTCGGCGTAGGGGACGAGGCTGGGGTGTTTCTTGCTGGCGTCATCTCGCGTGGGGCCGTAAGTCCACCCCTGCCGCACACGCTCAACAGCCCACAGATCATGGACATGTTCCGCCAATCGCTCTGTCAGGGGAGTCAGGGCTGGCGGCAATTCGACCCGAGCGGTGTCGATTGGCTTCGGTGTATATGTCGACATCATCGCTCCCAAAAAGAGGTAAGGGGTGCGGCGTCGAGCGGTCGTGGGCGTCACGATAGCCTACCCGACGGGCTCCTGGTCCAGGAGGTCAATCGACTAGATGGTCGGCCGATCCCTGGGAGCACGGGTCGTCTGCCATACGGAGATACCTCGACCCGATTTCATCCTAGCAACGCCATTGAGAATTAATAGAGGAAATCGGGTACGATTGGAATTCGCCGTGGAGCGGCGGCCGATCTCAAGAGGGTTCAAATCGTGAGTGCGAATGGCCACACTGCCAGCAAAAAAATGGCCCGGAGATGACGCATCTGCATCATCTCCGGGCCATTCTGAACCCAGGGAGTCACTCGTCGACGTCGGCGAATTCCTCCAGACGCTGGCTGCGGGTTGGCTGACGGAGTTTGAGCAGTCCACGGGCCTCGATCTGGCGAATCCGTTCCCGGGTGATTCCGTACAGCCTGGCGACTTCGTCGAGCGTTTTGGGAGTGCCATCCTTCAGCCCGAACCGCAACTCGATCACCTCCCGTTCGCGGGGGGCGAGGCTGCGGAGCACTTCATTGATCCGGTCCTTGAGCAACCGCTGGTCGACAAACTCACCCGGGTTGGGGGTCTGGTGGTCGGAGAGGAAATCCTCCAGGGCCCGCTCGCCATCCCCGCCGACCGGTTCGTGCAGACTTACCGGGTGGCGACCGACCACCCGTAGCGACCGGGTCTCTTCCGCCTTGGCACCCAGCGCTGTGGCCAGTTCTTCGTTCGTGGGGTCACGTCCGGTGGCCGCTGCCAGTTCGCACCGCTTGCGCTCCATCTTGGCGAGCATGCTGATCTGGTGGCACGGAACCCGAACCGTTCGGGCATGGTCGTGCAGAGCCCGGGTGATTCCCTGGCGAATCCACCACGTTGCGTATGTCCCGAACTTGAACTTGAGCCGCCACTCGTACTTGTCAACGGCCCGCATCAGGCCACGGTTCCCTTCCTGGATCAGGTCGGCAAATGGGAGGCCACGGTTGCGATAGTTCTTCGCGATGCTGACAACCAGGCGGAGGTTGGCCTCGGCCAGTTCCCGCCGGACGCGCTGGTAGCCAAGCCGTCGGCGGCGGATCACCTTGACCAAGCCGTGAAGCTCGTCCGGGGTCATGCCGGCCCGGACGGTGGCCTCCCGGAGGGCTTTCGCGGCACGCGCCCGGTCGTGAGGGCAGCCGGCCGTCGCGTGGGCCTTCACGAGGTGCTTCAGTTCGTCGGTCAGGTCGTTCAGTTCGTCCGTCCACCGCTCCAGGAGTTCCGTTCGGGGGGAGAGTTCCTCGGCCAGTTTGCCGCACTTGGCGAGCCGGTGATAGCGAATCCGTCGCCACGTCCCGGCCGACCCCGGAAATTCGTCCCGCTCCCCGGCAGCGAACTCCTCGGTCTCCTGATCGAGCAGACGCGTCAGGGTTGCGAGGTTCTTCCCCAGTCGGCTGAGGATCTGAGCCCGGGTGAGTTTCAGGTCCGCTGAGGAGTAGACATCGATATGCGGATCGATCGGGGCCAGACCACCACTGATCTGCTCGAACTTCTCGCTCACCCGGGTCAAGACACGAACGCACAGCAGGGCAGCCCGCCGGAATCGGTTTCGGTGATGCTCCAGCCGCTGAGCGAGTGCAATTTCCATGTCCTTCGACAGGAGCGGGATCGCACCCATCTGGCGGAGGTACAGGCCGAGTGCATCGTCTGGCCCAGACGCAAAATCCTCGTCGACGGGGGTCTCGTCGTCGAGGTCCAGGCCGCGACCGACGGCTTCGAGTGTGGTGTCCTCGGTGGTCGCTTCGGAGTCGTCGGCCAGATCGTCCGCCAGGTCATCGTCGAGGCCGCCCAGTTCGGAATCCTCGGTGGCGGCCTCCTCGGTGTCCTCGCGGGTCAACGGTTCATCGGCCGACCGGGTGTCCGGGTCGTCGAGTGGTGCGGCTGGGTTGTGGCGAAACATCCGGCTCATGTCACATCCGATCCCCGGTTGGTGAGGCCCCAACCGGTAAAGGCAATCCGTTCGATTCCGGGTGTCAGCGCGGGTCCGGAGGAGTGGTCTCCACCGTGGGCCGAGCCGGCAAATTCTGGTTCAGCGAGTGGGGGCCGACCATCGGCGGTTCCGGACGCTGAGGGTCGGGAAGGTTCCATTGAGCAGGTTGCGCGGGCCACAGCAACCTGCAAAAATTTCAGACGATCGGGGTGGGGTTGTGGTTCGCCCCGAACGGCGGAAAAGTTCAAGTCCAGGTATATTATACCCGACGCCACAACGGAGGCGTCAAGAAACAGTCGGTAAAGTTTCTCCCGATTCCCCGGTCGATCGGTCCCCGGCGAACCACCGGCATCAGCGGCCGATCCGGTTTTTCATCGATCTCACGTTCGAGACAGATTCCCCTGCCGATGAGCAGTTTATCGGATGATCGGTTCACTGTTGGCCGGATTTTCGATCCGGCAGGAATTCTTCACCCCGCCAGTTGCCTCCCGGTTCGTTGAATCGCCCTCCGGCTCCACCTCCTATGCAGGGAAGGGGATTGGGCGTTTAGGTTCCTACACTGGTCTAAGCCTCTCTGCCAGCCGATCCGGTACATCTCCCAGACCCTCCCCCGCTCGGGCCGATCCGTGCAGGCCAACCGGGAATCCGGCGACGATTGCCCGAACAATCGACCGCGGAGTGAGCACCCGGACTCGTCCGCCGTCCGGCCGCGGAATCGCGGCACCGTATCCTCTCGACGTCCAGGGCCGGAGATGGTTTGCAAAGACCAGCATTGGCCGCTCGTCGTTCTCCAACAGTACCATGACTCCGGTTGAAAGTGTCGTGAGATTGTCTTCATACATCCGCTTTCCGCGGCGGTCATCGAGTCGCTCGGCGTGCAACTGGGCGTCCAGGTCGTTGGCCGATGGAGTGGCTGAGCCAGCGAGCCCGGGGTTTGCTACCACCCAGGTGTCCCGGAACAGCCGATACCGTTCCCGCTGGCATTCCGCGCAGGGCCGGTGCCCGGCAGCGAATCCGGTTGCCTCATCCAGGAAGAATAGCTCGGTGTACTGTCCGGGCGACATGACAGTTCGACGCCGACCGCGGAACTGAAGGAGGCACAGAATCCAGCGCTGGCCCACGAACGCCCGGCGGATCTGCTGGTGCTGATCGTGGAGACACCCGCGATTGCCCATGAGTGTGCCACGGGCCTCGACAGCGATCAATGCGCCGAACGGATTCACCCGGTTCTGACGGGGCACGGCTTACCTCCCGGTCTGGCTGTGGCGCCGTACCTTGCATCCAACCCGGCCTCAAACGGGAACCCGCAGAGGCTGTCTCATACCATGACAGGCATCGGTCTAACGGGAGGGCGAGGCTCCTGCCGAGCGTGAGGGTGGTAGGCTCGGCAGGAGCCTCGCCCTCCCATATATGCGTCCAACCGTCTTTCCATAGGTGCGACAGCCTCAGCGGGTTCTCGTATCAGGGCAACCGCCGGGGGATGTCTTACCCCGCTCTCACAGGTGGATATACCCCGGCCCCGGCAATAAGCCCGGCGAGGAACTGGACCGCATCGTTGCGGGCCTTTGCAGCCTCCGCCACGGCCTCGTAGTCGTTCAGGCGACGAGCCAGTTCCGACACGCTCGGGCAAATCAAGGCCCGGTCGTCCTCCTGGAGCAGGTACGTTTTCGCTGCGGCCAGTGCGCCCCGCGTCCGGTCAATTCGCAAGAGCAAGTTCACGTACACCTGCGCTGCGTAGGACGCTCCCTCCGCCGACTCCCTCGCTGCCTTCGCGTGAAACCGCTCCAACCCTTCTTCGACGTCGATCCCGGCGATCACTTTCAGGAACGCGAGGTAATCGTCGTAAGTGTCATCAAACGGGGGATCACCCCCACCGCCGCGGAGACCAGGCGCCAGCCTCCGGCCGTACTCGCACAACTCGCGGGCCAGTTCGTTCTCCCGCCCGGGGGGCAGGTACAGGCTCATCTGCGCCACGCTCGACAGGTGGGACGTATCGATGTGGTAGACATCGTCGCCGAGAAGGTCCGGATGCGCAGCCAGCATCTGGCTAATCGTTGTCCCTTCTGGTGCCGGAGTGCCACGGGATTCGAGGTCGCCCCGAATCCGCTCGGTCAACTGCTCGTGGAGTGCCCGGACCAGCCGGCCGACGCAGTAATCGCGGAGGTCCGGGTTGGCGTTCAGGTCCGAACTGCCCACAGTGGTAATTGCCGAGCAGACCCCGTGGCGGTCGAGGATCAGGTCGAACCCCTTCTTCGGGAGGACACCGTTTTGCCAGGCGATTTCGACGAGCGGATAAATGTCGTCATCCGGTTTCGGCTCATACCGTGCAAGAGCTTCCCGAACCGGCTCCGGTTCACCGAGCATCCGGAAGAATGTCCACGCTTTGGGAACCTCTCCCCGCTCCAAATAGATGCCCCCGACATGCCGCCCGGCCTCCCGGATCGCCTGCTCGTAGGGCTCATGGGTATGGGCAGGGAGGTCGGCGGAAGGGCCAGTTGGGAATGGAGAGACACCAAGCTCGATCCGCCGCTTCATCAGTAAGGCGTAAAAGAGGTTACTGTAATCCTCTGCCGCCTGAAGTTCGGTGATCAGCGCTTCGACTGCCGCGGCGGGGCCATCCGCAGCAAGGGCGGCCCGAAGGCGGTCGAACGCGGCCGGATCGACTTGGGGAAGCGGTGGGGCGTCGGTGGGATCCATCGGCGGGCTCCGGGGGTGGGGTGTCATTCATCCTATTCGTTATGGCTCCTGACTTGCATCACTCCGCGCTGCAACAAGTTCCAAATGCGATTTCGGGCCAACCCGTCCTGAAAGCGCGGATACCCGGCCCGGTATCTTTCGGTAGAAAAGGCTCGGATCGGACCGGTCAGTCCGATGGCTGTCCGACTCGTCCCGACAAGTCTTATACCAACGCCCCAGCCCTTGCGGTGTTATAGACGACAACAGACAATGCACTTGGAAGTAAACAGGCAGGGAGCGATTGGCACGCGCGCTGCAGGGTTCAATTGCGAAGACCGTGCGGCAATGACCACCAGGAGGATCTCCCATGAAACGCTTCGTGATCGCAACAGCCCTGGCGATAGCCGGGGCGATCGGGTCGGCGAGCAAGGCCGAGGCCCAGTACATCTATGGCTACAACACGTTCAATCCGTACACGGGCAGTGTCGGGACGAACACCGGGGTATTCACCCCGTACGCTTCGCAGGCTGGATATTCGTACTACAACCCGTATACCGGGTCGAGCGGTCAGAAGTATTTGTACCAGAACCTGTACGGCACCACCTACTATCAGTCGTATGGTGGGAACCCCTACTTCGGGACCAGTTACGCCAGGAGTTATTATTACCCAGGATATTACCCAGGAGTTGCGGTCACCCCATCCGTCGGATACCACTACCCATACTATTACCGAAGATGATCGGTTGCCCACGACGTAACCAGTGAGAGGGTAAGACTTAGAGTCACTTCAGCTTACCCTCCTTTAGCTTAATCCATCTCACAGCGTATCTGGGAACCGGGACGGGTCGGAAGCGGAGGCATGAAGGTACGTCCCTACGATTGTCTCGACGTTGTCCCCATGTAAGCCACATCCCCAAGGGAAACCTGTCCACTGATGAGAAGGGTTGCCACGGAATGCCGCAAGTGGTGGGGACTCCGCACAGGCAGATCGAGATCCCGGCAGGTTCGATCCTAGGTTTCCCGGATGGTATTGAGGCGAGACGGCTAACTGTGGGGGTTCGGTTTTTCTCAAGTCGGAGGGCCGAGATGGCGGCTCGGCGGAACCTGAATACGCTTCAACAGTCATCCCAGAAGGAAGACCACGGCGGCAATTACCAAGCCGCCCACGACAGACCCCACAGTCCCGACGAGAAAGCCGCGAATGTGGTGGAAGTAGTCCTTGTAACCGGCCGACCCTTCCGTGCCTGGTATCACGACGAACTTCGGATTCACCCAGACCAGCACGAAATCCAGCAGTAAATCGACAACATTGAAAGTGAAGACGACTCCGAAGGTATTCAAGAAAAGTGCTATGAACGTCGTGTGCTCTGGATCATTCCGTTTCAGGCTCCATGACGATATTAATGGGACAACGATCACAAAGATCAAGAGGGGTGTCTTCAAAAGCCACGAGAGCCGCTTTTCGGCTGCGGTTTGGAGCGATACTTTATCCTGGATATCTTTCGGGTAGTCCTGCAGGAATACTCGCGGACTGACCCGGAAGCTGAACACGACGCCCAGCCAGAGCAGCAACAGGACCGAGAGAAGAGCGCCATCGGTGAGCACTTTGGTAATGGTGGGCATCTCAAGCCCCTGAGCTGGGTACGGCTTGCTCGGTTGTTGGTTGCATATGGACTTCTTCCGGCCGGGTAAGGAGGTGCTGTTGCCAGCACCCCGGCCACCCTGCTGGGCATGGCTCGCGGGGGAGGAGCGTAGGGAGGCAGAACGGTGAGATGTGACGGCCCAGCCGTTACCAAAATCAGCATGCCCGACCCGGAAATCGAGACGGGCAATGGCACTCGGGGAAGAAGCGAGTGGGGTCCAAGCCCCACTCGCAAAGCAGCACGTCACGGCTTCGAAGAGCCAACCCCGTAATCGTCCTCCGGATTGCGGATCACCGTGTGAATGTGGTCAGTGCCCCCCTGTGGCGCGTACTCGATCACCACGGTCGGCCCCTGTACCCGGAAGTAGGCCGCCTTCCCCTTCTCGGTCGGGCCACTCCAGGCGAAGTACGTCTCGCCGATCTTCTCCTTGATCGCTGCCATCCGTGAAGCGGCCGCATCGGATTCCACGATGTTCACCCAGGCGCCGATCACGTCCAAGAGCATCGCCTGCTGGTCGGCCGTCAGCGCTGACCCCTTGACCCCCTTCGGCTCGATCGTCTTCCCGTCGCGCCCTGGGCCGAGCAGCAACTCCCCCTGCGGTCGCTCCCCGATGACCGCCTTCTCACGTTGCTTCTCGTCCAGGGCGGCCACCAGCTTGAACGCGGCGTCGCTCTCCTGGCCGAGCGGGCGGACCTCCTTACCGTCTCGTTTGAAGAGTGCCGGTTGCGCGCCGGTATGGGTCGGGGTGAGCACGAAGTTCTTCCCGATCACCGTGACGTTGATCCCGAGGTGGTGGCCGCCGAACTGCACCATCCACGGCTTCGTCTCCGAAGGCTTGCCGAAGATCGCCAGGTAGTACTGGTCTTTCCCGAACATTGGCCCCTTACCACCATCTTTGCCCTTGCCCCCGTCCTTACCCTTGCCACCCCCGCCTTTACCCTCGGTCAGCTTTTGGTCGCCGTCCATGATGTCGATGACCTTCTGGTAGCCGTCCTTGCTGAGGACGGCGGCGACCACGTCCATCGCCTTCTCCCGCTGTTCCTTGTTCAAGTCGCCCAGGCGGACGCCGTTCCGCGGGACGAAGGTCACCGGCAAGTTGGACCAGTTGGGCTTTTTATCGCTGCTGTACTCAAGCAGGGCCAGTGCCCGCTGCTTCGCATCCAGCGCGTCGAGGAACGCATTGGCCGATGCCACCGCACTGGCTGTGGGCCTCTTGTCCTTCGGATCATCGGCCGCGATGGCAGGTCTCGGCGGCAGTGAGGAGCTGGATGCCTCGAGCGCGATGCCGATTAACAGCAAGGCACCGAGCATGGCAAAAGCCTTCCGCCAGCCGCTCCCGGTGGCGGCCTGTCCACTCTGAGTCGACTCGTTCATCGGTTACTCCTGGGATCACGTTCCGCGAGTTCGGCAAACGGCGCGCCGAGGATATCTTATGGAAATTACGGACACTTCTCGCCCGACGCGACACCATGCGGTCAACCGCGGCGACCTCGTCGTTTGCAGCCCACTCTCGTACCAACCGTGTGGCCACCTTGATGAGGAAACCCATTCACTCGCTGTGGCGTACGGTTTGACACTTGACCCGACGCAACTGAACGTCGGGTTAGCCAGTTGGTGAGAGAAAATCGACCAGTGGGATCGGGTGCCACGGGCGGCTAGTCCGCCCGTGAAGGCGTCACACGGGCGGGCAAGCCGCCCGTGGCACCCCCCATGAACATGGGAGGTCATTTCCTGGCATCTGCCTTACCCCTCGCACCCACTCATTGAACCGTGCCTAAAATGGGATTCGAGCCACCCCTCAAGACAGAGTCGAAATCGATGATG
>PLDW01000489.1 GCA_003136315.1 Gemmataceae bacterium | reverse complement strand
CGGGCGGCTTGTCCGCCCGTGAGACGCCTTCACGGACGGACTTGCCGCCCGTGGCACCCGATCCGCTGGTCGATTTTCTCCCGCCACCTACCTAACACCCACGTCCCAACATCGATAACCCCCAACCCTGTGGGTGCTGCAACCGACGTTGGTCACCCTCTAGAACATTTGTACACTATACTCATCTCTTTTCACTCCGAGATGAGGTTTTTCATGGTTGCCCCCATAACCGATTCCCGCGTTCCACGCGACCCAGCGATTCGGGCCATCACCGACGCCCTGTCAGCGCCATTCGACCTCGCCGAGGTCAAGTTCAAGCCCCAGATGGTGAAAAATAACCGGGCTCTGGCCATCGCCTACATTGATGTCCGGCTCATCCAGGACCGACTCGATCTCGTGCTCGGTGCCGAGAACTGGCAGGACGACTACGAAATCCTGCCCGACGGGTCCGTCACCTGTCGTCTTCGCCTGAACCTCGGTGGGCAGTGGGTGACCAAGATGGATGTCGGCTCGCCGAGCGAGCAACCCGACGGCGGCGACCGGCTGAAGGCCGCGTTCAGTGATGCCCTCAAGCGGGCTGCGGTCAAATTCGGGATCGGTCGCTATTTGTACCGGCTTTCAGCTCAGTGGGTCGAGTATGATCCGGTCAAGAAGCAGATCACCCAACTGCCCAAACTTCCCGCCTTTGCCGTCCCCAGGCAGACGGTAGCTAGTAGCTTACAGCCAGAAGCCAAACCTGGGGCATCCTCTGGCTCCAAGATATTAGCTACAAACTCCCAGCCTTCCCCCAGGCCAGTTACCGAAGTCCCGGCCCCGGCTGCCCCTCCGGCGACCTCTGCGCCAGTGGCCCCACCCAACCTTCCGGCGAGCGGGGCCGAACTCCATCGCCGACTCCAGGAATACGATGCGAAACTCGCAGCCCAGAAACTCTGCCAGCGTGGCGCGCTGCTCGCCCACGTGACCCAGGCCGGGATCAAGGCGGGGCATTCCGCGAACATCGCCGAATGGACCGGCCCCGCCATCTCGTTTGCGGTGGACATTGTGAAGGAGTTCGACCAGTCAGTACGGAGCGCCAAGGCCGGCCCCCGGACGGCGGCCTGATCCAGGAACTCGCAGAGGCTGTCGCATCTAGGGAACGACGGTTAGCCATGCAAATCGGCGGGAAAGGCTCCTGCCGAGCCAGACCACCACCACGCTCGGCAGGAGGCGAACCCACGGCCTGACAAGTCGCAGAAAAGATCCAGGCGTTGAAGGGGGCACAGACGGTCGAGGCCGTACCGATTCGGCTGAAAGCGAAGCCCAGAATGGAGTTGGCGCGCAGACACATCGAGCAAGTGAAGCCAGAGGAGGTTGAGAAGCAACCGGCACCCAAGATCCCTATTCCCGACGTCATCGGACCGGTTGACGGAGAGGCCGGTCTCGTTTAAACTGTGGATGTGACGGTTTCGTAGCGGTCGGCTCTTGAGTGTGTCAGCGAGAAGCCCCGGTATTTTCCGGCAGGGGAGCGAGTCGACTTCCGGCTGTAGTGTCTCGTCCCGCACATGGTGAGAAGCCCCTGGCGACCGTACAACCAGCCGAGATGATGGTATGAGCGAGAACATTCGTTCGGATCAGCAAGATCAGTCTGAAATAGAAAACTCTATCCAATTTTCTACCTCTAATATAAAAAATAATATATTTGAGACTACTATTCGATCTGATGGTGCTGACAATTGTCAACGAGACGAGCTGAACCATGAGAGCCGAATTCACGAGGAGCAGGTGGTGCCTGTGGTCGGTCCACATCGGCCCACTGTGGTAATTCCTGGGTACGATGTATTGGAGGAACTCGGAAGAGGTGGCATGGGTGTCGTGTACAAGGCCCGGCATGTTCGACTGGACCGTGTGGTGGCGATCAAGATGGTCATTGCTGGTGCGTTCGCTGGAGTAGAAACGCGAGCCAGGTTCCAACGAGAGGCAGAGGCTGTAGCTCGACTACAGCATCAAAATATTATACAAATATTTGAGATTAGCGAGTGCGATAACTTTCCCTTCTGTGCCATCGAGTTCTGCCCAGGTGGGACGCTGGCAGGTTTGATGGATGGCACGAAGCAGTCGCACCAAATCATTGCAGGTCAGATCCATACGCTTGCCTCAGCAATGGCAGCCGTTCACGCGGCCGGTATCATCCACCGAGATCTCAAGCCAGGGAACATTTTAGTTGCCGCCGATGGCACTCTGAAAATCACCGATTTCGGGCTGGCGAAGCGGCTCGACTTGGAAAGCGACCAGACCCAAACCGGACAACTGCTTGGCACACCGACTTATATGTCTCCGGAGCAAGCACGCGGTGAGACTGAGTTGGTCGGCCCGGCTTCCGATGTCTGGGCCCTCGGAGTGATCCTCTATGAGTTCTTGGTGGGCAGCCCGCCGTTCAAGGGATCAAGTGTTCAAGACACAATGCACAAAGTGATTGTTGATGAGCCCATCGCCCTCCGCCAGCACATTCCCCATTGTCCTCGAGATTTGGAGACGATCTGTCTCAAATGCCTCGAGAAAGACCCCAAACGGCGATACCCGACAGCAAAAGAACTTACCTTGGATCTTGCGAACTATCTTGCCGACCGCCCGATCACAGCCAGGCGCCTCGGTTATCTCGAGGCTGGTCGAAAGTGGTGGAAACGGCACTATCCCCAAGTCGTGACGGCCACACTATTGACGGTCCTCGGCCTGGTCATCTCCTTCCTGATCCTGACTCGTCACGGGAAGACCGAGTCCACACCTGAAGAGTCACCTCTGGTCCAACTCCGACGGGAAGAGGTCAGTCGGCGAGCAGAGCTTCTCATGCAGGTGCCTCCACAGGCTGATCGCCAACCACCCCACCCAATCACCTATGTTGATCAGGTCGGGCCGGTCGATGCGACAGCCTTCCGCATACTCGACGACGACCGAGTTGTTGATCTGAGGGGTTGGAAGCAACTCCCATTTGGCGCTGACCCAAACAGCTCTTTTGTGACGAATATTACCCGCCAGCGTCTACTCAAGGTCAAAGAAGTTGACACGTTAATCACCGAATCTCGTACTACCGGTGACAGTGTGATTATGCGAGCACTCTCGAATTCAGCAAACGCACGATTGGTCTCCCCCAAGAAGCTGAGTCAGGTCGGTCGGCAGTCAATGAAGGTGCAACAACTCCATTTGGATGTGAAGGACATCGCCTTACGCGGGGAATTCGATCGACACATACGGGCAACCTATTTTGGATCGTTACAAAAGCCAGAAGATCTGTGGTTTGGTGTCATCGGCACTGGCGAAGCCATCAGGGTGGTGATGTTGATGCTCTTTCCCGAAGATCATCCCTTCAAATCTTACGAGCTTCGGGTCGCACCTACTCGGCAGGCCGACCCCGTTCCGTACACCGGCCCGAGGATTATCTTCGCCTCGAAGGAAAACAAGTGGCTTTACTGGGAGATATCCAAACCTGAGGCGGGCTACGTCTACAGGGTCGATTGGTCCTGGTGAAATCACTCGGCGGGATGTCCGAGGCAGTCCGCACCTCGCACCCCTACAGTCCGCAACGGGAGAGAGTACCCCCTCAACTTCGGCATGGCCTGTTGGACTGGTACGGTTGGAAGCTCGAATTGGTGACCCCCCCGACACTTCTCGCTCGACGCAACAACGTCTGCCCTGGTTCCCACGTGTTGAGTGCAGGGAGATGGGAACCCAACGGAGAAAAATGCTGTCGCGTCCAGCGAACAATCTTCCCCCCTCGCAAGTGATTCAGAGTTGGGAATACCAGGGCTAACTATCCACACCCCTCAGCCGTAACTAAAGACCCAGGATCCCTACTTGAACTGCACTATGAGAGGGCATAGTCTGGCAATCGCCCTCGTGGCCTTCACGCATCGTATCTACCAGGGAGAATAGCATGACTCGGCGAATCGTGGCACTGGTGGTCATACTGGCCCTCGGCCTCTCGGGCCGTGCGGCCGCTGAGGGTCTGAGCGTCGGTGATCCAGCCCCGAAATTGGAGGTCAAGGAGTTTGTCAAGGGTGATCAGGTCACTTCATTTGAGAAGGGCAAGACCTACGTTGTCGAATTCTGGGCGACCTGGTGCGGTCCCTGCATCGTCTCGATCCCGCACCTGACCGAACTCCAGAAAAAGTACAAGGACGTTGTGTTCATCGGGGTCAGCGTCCTGGAAAATGACCCGGCGAAGGTCAAGCCGTTCGTCGAAAAGATGGGCGAGAAGATGGACTATAGGGTCGCCCTCGATCTGATGCCCGAAGAGAAGAAGGGCAGGGCAGGAAAGATGGCAACTCACTGGTTGGAGGCCGCCGGGCAGGATGGCATCCCGACGGCATTCATTGTCAACACCGACACGAACATTGCCTGGATCGGCCATCCGATGGAAATGGACAAGCCGCTCGCTCAGGTTGTCGCCGGGAAGTGGGATCTCAAGGTCGCCGCGGTCGAGTACAAAAAGGAACAGGCCCTGAAGGTGAAGATGCGGACACTCCAGGGCAAAATTATCACTGCCCAGAGGTCCAAGGATTTCAAGGGGCTTCTGGCCATTGTCGAGGAGGCCGTGAAGGAGGACGCCTCACTCGAACCGATGCTCGCCTACCCCAAGTACATGGCCCTGCTCCAACTCGGGGATGCCGACAAGACAGTGGAGTTCGGCAACCGACTGATCGATGAGATCTACAAGAACAATGCCCAGGCGCTCAACGCGGTCGCCTGGGGTGTTGTCGAAAAGCCTGCCGAGAAGACTGACCCACGTGTACTGAAAATGGCGCTCCGGGCCGCCCTTCTCGCGGACAAACTCGCCGAGGAGAAGGAAGGGGCTATCGCCGACACCCTGGCCAAAGCCTACTTCGAGAACGGCGACACCGCCAAGGCTCTGGAAACGCAAGAGCGAGCCATGAAGCTGGCGAAAGACACGCCGCTCGCACAGGACAAGGATATGAAGGATCGCCTGGAGCAGTACAAGAAAGCCGTCAAGAAGTAGGCAGCGTCTCCAGTCGACAGCCAGCAGTCTTGCAGTGGTGTCGGACGGACTCCTCATACAGGAACTCGTTGGGACTGTCGCATCTATGGAAAGACGATTAGACGTATAAACGGGAGGGCGAGACTCCTGCCGAGCGTGTGAAGTGAAGCTCGGCAGGAGCCTCGCCCTCCCGTTAGACCGATGTTTGTTCAGGGAATGAGATAGTCTCAACGGGTACCTGTATTAGACCGTTACGGTGATCTCTCGCTCGTCTTCGCCACGCAGAAACCTCACCGTCACCCTGCTGCCCGGTGTTAACCGGGTGACGATCGCCTGGAACTCATCAACCCCGTCGACCAGTTGTCCGTTGATCGCCAGGATGATGTCTCCCGGCTCGGCGCGCCCCATCGTTGGGTTTTGACGGAGTCCGCGCAACCCGGCCCGAGCAGCCACCCCCCCAGGAATCACCTCCGCGATCATCACCCCGTTCTCGTAACCTGCCCGACGGAGCTTCTTCTGGTCGTAGAGCCGGACACCAAAATCCACACGGGCCGTCCGCCCGGTCTTGATGATCTCGGTGACGACCTGATTGACCGTGTTCGATGGGATCGAAAACCCGATCCCCACGTTACCGCCGCTCGGTGAGGCAATCGAGGTATTGACCCCGATTAACTTTCCACTCCGGTTCAGGAGGGGTCCACCACTATTCCCCGGGTTGATCTGAGCGGTGTGCTGGATCGATTTCGGGATCGGTGTACCACTGGGCGACTCAATCATCCGGTCCAAGTTGCTGATGATTCCCGTGGTGAGGGTCAAGGACAGGCCGAACGGGTTGCCAATCGCAAAGACTTTCTGACCCACCTTCAACTCGGACGAATCGGCCAGCGAGATCGGTTTCAACTTCTCCTTTGGCGCCGCAATCTGGACCACCGCGAGGTCGAAGTCGGGAGCCGCTCCGACAATCCGGGCGTCGTACCTGCTACGATCAGCCAGAACCACACGAATGGATCGGTCCGTTCGCTTGAGAGCCTCTTCAACGACGTGATAGTTGGTCACGATCCGGCCGTCCGAGTCCCAGACGAAGCCGGAGCCAGTCCCGGTTTGGTGCTCGGTTGTGTGATCGTCAAACACGCCCCGCGTGAGGGCCACGGTGTCCACGTTGACCACACTCTCCTTATCCGACTCAAAGAGTGTGTTCGCTTCCACTTCCTCGGAGTCGAGTGGGCTGTTCGCGACCACCGCTTTCGGTTTCACGTCCGGGTTCGTTGCCGCGGGCATGTCGCGATCAGCACGGGTGAGGGCACGGTAGCCGAGAATCAGACCGGCACTCATCACGCCCAGTCCGAGCAGCACGACAAGGCCGAACAGGAGCGATTTTAACGAATTTGCGGGTGGTTCCTGCCGACGGCGGGAGGGTGGAAAAGGTCGGTCGAATGAGTCATCGCGGTCGCTAATGGGCATGGGAATCCTGCCCTGGGTTGTGAGAAGCCCTGTTGGGGGATCTCGTCGCCGGGAGGTCCGGGACGATGGTAGTGGTATTCTACCACTTGCCCACTCAACCTGTACTCTGTCGGCAAGCCCGTCGCCGGGGGCTGTGCCGGAAAAATGGTCAGGGAGTCGCTCGGTCGCGAACAACTCCTCTTGCAATACTGGCACAAGCCGTGCCAGTCGGTTTACATTGAAAGGGTTCCATCCCGAGGCGGAGGTGGCCACCATGCGATCGCGACTTTTGGCGGTGTTCTGTGTGACTCTGGGGCTGAGCGCGAGCGTCGTCCTCGCGGACGGTCAGCCGATCCCGAAAAAAGACAGCGACAAGCTCCCACCGGGTGCCAAGCTCGGCGGCGGGATCGACGATAAGCCGATTCCCCGAAACGAGATCGACAAATGGGCCGCCAATACGGTGCATCAGGCTGCCAAGTACGGCACCGAGTTGTTCAACGGTGGCAACTACGAGGGCTGCTTCCGGATCTATCAGGCCACACTGGTTGCAGTCTGGCCGCTGCTTGACCACCGACCGAAGTTGGTCGCCTTGGTGCAAGATCATCTCAACAAGGCCTGGCAGCTCAAGCCAGCAGACGCTGCCGCGGTTCTGCGGGAGGCACTCGACGCAGTTCAGAAGGAAACAGAAGTGGCCCTCATCCCGCCGAAGAAGCCGCTCTGGGATCGGCTTGGCGGCGAGAAAGCGGTCAAGGTGGTGGTCCACGATTTCGTGGTAGCGGCGATCAAGGATCCGAAGATCAACTTCCTTCGCGATGGGAAATACAAACTGGACGACAAAGGGGTGGCGAAGCTGGAGCAGTCACTCGTCGAATACATGAGCTCAGTAACCGGCGGTCCGCTCAAGTACAGTGGGCGGGACATGAAAGAGGCTCACAAGGGGATGAAAATCACTGATGCCGAGTTCCAGGCTCTGGTTGATCTTTTCACGCAGACGCTTTTAAAGCACAAGATCCCCAGCGGGGAAGTGCTCGAATTGGGTGTCCTCGTGGTCACCACCAAGAACGACATCGTAGGGCAGTGAGGTGGCAGTTTCCGAGCCAGACCAGGGATGTACTGTTGAGAGTATGGCATCTGCCACACAGATCCCTGATCCAGTGGGTTCAAGCCCAGCTCAGCGCTTTCCCCGGCCGATGCCGTAGTACGTAAAGCCGTACTGGGCCATCGTCCGGGCATCGTAGATATTGCGGCCGTCGAAGATGACATGCCCCTTGAGCAATCGGCGGATCAGCTCGAAGTCCGGGTTGCGGAACTCCGGCCACTCGGTCACGATCACGAGCCCATCCGCCCCCTCCAGCGCTCCGTAAGGTCGGTCGGCGTAATAGATTTTGTCCCTAAATACCTCCCGGACATTCCCCATCGCCTCTGGATCGTGAACCCGGACCCCCACTCCGGCCGTCAGCAACTCTCCGATCAGCGTCAGTGCGGGGGCCTCGCGGATATCGTCTGTCCGGGGCTTGAACGCGAGCCCCCAGACTGCGATGGTCTTTCCGGGGAGTGAATCCCCGAAGTGCTGTCGCACCTTGTCAAACAGAACTTCCTTCTGGGCATCATTCACCTCATCGACAGCCTGCATCAGCCGTAGTGGAAGCCCGATCCGCCGCCCCATTGCGATAATCGCTTCGATGTCCTTGGGGAAGCATGATCCCCCGTACCCCGGACCTGGGAACAAGAACTGGAACCCGATACGCTGGTCGTGCCCGATCCCCTTGCGGACATCGTTAATGTCGGCTCCAAGCCGGTCGCACAAGTTCGCCATTTCGTTGATGAAGCTGATCTTCGTGGCAAGCATGGCGTTCGCAGCGTATTTCGTCATCTCGGCGGATTCGGGGGTCATCACCAGGAACGGACGTTCGGTTCGGAGGAACGGAGCGTAAAGTTCACGGAGAACCTCCGCGACCTCTGGCCGCCGGACCCCGACCACCACGCGGTCCGGTTTCATGAAATCGTCGATCGCAGCGCCTTCTTTGAGGAACTCCGGGTTGCTCGCGACATCCACATGGAGGCACCCCTTCGCCACCAGTCGCTCGGCAACTCGGGAGTTGGTTCCGACCGGGACCGTGCTTTTCGTGACCACCACCCGTGATCCAGGCGGTCCGGGAGGAAGATCCGTGAGAGCGTCGCTGATCGCATCCACCACGGCAAACACCGCGGTCAGGTCGGCATCGCCCTGCTCCGACTGGGGGGTGCCGACAGCGATAAAGATCAGCCGGGCCGACTGGACCGCGGCACCGAGGTCGGTGGTGAACAGCAGACGCCCGTCTTGTTTATTTCGGAGGACCAACTCGAGTAGCCCAGGCTCGTAGATCGGCAGCCGGTTCTCGTTGAGAGTCTGGACCTTGCGGGGGTTGTTATCGACACAGACCACATCGTTCCCGCTCTCGGCGAGGCAGGTGCCCGTGACCAGTCCGACATACCCGGTTCCGATGACTGCAACCTTCATGGTGCGATATGATCCTTATACATGAGCACGCTCACCTGTCGGTGGGGTGGGTTGCCGCCCGACGCCAGTCGTCCAGGATGTCGACCAATGTCTGATCGAGGGGGATGCGGGGGCTCCATCCGGTCGCGGCCTGAAGTTTGTGGGTATCTGCCCGGGTGACTGCTGTGTCCGCCTTTCGATCGGGCTCGACCTTCTGCCTCACCTCGACCTTCACACGTGAAAGCACCAGAAGCCGGTCGAGCAGTGACTGGATTTGATACGTCCGTCCGCAGCCAGCGTTGTACGCTTCACCGGTCTTGCCATGCACAAGCAGGAGCGGAAACGCCGCAACCATGTCGCGAACATCGGTGATGTCTCGTTGGGCGGAGAGATCACCGGTTTCGATCACGGGGGGTTGCTTCCCCACCTCGATCGCAGCGATCTGGCGGGCGAAATTGGCCACTGCATAGTCCGCTGACTGGCGTGGGCCAATCTGGTTAAACAGCCGGAGGCGAACGATGTCGAGACCGGGCTTGCGGGTGTACTGATAGCTCAGCAGGTCGGCCGCCGCCTTGCTCGCAGCATAGGGGCTGGCTGGCTTCAATGTCGTCCGTTCATCACAGGCTTGATCCGGGTCGTCCGGCTCCCCGTACACCAACCCCGTTGACACGAACAGGATACGGGGGCGGAGGTCGGTGCGGGCGATGGCATCGTAGAGCCTGCGTGTGGCGAGAAGATTATCCTGCCAGCAGGCGTCGGGTTCCTGGAATGACCGGCCCGTGTTCGCATACCCAGCGAGGTGAAAGATCCAATCGGGTGCGGTCTGGCGGATCACCGCCTCAATTCGTGGCCCATCAGTGAGATCGACGCTGAACAACACAGCGGAGCCAGCAAGGTGATCCAGGGCGAGTGGCCACCCGGCTGGACGGCTCACCCCGAAGAGGGTGTGCCCACCAGCGGCCAGGAGGGCCTCGACGAGGTGTCCGCCGACGAACCCGGTAATCCCGGTGATCAGGATTCGCATGAGTCCTCGGGGATGTCGGGTCGAGCGTAGATCGGAAGGTCGGGGCATCTCGTTTGGGTGTAACTGGTGGGGCTCGCCCCAAAGCCGANNCGAGCCCCACCGGTTACGCCCATCTCGTTTCAGGCGGATCTTGTCAGACACACCCCGAAACACACCTGAGCCTCCACCGACCCGCCTAGATTCCACGCGCCTTGAAGTCCGGGAGTGGCTGACCCTGGAGCCGGGCGAGGTCGGCTTTCACCATCCGGCCGACCAGTTGCTCGAAGTTGACTTGTGGCCTCCAACCGAGCTTGGCTTTGGCCTTGGCGGGGTCGCCGATGAGCAGATCGACTTCGGCCGGACGGACCAGTGCCGGGTCAGTCACCACGTACTTCTGCCAGTCCAGATCCACCGCCTGGAACGCCAGCTCAACCAACCGGCGCACCGTATGCGTTTCTCCGGTTGCGATGACGTAGTCATCTGGCTTCGGCTGCTGGAGCATGAGCCACATCGCCTGGACATAGTCCCCGGCGAACCCCCAGTCCCGTTTCGAGTCCAGGTTACCGAGTCGTAACTCTTTGGACATGCCGAGCTTGATCCGGGCGACTCCATCGGTGACCTTCCGGGTCACGAACTCTCGCCCCCGGCGTTCACTCTCGTGGTTAAACAGTATCCCGCTACAACAGTACATGTTGTAGCTCTCCCGGTAGTTCACCGTGATCCAGTGGCCATACACCTTGGCGACCCCATAGGGGCTGCGGGGATAGAACGGGGTGGATTCCTTCTGGGGAACCTCGACCACCTTGCCGAACATCTCGCTACTTGATGCCTGGTAGAATCGAATTTTTTCGGGTCCGAGGAGACGGATCGCCTCCAGCATCCGGGTCACCCCGATTGCGGTGAACTCGCCCGTCAGAACCGGCTGCTTCCAACTCGTCGGGACGAAACTCTGGGCGGCCAGGTTGTAGACCTCGTCCGGGTTGGTCTCCTTCAGGACGTCGATGATCGAAAGCTGGTCAAGCAGGTCCGCCTGGTGAAGATGGATCCTGCCCGACAGATGGTTGATCCGCTCGAACGTCTCGGTACTTGCCCGGCGGACCATCCCGTGGACTTCATACCCCTGTTCCAGGAGCAACTCGGCCAGGTAACTCCCATCTTGCCCGGTGACCCCGGTGATCAGAGCCCGCTTCATTTCGACCTTTCGTGACATGGTTCACGACCGGCTAACACCCAACGAACCACAAGCATCAGCGACGGACTGCAATAAATGCCAGCTAACGAGCGGAAACGATTGAATGCGTATGCATTTGCGGGGGGTGAATCCATCGCTGACGCTTCCAGCTCGTTGGCCTGAACGTGTTACCCTTCTACGACAACGGATTGAACCTGGCCCCTTTCGTGGAGCTGTCTGGGCACTCGTCACCGGCTACGGGCGGCTGCCCGAGGGTGCGAGTGCGTCGCTGAGTGAGACCCCAATAACGAATGATTTATTCCTGCCGAGCAGAACGACCAATGCCAACCGGATCGGAGTGGAGACACAAACACCCAGAGCGAGGGAGCCGCGACGGAATCAGAGCTGGGGTCGGGACACAAGCCTGAAGCGCGAGCGAAGGACAGCTTTTCTGGGGTCGGGACATAAGCCTGAAGCGCGAGCGAAGGACAGCTTTTCCTTCGCTCGCGCTTCAGGCTTGTGAAAAAAAGAATCGTCGTGAGGCAGCCTGACTGCCGCTCCCACGGAACAGGTCACTTCTTCGGCGGGGCCTTCTGGCTCTCGTTCAAGATGTAGAGGTACGCAGCAAGTCCGCGGTGGAGGGCAACGTAAACGTCCTCATTCCCCTTCGGGGCCGGTCCGAACAAAATCTTGAGTTTGGTCATGTATTTGATCAGATCCGCGATGTTCGTTCCCTCGGTGCCCCATCGGGGGTCGATCAGACTGGCTGTGCCCGAACCTTTCAGCACAGGTGTTGCCGCGTCGAGCTGGTTCAGGAATCGACGAGCGGCGGTTGCATCCTCAAAGTCCAGATCCCTGATCGTTGGGTCGAGGGCTGCCCGGGCTTTTTTGACCACGTCTTCCAGGTTGGCGACCTTCGATGGGTCCGCCGCTTTTCCAACCAGAACCGGGGCAACAGCGGCGGCAAAAGCACGTTCCAGGGACTGCCGAACCTCCGCCAGGGCAGGCGCATTGAACGCCGCTGGGATGTCTAGCTTTCCCGCCCGGCGAAGAAGGTTCAGCGTGTCGGCCGTGGGAGAGCCTGCAAACCGGACATCGGCCAGAAGATCCGGGGGTAAGAATGCCGACTGGCCCTTGCCCCCTTTCCCTTCCGCAGCGACCGCAGCGACCAGGATGTGGTTAAGCGCTTCACCGGATGCCACCTCGGGTTCGTTATTCGCGGCCATGGCGCGAGCCAGCGCGGCGGGCATGTCCTGGCCGGGTTTGAGTGCGGGGAGCCCGGTGACGCCGAGTTTCTCGTAGGCCCACTGGTCGAAGATCGCCATACGGGCAGGGGCTGGGTTTGTCTGGATCGCTGCGGCTCGCTGCGCGCGGGCAAGATCCCTCTTGGCTGCCTCGTTCGCCGGGTTCAGGACGCCGCCGGTCATGTAGCCGCCGTACACTTGAACCGAGAGCGGGTCGTAAGCAGAGTAAGCGGGTGACCGGAACCGTTGTTGCATGGCGTAGCCGATCGGGCCGTAAGCTCCCTGGGAGTAGGAGATCGTCGGACCGATCCCGGTGCCGACCGAGAACGACGTTTGATAGCCGTAATTGAACCGGAGTGGTGTTGTCGGTGGGATCGGATAAGGGAAAGGTCCCCCGGGTCCAACGAACCCCCCGACGAACTGGGCCGGGGCAGGGTTGGCCGTGGCCAGAACCCCCACTCCACACAGGATGGCGATAACCACGAGGCGGGCAGACCGGGACATGGGAACCTCACACAAGTTGCCTGTGACCAGGAGTCCCACGGTCACACGACACGGGATCGGACAACCACCCGACACCTGTATCTTAATCTTTTTTCGGCGGAGGTGGTGGAAGTTGTCCGGATGGGACAAGTTTCTTCCACTCCCGTGCAGCCGTCTCGCACTCGGCTTTGGTCGCGCCGGGGGTGTAGCCGATTGTCTTCCCCTGCGGGACGGCTCGGACAAGATGCCAGGCCGCCAGATTTCTGACAGTCGACTGATCGTGTGTCAGATAATCGATGAGGACTTCGTAGGTTTCGGACCGGCCAAGTTCGTCGGCGGAAAACCCGAAGAGCAGTTTCATAATAATCCGGGCCTGGGCCGGTGTATACCCATGCACAGGGGAGATCAACGCAGCATACATCTTCTGATCGTGTCCCGGACAGCGGCCGAGCCAGTGGCGGGCGACGCGGATCCCGAAGTCCCACTCTACAGGCGTTTTCGCTCCGCTCAACTCCTTGATCAGAGCCGTCAAGTCGTCGGTCGCGCCGATGCTGACGAGGCCGACCCGCTGCTCAAACGGATCGGTCGAATTGAGAAACGTACTGATCGCCGTTGATGGGCTCTCCACACGGGCCAGGCGAAACCGCTCCACCGCCGCAGCCGCCAGTTTCCCGTCCGATGACAGGCTGGCGTCGGGATCAGCCCACGCTGGCGATTGTTCCAATTTCTGAGGTTGCGGGTGCGAGCCTTCGATGCTGTCCCAGCCCAGGAGGGCCGGACCTGGAGGCGCTTTCAGGCCCAGGGTCAACCCCCCGCTCACCTCTGTTGATGCCGACCCGCTAACAACGAGGAGAACCAGAGACGCAACGGGGGCTGGAGGTTTCCTCGGTGCAGACGGCGCAACCGGTTGGGCTGGCTGGAATTGCGATCCTGAAGGCCATCGGCCGTACAATTCCAGCCCGACGCGCGTTCCAGGTGCATCCAGGGTGATCGTCCAGACTTGATCCCAGAATCGGACTCGGACGACAGCCGCACCTGCCGCTTTGGTATTGGTGAGATCGATGCGTCCTCGGTCGAGAGTGACATCGAGATCGCTGGTTTTCGCATCGTTCAGGGTAAAGGCGGTCTCGAGAGTCGGGAACGGAGATCTGCCGTCGTAATCGGCCAGTGATTTGAGGGAGACCGCTCCATTTTTTCCGCGGAGGGCCGCGCCTGGGAGCGTGATGAGCATGTCGCCGGTGTAGAGGTCCGCAGCCGCAGGAAGAACCTTGACGCCTTCGGCCCCAGGCTGTTTTGAAGCAAACGTCGCAGCAAGCGAAGTTGCCACCGCTGCAACCACACGACTCGGCGGCTCCGGGGCAGGTGGCTGGGCGTGAATGTGGCGCGGGCTGGTCAGGAGGAGTGCAGACAGGGCAACAATCGCAAGTGCCAGAAACCGGCGACCAGCCCCTACAACCCGACAGAATTGACCGTCTGCGTCACGTACATCCAAACCCATAACGCCCCCCGCTTGTCGGCGGTGTCAGGCGTCCTCCTGACGCTGGCCATGAGAAGAAACCCGCAAGTTTCAACTACCCAACTGTACGTCGTTCAAGAGGTTTCTGTTGGAAGGATCACGATCTTTCCGGTCAGGGTACCAGATTTCTTGAGGGTATTCTCTTCTTGGAGTTGATGGCCCGCCGCGGCTCCGGAGAGCGGGAGCCTCTTGCCGATCAAGGCTTTGAGCTTACCCTGCCCCAGCCACTGGGCGATATCAACCCCGCATACCCGCTGCTCGTCAGGGGTTGCGTTGAACATGGCGAACCCGTGTAAAGAGAGACCTTTCACGTAAAACGGACCATTTGGGAAGACCGGGCGGGCCGCCCGCCCCGCCATCACGATGATCCGGCCGCGTGGAGCCATGCACTCGATCGTTTTGTCCAGATCGGTCGGTGGCTGGGTCTCGTACCACACCTGGATACCCGCGCCAGCAGTTGCCTCTTTCACCCTCGCCATCACGTCTTCCGTGTTGTAATCGATCACTGCATCCGCGCCGAGATCTCGAGCCAGTTCGGCCTTTTTAAAGGAGCCGACCGTCGTGATGACTTTCGCACCGGTTGCCTTGGCCATCTGGATCACCATCATCCCCACTCCCCCGGTCCCGCCGTTGACGAAAACGGTTTCCCCAGCACGAAGTCGAGCGCACTCAAAGAGCCCTAGGTGGGCAGTGATACCAACGAGGGCGCAGGCTGCTGCCTGCTCGTCGGACACTCCATCCGGGGTCGGGTAAAGCCACTGCTCGCCGACACAAGCGTATTCGGCGAACGTTCCCTGGCGTCCGAGAAGCCCCTGGTTCGACCCCCACACGCGGTCGCCGAGCTGGAGTCGAACCGTTCCCGGGCCAACCGCGTCCACGACCCCGGCGAGGTCGCATCCGGGGATAAATGGCTTCGGCAGAGCCATGTTGACCATCCCGGCCCGGATGTAAGTGTCGATCGGGTTAACCGCCGCAGCCAGAACTCGCACCCGGACCTCTCCGGGCTTCGGCTCGGGGGTTGGGAGATTTCCGAACTGAATCACGTCGGGCGCGCCGGTCGTTTCGAGGTATGCAGCTTTCACGGGTGAACCTGCCTGCAGGGAGGGCTTTGAGGATAGAATACCGGGTAGGGGCACGGAGCGAGTGAAGTTTTTCCGTCCCCACCTCCAGTCCCCCGGTCGATGTTCTGAGGGACATGTCACCTCGTTCGCTCTATTCCCGGGAAAACGGGCATGAAAGAGGCTCTCATCCAGTATGGCCAGGTGATCGACCCTCGCATGATGGTCGCTCCGCCTGACGCGGCCGAGTTGGAGGTCGACCCGAAGACCCCCGGACTCGACGATGCGGACTACATGGCCCGTCGCCGGGGGATCTTCGACCTCACGCGCCAACACCGGCTCAACCGGTTGGAGCCCCCGGTGTTCGAGTACACCCCGGAAGAAACCCGGCTGTGGCAAGATGTCAGTACACGACTCGATGAATTGCACCAGAAGCATGCCTGTGGGATGTATTTGCGGGCCAAGCGGGATCTGGCGATCATGACGAGTGTTGTGCCACAGATGGGCCACCTGAGCGAGCGGCTTCGGGCCGAGACCCAGACGCATCTGGTCCCGGCCGAGGGGTCGCTTCCGTATCGCACCTTCTATGAATACATTGCTGAGCGAGGGTTCCCGGTGACGCAGTTTCTGCGACACCCGTCGCACCCGGAATTTACTCCCGAGCCAGACATGATCCACGACTGTCTCGGGCATGTTCCACCGTTCATGGATCGGGACTACGCGGAATTGATCACTCTGATCGGCAAGGCCGCTGCGACGACCACCGACGGCGAACAGGTGCTCATGCTCAAGCGGTTCAGTTGGTTCAGCATCGAGTTCGGGCTGATTGAGGAGGCGGGTGAGACGAAGGTGTTTGGTGCAGGCATCCTGTCGAGCACCGGGGAGATCCCGAACTCTCTGTTTTCACGTGAGGTGACCCGCCGACCGTTCGTGACCGAAGTGGTCGTCAACACGGATTATGACCCGACTTATATGCAGACCAATTTATTTGTCGCTCCGTCGCTCCCGTTCCTCCGACAAGAAGCCGAAGCCCTGGTGCGGCGATTCGGCCTCCAGGTAGGCTGATAAGACATGGCCCGCAGATGACGCAGACTTCGACTTGGGCTGATAAGACATGGCCCGCAGATGACGCAGACTTCGACGCAGATAAAATCCAGATAAGATAGATTCGTTTCGATCAAGATTTCATCTGCGTTCGTAGATCTGCGTCATCTGCGGGCCATGCTGAATCTGCGGGCCATTCCGAGGTTTTGATCTCATCGAGGATCACCATGACGCTTCCCGACATCCCGATTCGCAAGATTGACCATGTCCGGTTCTTTGTTGGGAATGCCCGGCAGAGTGCGTTTTTTTATCGGAATGCGTTCGGGTTCGAGGTGGTCGGCTACTCGGGTCTTGAGACCAAGGTGAAGCACGAGGCGGGGTACGTCATCAAGCAAGGCGGGATTACATTTGTTCTCATCTCTCCGCTACGACCCCAGCACCCGGAGGTCCAGCGGTTGGTGTTGCACGGCGATGGTGTGTCGGACATCGCGTTGCAGGTGGACGACGTGCGGATGGCCTACAATCTCGCGGTCGAACGGGGCGGAGTCGGGGTAAAGGGACCGACCACCCTGGAGGACGAGCACGGAACCTACGATTTCGCAACCATCCGCGCCTATGGGGATACCACCCACACGTTTGTGAACCGGGATCGGTACAAGGGGGTCTTCTCGCCGGGCTTCAGAGCGATTGATCCGGCCCGGTACAGTCCGGGAACCTACCACCCGGCAGGGTTGCTTGCGATCGATCACATCGTCGGGAACGTCGAAGAAGGGAAGATGAACGAGTGGGTCGAGTTCTACCGCAAGGTGCTGGGCTTTGAGCAACTGGTGAGTTTCGACGACAAGGACATCAGCACCGACTACTCGGCTCTGATGTCGAAAGTGGTTCAGAGTGGGCGGGGGCGGGTGAAGTTCCCGATCAATGAACCAGCGCAGGGTCGACGCCGCAGCCAGATCGAGGAGTACATCGACTTTTACGGCGGAGCCGGCGTCCAGCACATCGCCCTGGCGACGAATGACATCGTCGCGACCGTGAAGGCCCTTCTCGCCAATGACGTGTCTTTCCTGCGTGTGCCGAAGACCTACTACGACCAACTCCCGGCCCGGGTCGGGCCGATCAAGGAAGACCTCGCCGTCCTGGCAGAACTGGGCATCCTCGTAGACCGTGACGACGAGGGGTACATGCTCCAGATCTTCACTAAGCCCGTCCAAGACCGACCCACGTTGTTCTTCGAGATCATCGAGCGGCAAGGGTCGAAGAGCTTCGGGAAAGGGAATTTCAAAGCGCTCTTCGAAGCAATCGAGCGCGAACAAGCTGTTCGTGGGACGTTGTGAAGATGGACAGGGTGGAAGTGGATGAAGTGGAAACTCCACCAAAAAATGGGGCTTGGTTCAGCCCAGGGGTACAGTTTTGGTGCCCAATGCTTGCAAGTCGTCTGGTGCAACATCAGTAATAATCATAGGTTGCGACTGCTCATCGGACTGCTCTTGAGTGCCCAAAGTGTAACCCTACTGCCTCGCAATTGAACCAGCCCCTTTTTCCGCAATTGGAGTGCATAGCGTCCTTGATGCACCCCAAAACCGGACGGGGCGTAACCCGGCACGGCGACGAGTCAAGCGAGGAAGCGTGACCGACCCCTAACTGACCGTGTCGTCCCCGCGTAAGCGAGTCTGTCCGAGCCGATTCGCCGGGCTATCTTGGAAGTGATCGACCCGGTAGGCCGAAACCCGCCCGGACTGCACCAGCAGTGCGAACAGGTGGAGCTATCGAGCGGGGAGCAACGCGGTGCGTACCAATGCCTCTGGAATCGCGGTAATCGCGTGCGGGCTCTTGCTCGCCTTCCCGCTTCAGGTTGGGGCGGGCATGCCGTCCCCATTGCCGATCAACCCTAGACGCATAGCACAACTCGGCGACTCGTCCATCGCCAGGCTCCAGGCAGTCTCTTTCTTCCTTTTCGCTTTCCTCATTTCGGCGGTCGCCCTCCGTGTTATCTGGAACTACCTACGGCGCGACTTCCCAATCCTCCCCCGGCTGTCGTATGGGAGGGCGGTGGCTGGCGTCTTCCTATGGGGACTTCTCTTCGTCATTGTACTCACCATGATCTCCGGTGCCCGCCAACTGATGACGCCGGGGGCGTGGCGAAAGCAAGGGGCCACCTACAGACTAGCGGAACACCAGACTCCGCCGCCCCAACCGGAGATGGACCTTACAACTCGACGGCTTCATCTGGAACGGTTACGCACCGCCCTGTGGCAGTTCGCCGCCATGCATGGCGGGCGATTCCCCGGTCCGGACGAGGTGACAGCCATCTCGGCCGAGCGGTGGGAGGTTCCGTCCACGGGCGGGATGCGTTACCTCTACGTCGCCGGCCGTTCGGCGGGGTATCTTCCGGACGTACTCGTGTACGAACCCGAACTCGACCCAGACCGGCGACTCGTACTCAGGACGAACGGCGACATTGTGGAAATGCGGTCGGCCGATCTCCGGCCGTTGGGCACCGAGGGGAAAAAGCCGTGAGGACTTTGACCGTCGCCGCAATCATGGCGAGCTTGGTCATGATCGCCGTCGCGACGACGATAGAGGGCGCTGTCACGATTGTGTTCGGTTGGGTTCCGTTTCTAGGGCGAGTCCTGCCCGAGGTGAAGCCAGACGGTCCGAGCGTGGTGGTCGGCGCGCTCGCTCTCCTTTCGTTTGGGGCCGGGGTTCACTGGCTCGGCCGGTCGTGGCGCAGGACCGCGAACCCCGTCGGCGGCCGGTGGCGGGTCCGGTGGACGGTGGCCGTGGTTCTCGGCGTGGTGGTCTTGTTCACAGCGGGAATCTCGATCATCGGCATTTCACATCAAGTAGCGTGGCTCGCGACCTCCGAGCAACCACTCGTCGGCGAGGGCCTGGGACGGGGGGGGAGCGCGGAACAGAATGCGAAGATGATCGGGTTCGGGCTGGTGATGTACGCCAGCGCGAACAAGGACTATCTACCTCCTGGCGGCACATTCGCGGCAGACGGCGAGATGCGTCACAGCTGGGAAACGTACATACTCCCCTACATGGGCTACTCAACCAGTGGGATCGACATGAACAGTCCCTGGCACGGTCCGGAGAACCAGAAATATTTCAAGTGCGTTCTCCCCGACTTCATCAATCCGGGGTTTCGGACTCCGCCTCTCGACGACGCCAACGGGTTTGGTTTGAGTCACTATGCTGTGAACAGCAGAGTCCTATCTGCCGCCAAACCGATGACGCTCTCCGAAATCACGAATGGTGCTTCGAATACGATCCTCGTCGGTGAAGTGAATGTGGGGTTCAAGCCGTGGGGGCACCCGATCAACTGGCGTGACCCAGCGGCCGGTCAGAACCAGGGTGTGAGTACCTTCGGCGGTCCGGCCAGCTCCAACGGTACGACCTTCGTCATGGCTGACGGGTCAGTTCGCTTCATCCGCAATGGGAGCGATCCTGCCGTGTTGCGTGCGTTGGGTAACCCTCGTGTGAATGAGTAGGGTATTGGGTGATCAGCCCCTTTACCCTATTCATTCCCCGCGCGCACAAGTTCATACGCAGAAATCGAAAATCGATAGCTCAACGGGTGCGTTTCACCGATGGTGATGTTGTCTGCCCCGGAGGTCGTCAAGGCGGTCGCGGGCGGGAAATCAGACACCATGTCCGATAAGTTCCGCTCTATTCCACAAGCGTAAATGACCACCGAAGAGGAGTGGCCTTCTTCGTTTTCGATGACTTTGGGTTTCGGTTGTAAGACCACACACGGACTGGTGATCGCCAGGGAAACCGGCCGCCGATTGCGCGGAGAACCGAACCGATCCGGACACGAGAACGAGTGGGAGGGGTGTTTCACTTTTCACTCGTTTCCACGCTCCGCATCGTGGCCTCAACAGATTGGAGGCGTGATCGGCCTTCCGGAAGTCGGCGTTCTGGACGTATAGGGCCACTGAGCCGAGCAGAGGAAAACCGGTTCCATGCGTTTGGGAACCAGGGGAGATGATGTCGCGTCGAGCGAGAAGTGTCGAAAAATGGTTGCGAGCCGTTCGTTGCAGGAGTAAAGTAAATATGCGAACCCACCCCGCCGGGCGGCTGCCCGCCTTTTCCCTCCTCGCACACCCTCTCGGAGCCTGGACATGCTTGTCATCCCTGGCGGACTCGCCAACGACACTTGCGACGGCGTCACTCGCCGCGACCTCCTCCGCGTCGGCGGCTCCGGCATCCTCGGGCTGACCCTCGGCCAGATGTTTAGCCTCCAGGCGGCCGCCGAGAATGCACAGGCCCCCGCTGGCGGCCCCGGTTTCGGGAAGGCCAAAAGCGTGATCCTCGTCTACCTCCAGGGCGGGCCGAGTCACCTCGACCTGTGGGATCCGAAGGAGAATGTTCCAGACAAGGTGAAAAGCATCTTCAAGCCGATCCCGACCAAGCTCGCCGGTGTGCAGGTCACGGAACTCCTCCCGAAAATCGCCCAGATCCTCGACAAGACCACCCTGATCCGGTCGATGAGCTACACCCCCAACGGGTTGTTCAACCACACCGCCGCGATCTACCAGATGCACACCGGGTACACCACCGACAAGGTGAGCCCCTCCGGGCAACTGGAACCCCCCAGCCCCAAAGACTTCCCGACCATTGGATCGAACATCATCAAGTTCAAGCCGCCGACCGTCCCGATGCTCCCGTTCGTGATGATGCCCCGGCCGCTTCAGGAATCGAACGTGGTCGGCAAGGGCGGGGCGGCCGGGTTCCTCGGCAAGGCCTACGACCCGTACTTGCTCTACCCGCCCGGCGACGACATGGACATGGCCAAGATGGACCGTATCCGCACCGATGACCTCCAGATTCGCGACGAACTCACCGCGACCCGGATGGAACGGCGGGCGACGCTGCGGGATACGATCGCCAAGGGGATGCCCGACCTGGAAGAGGCGGTCGCCAAGCACGATCTCGACGAGTATTACGGGAAGGCGCTCGGGCTGGTCGTATCCGGCCGGGCGAAGAAGGCATTCGATCTGTCGCAGGAGACACCCGCACTCCGCGAGCGGTACGGCAAGAACACATTCGGCCAGTGCTGCCTCCTCGCGCGGCGACTGGTCGAGGCCGGGACTCGATTCGTCGAAGTCGTGTGGCCGAAGGTGGCCAATAGCGACAACCATTCGTGGGATGTTCACGTTGGGCTGAGCCAGCGGATGAAGAACCAGTCGGCTCCGATGCTGGATGCCGGGCTGAGTGCACTGATCGCGGATCTGGATGAGCGGGGTCTGCTCAAGGACACTCTGGTGGTGGCGGTTGGGGAATTTGGCCGTAGCCCGCAGCGCGGCGTGAGCACGTCCGGGAATAGCAACACGGACGACGGCCGGGACCACTGGCCATACTGCTACACGGCACTGGCTGCTGGGGCGGGTATTCGCCGCGGGTTCGTGTATGGGAAGTCGGACAAGACCGCATCGGCCCCGATCGACAACCCCGTCCACCCCACCGAATTGCTCGCGACGATCTACCACAGCGTCGGGATCAAGCCCGAGACGATCGTTTACAATCACCTGAATCAACCGCGCGAACTGGTCAAGGGTGAGGTCGTCAGCGGCATTTTGGGCTAACATGCGTTTTCAGGGCGACCGCATCCTTCCCGGGGTGCGGTCGCCGTTCGTTTAGGCGTTCCGCAGTTGGGAACTTTCACCGAAGCGGGTGGCGCTTTCTGACCTTCCCCCTTGTGGACTAACAGGGGTAGGTCGCCGCAAAGCAGGTGTGATGGGGGCGTAGCTGAAAGAGTTGCGAAGGTTCCCCCCCACCCGGCCCGCAAAGCCGGGCCGACCTCCCCCACCAGGGGGGAGGTAAGAGGGTCGTCTGAAATAGGATTTCGCCTCTACTGTTGTCTAAGCTATAACAATCATCACCTGCGCCCTCTTACCTCCCCCCTGTGGGGGAGGTCGCCGCGTCAGCGGCGGGTGGGTAAAGCTTATCCAGTTGGACAGGTTTCCCCTCCACCCGGCTCGCAACTCCTCATAGGAGTTAGCTACTCCTGCGGATCGCCTAACGTGTAAAAGTGGGCACCGAAAACAGATTCTGATTCAGGCAGTGCCAAGAATCCCTCGACCAGCGTTAACTCGCCTCGATCGGAGAGTTAATGCTGGACCTCGCCTTTAGCAGCTCGCTTTCGGAATACGCAAATGCCTATCCCACCGCCAGATATTCCGAAGGAGTACGTTCTTGCGACAGCTCACATGGTCGCTAAGACGAGTTGGCTTCCGAACGGCGAGACTGTTGCAAGCGTCGGGCGAGCTGTGTTTCCAACATCTCGATCCAAGAATAATCATCCGCGCTTTTCGCTCATCAAACAGAATGAAGTCGTTGCTGGCATGTATGATGACAACGCTACGCCGGAATGGGCGATTTTTTGGGCACACAATTTGGAAGGCACACGTCCAAAAGGCTGGACAATAGCGCATGTGTGGCCATCTTTGGACGACATCGATTCTTACACACACTTGGCTAATCTCTTGATGGTGCCCGAGCCGTTCTCGAGCCTGACGGATAAAAACGGACCACTGACTGGGTTTTTGCGGTGGCATGCATGGCATGTTTACCATTGGAAGCCAATGCGAGAAGGGACTCCCGCAAAGCCCGATGGCTATGAAGAAATCCATTGGAGGTATCTGGAGAGTAGCAGCGACCCGAGGTTATTGATTCGGCAGCGACTAATGATGCGGGAGAATCAGCGCACGAAAATTTTGCGGCCCATCATGGAGAGTCGCGGCATGCTCTGAACGACGCCGAAACCTGCTTAGGGTGCGGTCGCCGTTCGATACCGCCCGGATGTTACAGCACTTCTGTTCACACCCGTTCATAAGCGGTCGATTCCTCGCAGGACTACTTCCGCACAAACCGCCCGACGACTAAAATCAACACCCCCCCGACGAGCAGGCTGAGCATTGTCGGGCTGAGCGGGCCAACTTCGGGAACCCCGAGGCTTGGCCCGAGAATGGCGATGGCTGCCCCGGGCACGGCCACCAGACTTGGCCGCCAGCCGAAGTGAAGCAGGCCACTCACCAGTAGCAAAAACCCGGTGATCGGGACTGCGTAGGAGTGAACGGCGTCGGTCAAGATGTCCGGGAGGAATGAGACGACGAGCGGTTTCCCCGCGGCCGCATCGAGGCTCTTTCCCGCGGCCTCGAACTCGAACGCGACGACCTGCTTTACCACGTTGCTGTTCTGGCTCAGCAGGTTGTTCTGACTCATCCAGAGCAATCCGGCTGCGAATACGATTGCCCCGACCCCAAGCCGCAGACGTCGGCCGAACCAGTCGTTCAGGAAGTCTTTCAGCCAAAGGTTGCGGAGTTTCACCCCGGCGATGTTGTAGCCCGGCTTCGGTCGTCGCCGCTCCCTGGCCGCAGCGACCAATGAACGAACATTGACTTCCTTCCCCTCCTTGCGGGCCTGTTTTGCCACAGTCGCCTGGCCCACGAGTTCTTCGGCCATCGCCTCGGCCTGGGCATTCGCATCCGCCCGGCTGACGCCCTCCGCTTCGAGTGCCTTGGCCTCGACTTTCTTGAGGTGCTTTCGCTCGACGGTCAGTCGCCGGGCCTCCAGCCGCGCCTCCAACCAGACGATCACAGGCTCCCGCCAGGTTCCCGCCATCGGCGACTCTTCCCCAGTTTTCCCCTTCCGGTACGCTCGGGCCGCGAGCTTCGCCTCGTACCCGAACAGAGCCTCGAAGAATGGTTCCCATTTCGCTCCGCTAAATTTGCACGCGAACTGTTGGACCGCTTCTTCCTCGACACCTTGGAGCCGCATCGTTCGGAAGAGCGCGCGGGCGTCTGAAATGGGCGGTTCCTGACCCTTCGCCTGTACACGGTCGGTCAGGAACCAAAGCAAGTACCCCAGGCCGACGGCAAGGAGTGCAAACCCCAACCACGCCCAGAGGAGCCCGAACAGGAACAGGGTTGCCAGGCTCAAAGCCAGGCCGCCGATCCCCATCACCCAGTCGAAGAACCGCATCCCGAAGACGACCGCCCGGGTGCGCGTGAACACGACGCTCCCGGTCAGTGTCCCGTGGATCACGAAGTACGCGGCGGGTGTCATGAGCATGAGACCCACGAGCCCGTCGGCCAGGGCCGCCATCCCCGCCACCGCCGCTCCGACGACGCCGAGCGCGCACCCGGCGAAGAAGGCCGCAGCGAGCGCTGTCTTGCGCTTCCCCTTGGAACGGACATTAAACTGGCAGGTCGCTTTTTCCAGATCGTCTGCCTGCGCTTCCGTCGGATGGAACGGACCCGACCTGTCCACTCCCAGGAACCCTTCGAGCGCAGCGATCACCTCCTCCATCGACTGTTGCCGGTCTTCGGGCTTCTTCGCCATCATCTTGAGCAGGATCGCCGAAAGGGTCTTTGGGACGCGCTTCACCACGACTTCGGGCGGCACGATCGCTTCGGTCTGGTGCTTGCTGATGACCTCGATTGCCGTCTTCCCCTCAAACGGCGGACGGCCGGTGAGGAGGACGTAGAGAGTGCAGCCGAGAGAGTAGATATCGGCCCGCTGATCGACGCTGCCGGAGTCGCGGCCTTGCTCCGGTGGCATATAGGCCGGGGTGCCCATGACCGCTCCGGCCCGGGTGAGTTCCGCGCTGCCTGGCTCCCCGTCTTCGGACGAGGGAACGGCTCCGGCCTGCTGCGGGAGTTCGCCGCCGGGGAGTTTGACCAGCCCAAGATCCGCAACTTTCACGATTCCCTGGTCGTTGAGCATCAGGTTGTCGGGCTTGATGTCCCGGTGAACCATCCCCTGGACGTGACCATACTTGAGTCCGCGCGCAGCCTGGAGGACATATCCAACCGCCACCTCCGGGGCCATCTTCCCGTCCTTCTTGAGCATGTCCCCGAGCGACTTCCCAATCACGAACTCCATGCTGAAGAAGTGCTGCCCGTGGTCCTCCCCGATGTCGTAGATCTGGATGACATTGTGGTGAGTGAGTTGGGCGGCTGCGTATGCCTCACGTGTGAACCGGGCGACGAAGGTGGGGTTTTGCGCGATCCGCGGGTGCATCACCTTGATTGCCACTTTGCGGTCAAGCGACACCTGCCGGCCAAGCAGAACCGCCCCCATCCCGCCTTTCCCGAGAACTTTCAGTACCTCATACCCGCCAAGCCGTGGGGGCGCATCGTCGTCCTGCTCGGTCTCGGTCACGGCTGGAGTCCGGGGTGTCTTCGTCGGTTTTGCGCTGCTCGGTTCTCCGACACTGAAGTCCTGATCCGCTGAGGCACTGGCAGACGTCGATTGAGGGTCTGATGTCGCTTCGGTGAAATCTCCTGTGGCGTCCGCCGATCGTGCCACCGCGACTGGTGAGGCCTTGGGCGTGTCCTCGGTGTAGTCGCCGGTTGCATTGAGCGACGGACGGACGACGGTTTGCTCGTGCCTCGTGACTCGGCTGGGCGGCCGTCCGGTCGCTCCCGAGGGGCGATCCGGGACACGGGGTGGGGAGGTGGGGGTGACCGGGTCGTTTCCGGCCGAGAGTGGGGGCTGGAGAGCTGTCTTGTCCGTGTCATTATCACTCGTCACGAGCGCGGGTCGGATAGTCGTCTTGTTCGTATCGGTTTCGGGCCTGGAGGGTTTTGAAACCGGCCGACTCGCGGCGGGTTTCGGAGACTCCTTGCTGGGGGCGGCTGGCTTGCTTGCGGCTTCAGAAAAATCTCCAGTCGCATTGGCATCTTTCCCGCCTAGGAGGGCATGTGGTAGCGACGCAGAATCCGGCTCGGTGAAATCTCCCGTTGCGTTCGGGTCGTGTTCCGTGGCGGCGTCCACATTCTCGCCTGCAAGCAAGCGAGCTGCACGCTCTTCCGGATCCATCTTCCGGGGAGGGGGTGGGGCGATCGTCTTGGACGGGGTCGGTTCCGTGGGCCGCTCAACGGGCAGGGCTTGATCTGCTGTTGTGACGATCCACTGGACCTGGAGGATAAACGACGTGGAACACCGCGGACACTTCGGCTGATACCGGCCGGGTTTCAGTTCCTTCGGGGTGAGCCCAGCCTTGCAATGCGGACAGGCGATGCTCATGGGGGAGGCCTCGGGTCGGACCGACCGTCGCCGCGGATGGGATAAGACCCGGTGAAAAACCACCGGGGAGAAGTTGGACGATAACCTGGCGGCGGTCGGACTCCGACGCGATTATAACCCTGGTCGGGCTGACTGCGAGGGTTATTCCGGAAGCGACGCATCGAATTCCAACAGGCCGATCAGGACCTACCGCCACCTCCGCCCGACTCTCCCACTCGAAGAACCCGACTCCATGCTTGTAAACACCACCCGGCGAATCGGCCGATCCGACATGGTTTGACCCCCACCGCTCAAGGAGAACCGGCCGCGAGCTTCCCGGCTGCTATAACATCAAGGACGCCCTGCCCCTCCCCCGCGTTCGCGCTCCGAGTCTACACCCTTTCACTACCTGGCGATACAAGCCACCGTGAGGGCGAGACTCCGACCCAGCCGTGCCGGTCTCCCTGGTCCGGCCGGTGAATTCACCCGAGACCCCCCGAGGGATCGCCACACGTGTCTACCCGCGAGCCCGCCCGTACACCGCGCGAAGTGTTGGCCTTTCTCCGCGAGCGCGAGGTGAAAGCGGTCGACCTCCGCTTCATGGATTTCCCCGGGCTCTGGAAGCACTTCACAATCCCGGCCGAAGTTGTGACCGAGGACATGTTCGAAGATGGCCGCGGATTCGATGGATCGAGTATTCGCGGCTGGATGCCGATCAACGAATCCGACATGCTCCTGGTCCCGCAGCCGGATACGCTCTTTATCGATCCGTTCTGCCGCGACGTCACCCTGGCGATGATCTGCAATATCCAGGATCCACTGACCAAGGAGGACTACAGCAAAGATCCGCGCAATGTCGCCCGGAAGGCCGTGAACTACATGAAGAGCACCGGAGCCGCAGACGCCGCGATGTTCGGCCCGTCGCTCGAATTCTTCGTCTTTGATGATGTCCGGTTTGCCCAGAATTCGCACTCGGCGTTCTATTCCGTCGATAGTGCCGAGGGGGAATGGAATACGGGTCGGGACGAGCGACCCAACCTGGGGTACAAGGTGCCGCACAGGCAAGGGTATTTCCCGTGCCCCCCGACCGATGCGGTCCACGACCTCCGCAGTGAGATGATGCGGGCCATGATGGAATGCGGGATGACGGTCGAGAGTCACCACCACCAGAAAGCCAGCGGCGGGCAGTGCGCGATCAATATCCGATACGACGATCTTGTCCCGATGGCCGACCATGTTTTAAAATATAAATATATTGTGAAGAATGTTGCCCGGCGAAATGGGAAGACCGCAACATTCATGCCGAAGCCATTGTTCGAGGACTATGGGAGCGGGATGCACGTCCATGTGTCGCTCTGGAAGGATAAGGGGAACGACCGGATCAACCTGTTCGCCGGGAACGACTACTCGGGGCTGTCCGATATCGCCATGTATGCTCTGGGTGGCCTCCTCAAACACGCCCCCGCGCTGTGTGCCATCACCAACCCGACTACGAACAGCTACAAGCGCTTGGTGCCAGGGTTCGAGGCGCCGGTGAACCTCGCTTACAGCCAGCGTAACCGCTCGGCTGCGATCCGCATCCCGGTGTATTCGTCCCGTGGCCACTCGAAGCGCCTGGAATACCGTATCCCGGATGGGGCCGCGAACCCCTATCTGGCGTTCTCAGCGATGCTCATGGCGATGCTCGATGGCATCCGCAACAAGACCCATCCCGGCCCGCCGCTCGATAAGGACATTTACGACATGCCGCCGGAGGAGTTGAAGGATCTGCCGCGTACACCGCAAACACTGGACGACGCTCTGATCGCCCTGGAGAGGGACCACGAATTCCTGCTCCAGGGGAGTGTCTTCACCGAGGACGTGATCGAAACGTGGATCGACTACAAGCGAACCGAGGAGGTCGCCGCCATCCGGGTCCGCCCACATCCCTACGAGTTCGCGCTGTATTACGACACCTGAACCGCTCCGAGGTGCTCAGGGCTCACATCAAGTGACGGGTCAGGAATCCCTCGGGTGTATTGTGCTTCCTAATTCAAGAACCCGCCGAGACTATCGCATCTATAGAAAGACGATTTGACGTATAAATGGGAGGGCGAGGCTCCTGCCGAGCATCAGCCTCAGGCTCGGCAGGAGCCTCGCCCTCCCATTAGACCGATGCTCTTGCTCCTGGTGGTTAGGAATGACTTCCGCTTATCCTTGGGGCTATGAGGTTTCGACCGGCTTCGTCGAGGCTGTGTGAGCGGGCGTGGCTGGCAGAGGGGGTGATTGGGGAATAGTCGTTGTCTGAACGGGTAGGATGGGACGAGCCCCCGCCCACCGCGAAGGCATCACCCGCCACAAGTACACCTCCATCCCCGCTGCGGCAGTGAAGATGACCACGCTCCCCCACTGCGAGAGCGTCAGCCCGAGCCCGACCACTGGCTCGATCCGGATCGATTCGTTGATGAACCGGTGGATAGCATACCCGACCATGCACAGCACCATCAACTCCCCGTCGTGTCGGCGAAATGGGTAATACGCCAGCAGGAAACCGATCAGCAAGACCATGCTGACCGTTTCGTAGAGCTGAGTGGGATACAGGCCCACCGTCCGGGGCACGAATGGGGGGAGATCCACATCGATGCCCCCCCGGCGGACAGTGAGCGCCAGGGGATTCTTGCCCCGCGGCCAGTCGCGAACCATCTCTCCGAAGGAATCGATCTCGCTCAGGGTCACGCCGGGCACCTCTTGGTGGACCGCCAGTATCCCCTGGATGTAATCCACGTCTTCGTCGAAATACGCTCGGGCGACTCGGTTCGGGCCTCCGATGTCCGTCCGGGATCGGAACCGTCTGAAGATATCCATCGCCTTTTCGACGTATTCCTTGGCCCCACGTACTTCCACGACAAACCCGTTCGGCTCTCCGTTCACCTTGATAATCCGGTCGCCCGGAGCGACACCGGCAACCGCTGCCGGGGATCTCGGCTCGACTGCCTGGACAACAGACCGCGGGTCGGCTCCGGGAACCCCCCGATCCCTCGGAGCAAGTGTAAAGCCGGTGGAGGTTTGGAGGTGTTGTCTGTCGACGAACTGCTCGCGGGTTGGTGCCGGGAGGAGGGGGAAGTGCGCTGCGCCGATCGGGATCGGGCACGCCTCCTCAATCGCGATCTGCCCCCAGCAACATCCATTCAGGTAACAGCCGATCCGGCCAATTGCCAGCCCGAGGGCCAAAAGCGGGGCGACAGCGTCGGCCAGTCGCCACACATTGAGATCGAGTCGCCGCAGTACGGCCCGGTAGACCCGGTAGAACAGCAAGAACCCAACCACCCCCCCAACCACCGACCCGTAGAAGATGATCCCACCCTCCCAGATCCGGAAGAACCCGAGGAACAATCCGAGCGGAGTCCTGTCCTGGAAGTTTTCGGGGTACTGAATCATGTACAGAAGTCGGGCTCCAACCAGTCCGGTGAGGAAGAGCCAGATTTCCATGTCCTGGAACCGCTCCGGGGGCATCCCGGCAGCTTTTCCTCGGCGGGTGCCCCAGAGAGTACAAAGGACGAATGTCAGGAACAACATCGCCCCGAACCCGTACACTGGGATTCCATCCGGTGATAACCACCCCTTCGCCACCGGGATATAGAACAGCACCTGATGCATTCGATCTCCGGAACGGAGTCCGTGGGAAGCCAAGAATGATCGGACGAAAACCTCACCCCGCAATTCCCTTCCGTCACGAGGAAGGGGAGCCAGCCATAAGGGGGCTTTTGTCCCGTGGCCCTCCAGCTCAGTCGAAAGTCAAGGCCATGCGTTTCAGCATTCCCGTCCTTTACCATTTTAGGGATGGTAGTGGAACGCGGGAACGGACCGGCTCCTGCCACATGTCGGCGAACTCATCCCCAAACTCGATCGAGCTGACTCGTTCCCGGAACACATCAGCTTATCCGGCAACCCACGTTGCCTCTTCGCCAATGACGATGTTACTCCTCGCACCCGCTCATTGAACCGTGCCTAAGGACTCGCGCCAAATTAAGTTACCGCATTCCAATGGCAACCCACTTGAAATCGTAGGGTTTCGGAGGCTTGCTCCAGCAACTTAATTTGGCGCGAGTCCTAAATTTCGGTTTCACCATCGCCCCCAAGCTTCTTCCCACTCAGCAACCGATGCCGATTCCTTCCTCCCACCCGCTCGCCCGGACCTCCGCCCTCTCCGATCCCGATGTGGCGGCGACCGCCGCGGAGGCGTTCCGTGGGACATCCGATCTGGCCGAGATCGAGGGCCTCGTCGAACTCCTACTGAATCCCGCATCGAGCGCAACAGCCTGTTCAGCCGCTCTGCGGAGCCTCGAACACGACAGCCGACCTATCGTGTGCGATGGGGTGGTGCGGGCCCTCGGGAGTCCTCACCCGAGCACCCGAATTATAGCAGCGGCCGAGGTGGTACGAAGAAGGCTCTTCGCCCCTGCGAACCGCCGGTTGCGAGAATTGCTCCGCTGCGATGCGTTCTGGCAGGTCCGCCGCGCTGCGGTCAACGCCATCGGAGCCGACCCGGGCGATGGTCGATGGGATGTGTGTTTCGCTGCAACCGACCCACACTGGCGTGTGCGGTACGCCCTGACCCAACTCCTGGAACCCTGGGGAACGAACGCTGCCGCCCGTGAAGGGATTGATGCACGGCTCGCGGATCACGGAGACACCTCACGGATCAATCGAGTGAGGGATTTCCTCGCCTATCGGTGGACCGGAGAACTTCCACCAGAGCGAGTCGGGGATGACCCCGCATCGTGGTGCCCAGTCTGGGATTGGGATGCAGCCGTTCTTGCCCGAAACCTGGAGCGATTGGGACAGGCCGGTCGACGAGACATCCTGCATGTCCTGCCAAGACTGGTCAACCACCCGGACGACCGGGTGCGTGGCTGGGTGGTTCAAGCTCTGCGTGACGATGGCGGCCCGGCCCACTGGACCGAGGCCCTGACGCGTCTTGGCGACCCCCGAGAGGACACTTCCTCGCCAGTCGATCAGCTCGTCCGTGGGTTCGAGCAGGATCGACTGGAGGAGGTCGCGAAATTCATCCTCCGGTTGGATCACCCACACCCGGCCGCCCTGGCCTGGGCGCTCTCGCAGGTGGACGAAGCGTTTCCCGCTGAAGAGGTGCAGAGCGAGTTGGACCGCCTCAAGCTCCTGGGGATCGGCCCGAGTTCGACATCGGCACTCACGGCGGAGCCTGAGGTGGAACCTCTGCCAGAAGGTCACCCCCATGCTCGGGCGGCCTCGCTGACTCCGGAACGTGCCCGGGAGTTGGTGCAGGAGCCGACCCGCGAAACCTCGTGGTATGTCCTCGCCCGCGCGGCCAAGCTCTGCAAAGTTCCGGTCTGGACACTCGGACCCGATCAACCGTGGCGCCCACCCGCGGAACCCCGGACACCCGAACCACCGCTGACGCTGCCAACGATCACCCTGGTGCGTCCGCGGGCACTCGGCCCTGAGGGGCCGGTGGTGTCTCCGCTGGGCGTGTCGGGTCACTACGGGCTTCCGGTGGAAGGATTCGCGCGGGCTGCGGAAGTGGGGGTGAATCTATTCTTTTGGGAGCCGAGCTACGCGACCCTGACACGCTTTATGACCCGGCTCGGGCCGACCGACCGCCGACAACTCCACCTGCTCGCAGGAACCTTCGAGGCCGATGGGGTGAAGATTCGCAAGGATGCCGAACGGGCGCTGCGCAACCTGCGGCTCGAACGACTCGGGGTTATCCTGATCTTCTGGACGCAATCCTGGCCGCGGATTACCGACGATGTGAGAGACGCGCTCGAACGCCTGAAGGCCGAGGGCAAGGTCCAGGTCTACGGGCTCTCAACTCACAACCGGTCGCTTGCAGCGGAGGCAATCCGGGAAGGGTGGGATCCGGTGATGGTTCGTCACAGCGCGGCCCACCGGAAGGCCGAAACGGAGGTCTTTCCGGTCGCACAGGATCGTGGCACCTCCATCCTGACGTTTAACAACACTTGCTACGGGCGGTTACTCGATCCCGCTTTCCGCCCAAGCGATTGTTTCCGCTTCACGCTCGGTACGCCAGGGGTGTCGGCGTGTTTCACCGCCCCCGCCACGCTTGAACAACTGGAAGAGAACCTGGATGCGCTCCGGAACCCGATCCTTGCGGAGGATGTTCGCGAGCGGCTGATCCAAAAAGGGGAATGGCTGTATCGCGAAGATACTGTCTTCCGCAAGACTGTCCGGGCCGACGTGTAAAAGCAGTCCCGCCGCCGGATTACTGTCATCCTGCTGCACGGTGATCCCCGGGCGTAGTACCTGTGTGAGCCCGGGAATCACCACGAACTGTCGGACACTGCATACCACCCGCGGCGTGTCGCCGCAGCATACGCTAACCCGACCGGCGGCGGGACTGGACTCACTCGCGAAACGAACCCTGTGCGGGGTGACTTTCATCCGTAAGCACACGTCGTGAGGGCATCAGTAGCAACCTGTGCGTGATGCCCTAATCGACGAGTCTCGAACTGACCGGCACTGACAATCATCCGCGGCGGATCGCCGCAGCTCACGCTCACTGGTCCCGCACAGGGTTCGTCTTCGCGAATACGGTAGTGGGGTTGATCGGGGCTACTGACATCCTGGCCACACCGCTCTCCGTGTGGTCCGATCTATGGACCGCAGGGGTCAGCGCGACTTGAACTGTCCGGCTCCAACAACCGTCCGCAGCGTATCGCTGCGGTCAACGCTAACTCTCGCCGACAACCCCACGCCATCTCAGATGAGGGCGACGGATGGGGCTGACCCCAAGCCCTCACCTCCACAAAATCAGGATATTGCCCACGGGGTAATCGGTCGAGAAGGCCGCTGCTGATAATCAACAATAGTGCCATAAGCTCTTTTCGGTTCAGATTTTACGATTGATCTGGGGCACTGACCGCCGCTTTCTGGAGTTGGCGCGGGGCTCCATCTTGTAGAAAATCCTCCTGAATGCGAAGAAATTTCCAGATTCGCCAAATCTCGTTCGGTGGCTGGCGAACAATAGGGGTGTCGGCACCCAACAGCCCCGCTCGGTCGCGGGACGGCCGCACAACCCCGCCCGTTCGGACGGAGAGGTCAACATCATGCTGAAAAAATTGATCATTGTGGCGGTGGTCGGTGGCCTGGCCGTCGCCGCGTTCAAGGGCACTCGCTGGGCGTCGTACGTCCGGTCCGAGATCAAGTCCATCCGTGAAGAGGCGGAAGACCAGATCCCGCCGGAACAGGAAATCGCCCGGCTCCGCAACGAGGTGAAGCAACTCGACGGAGACGCCTTCAAGGTGGTCAAGCAACTCGCCAGACTCCAATCCGACCAGGCCGACAACGACAAGAGGCTGAAGTCGCTGGAAGAGAGGAAGACGACGGTCAAGTCAATACTCGATAGTCACGCGAAAGCCGTCCGGACCGCCGAAGACAAAGCCAAGGCTGGTGAGACGAACGCACTGGTCTCTTTCGAAGATCAGACTTTCTCCCTGACGGTGGCCAAGACCCGCCTGAAGGAGATAGTCAAGGATTACAGCCTCACTGAGAAGGAACTGGAGCAACTCCGGGCCAGGATGTCCACCCAGCAGCGGATTATCGACAAGCTGGAGCAACAGCGGCTTGTGATGACCCGGATGAAGACCGACCTGGATGTTGCAATCGACGGACTTGAAGACGAGCTCCAGGCCCTCAAACTTCAGCAAATGGAAAGCAAGTACCAGACCGGGACCGGGATCGATGGCAACCGGGTCGCCCAGATCCGGGAGTCGATCCAGAAGCAGCAGAAGAAGTTCGATGTCCAGCGGCGTGAACTTGAACTGCTCCAGTCGTCAGACGGCCCACTGCCAACCGTGTCGGGGGAGTCGGTCGATGAGATCCTCGCTCCGGTCTACGGCTCCAAGGCAGCTACCACGAAGGCCACTCCGAATGTCCCGAAGGCGGACTGAAGACGTGCGGAATTCGGAACACCGAATGACCCCCTGGCCACTCCGCCCGGGGGTTTTTTCGTTGAGCGTGACCCGACCACTCTGGAGTCGGCCTGGCAATCGTGCTCACGTCATTGCTTCCGGTGGTAGAGCTGCGCTCAACCACCGGCTAATCGCTGCGACCCCTCCGGGGTCAGTTGGACTATCGCATTCACGTCATTGTCATTGCTACCGCGGGGTCGGAATGTCTGGGAAGGTGACCACATCCTCGCTGTCTGCTACACTTTCTACATGACCACTGCCACCCTCCCTGCCAAAGTCCCGGTATCGCACGCTGCCCTCGTCGCCCGAATGAAGGCGATTGTAGGAGCGGACAACGTCCTCACGTCGTCGGCCGAGATGAGCGTCTACGAATGCGACGGGTTCACCATCGAAAAGCACCGGCCCGATGTGGTCGTCTTCCCGACCACCACCGAGCACATTGTCGGAATCGTCAAGGCGTGCGAGGAGTTCGGGGTTCCCTTCCTCGCCCGCGGCGCCGGAACCAGTCTGGCCGGTGGATGCGTGCTGGTTGGTGGCGGGGTGATGATCGCCCTCGCCCGGATGAAGAGGATTCTGGAGATCAACGTCCGCGACCGGTACGCAGTGGTCGAACCCGGTGTGGTGAACGTCTGGCTCACGAATGCCCTCAAACCGCACGGTTACCACTACGCCCCGGACCCATCCAGTCAGGGGGCTTGCACGATCGGCGGGAATGTGGCGACGAACTCCGGTGGGCCACACACCCTGAAGTACGGCGTGACCGTTAATCACATCCTCGGTGTCGAACTGGTCCTCCCGGACGGCCGAGTCGTGACCTGCGGCGGGCCATGCGAGGACGGCCCCGGGTACGACCTGACTGGAGCGATTGTTGGCAGCGAGGGAACGTTTGGGGTGGTGTCGAAGGTGTGGGTTCGGCTGACCCGCAACCCTGAAGCTTACCGAACTTTGCTGGGAGTGTTCGCCTCGGTCGACGATGCAACGAACACGATCAGCGATATCATTGGAGCGGGGATCGTCCCCGCTGCTCTCGAAATGCTCGATCAGACCTTTATCGGGTCGGTGGAGGCTGCGTACAAACTCGGGTTCCCTCTGGATGCCGGGGCCTTGCTGATCATGGAGGTTGATGGGCTGACGGCCGGGCTTCAGGGTGAGGCCGACCGAGTCGAAGCGATCGCGCGCAAGAACGGGGCACGGGAGGTCCGAAAGGCGAACACTGAGGCCGAAAGGCTCGCGCTCTGGAAGGCACGAAAGGGAGCGTTTGGGACCGTCGGCCGACTCGGGTTCCCGAGTTACTGCACCCAGGATGGTGTGGTCCCGCGGACAAAGTTGCCGGAGATCATGCGACACATCCAGGGTGTCAGTCGCAAGTACGGGATCACAATCGCGAACGTGTTCCATGCCGGGGACGGGAACATCCACCCGGTTCTCCTGTTCGATGAGCGAGATCCGGAACAGGTTCGCCGCGTGCTGGATGCCAGTCACGAGATCCTCGACGAGTGCATCCGGCTCGGCGGGAGTGTGACGGGAGAGCACGGGATCGGAGTGGAGAAACTGGACTTCATGCCGAAGCTCTTCACCCCCGCGGATCTGCTGTTCATGCTCCGGCTCCGCAACGCGTTTAACCCGGACAATCGGTGCAGCCCGGGTAAGCTCTTCCCAACCGCGGGCGGGTGCGCCGAACCCGGGACAACACCCCAGACCCGTCCAGGTCGCCGGGCGGCGGTCTAGTTGACTGGACACAAGCCTGAAGCGCNNGCGCAAGCGAAGGACAGCTTTTCCTTCGCTTGCGCTTCAGGCTTGTGAAAAGCGGCTGGACTTGCCTCCGGCATGACCCCGAACCGGGATCTGAACCCGCCATCTTGACTTGGGTGTAACCGGTCGGCCTTGCCACAAAGCCGAGGTTTTGAGTCCCGNNCCGCCTCTTCGAGGCTTCGAGCCAGGCCGGTTACACCATTCTGACTTGGAAACAATATTAGAATATCACCAGTACATCTGGGAAGTCGGTTTGATCACTAACTCGGGGATTGAGACACGCGGGTGAAGGGAGGCGACGAACAAGATGGCCTCCGCCACGTCCTCTGGCTTCAGGATCAAAGCCCGCTGCTCGTCAGTCACCGGCCTCGGCCGGGCAGCGAGGATCGGGGTGTCGATTTCCCCGGGATAGACGTTGCTCACCCGCACACCACTGTCCTTTTCCTCGTTCGAGAGGACCAGCCCGAGCCCTCCCATCCCGAACTTGCCAGCCACGTAGGCCGCTCCGCCCAGCGGGTTCGCCCGCTTACCGGCCACCGACACCACATTGACGATCACCCCATCTTTCCGCTCGAACATCTGGGGGAGCACTGCTTTGGTGCAGTAGAAGGCCCCGTCCAGGTTCGTCCGGATCATCATGTCCCAGGCTTCGGGGGTGAGTTCCCGAATGGTCCGGCCCTTGATATTCGTCCCAGCATTGTTCACCAGTACGTCGACCTGACCAAACGCCTCGGTTGCAGACTGGATCAAGCTCAAGCACTGGGCCGGACTGGTCACATCGGTGGGGATGGTCAGGAGATGGTTTCCGGCGTTTGCTGCGAGCGCCACAGCAGCGAGTTTGGCGGGATCTCGGCCAGCGATCACTACTTTTGCGCCTTCCTTGAGGAAGAGGAGGGCCACTGCCTTCCCAACCCCCGATCCTCCCCCAGTCACCACGACTCCCTTGCCGTCGAACTTGCCCACATCTCTCTCCCCGTTGAGCCCGGCTGGCCGTCCCGAGCCGTCCCGCCCTGGGCTTCAGTCTGTGAACCCTATTCGCTATGCTAGTGTCCAAGAGATGGGGCGGCACGCTCGCCACCCCGACATACCTGGAAGGATGGCGGCGATGAACCCGGATCTTCGGCGGCGAACTGACGACCTTTGCGATCGGCTGTCCCAGCTACGGGACTCACTTTGACATCCGGGGCAAAACCACCATTCGCGATCAACTCGAAGCGAAACAGGCCGAACCGGGCTTCTGGGACAACCAGGATCGGGCGAAGGGCACGATCCAACAACTCAAAGTCGCCAACGCACTCCTGAAACCCTACGAGGAACTCAGCCGGGCGGCAGCCGATCTCTCAGCAATGGCCGACCTGGCCGCCGAGGATGAGTCGTTCGAGGCCGAACTCGAACCGGCGCTCGTGAAAGCAGAGACGCAATACACGGCGTTCGAGCTTCAAGCGATGATGAGCGGCAAGCAGGACGCTGCGAACGCCATTGTCTCGATCAAGCCCGGGGCTGGCGGGACCGATGCGTGCGACTTCGCGGAGATACTGTATCGGATGTATGCCCGGTGGGCTCAGGCACACGACTTCCAGGTGGAGGAGCAAGACCTCGAACCGAACCTGGAGGCCGGCATCCAGAGTGTGACGTTCAAGATCTCGGGGCCGTACGCCTACGGCTACATGCAGAGCGAGATCGGGGTCCACCGACTCGTCCGGATCAGCCCTTTCGGCAGCGGCGACACCCGGCAGACATCATTCGCTGCGGTCGATGTCGTGCCTGAGTTGGATGACAACATCCAGATCGAGGTGAACGAAAAAGAACTCATTATGCAGACATTCTGTTCTGGTGGGCCGGGCGGACAGCACCAGAACAAGACCCAGTCGGGGGTCCGGTTGATCCACAAGTCAGGGGTGCGGGCGGAGAGCCGGACTGAGCGGAGCCAACCGAAGAACTACAAGAACGCACTGGATCTGCTGAAGTCCCGATTATACGCAATCGAGGAACAGAAGCGGATGGGTGACCTTGCCCAGCGATATGACTCCAAGGGTGAGATTGCGTTTGGCAGCCAGATCCGCAGCTACGTCCTCCAACCCTATACCCTCGTCCGCGACGAACGGGATGGAATTGATGTCAAGATTCCGGCGGTGATGCAAGTTCTCGACGGCGACCTCGACGAGTTTATGCATGCCTACCTGCGATATAAAACGGCCAGGCAAAGCAGGGTCGCCAAGAAATAAAAGTCAGAACCGCCCACATCTAATACATCAGAATGGCCCGCAGATGACGCTGACTCCGACGCAGATGAAATCCAGATAAGACCAATTTGGTCTTGATCAAGATTTTATCTGCGTCGGAGTCAGCGTCATCTGCGGGCCATTTCTTCTCGACCCAAACTCAGATCAGATTCGCCACCATCTCGGCCGCGGTCGCTTCGGTCGCGAAGCCAGCCCCCACGAACCCGGCAAACCGCTCGGCCCGTGCGTTCATCTCACCGACCAGGACAATCCGCAACAGCGGCTGGGAGAGGCGGAGTTTGGCACATGTCAGATACCCGCTTTCCAGTCCGGTCCCCGTGGGCAGGAGGACGGCAGCCGGATTCTTCCGGACGGCGAGGGTGTGGAGGTCATCGCCACTGGTTGCGGTGCAGATATCCCACCCGAGCCGACGGAGTGACTCCGTGGCCTTCAGTGCGAACCCCGGTCCGCCACCGACCACAACCCGTGGGGCCTTTCGCTTCACCGCGTCGACTCCTGTCTTACTCCGAGCCAGCCCGCACCCGCCACCATGATCTCGCCAGTTGTTGCTCATGTCGCCCTCCCTCTGCCGATCGCACCGGCCTCTTTCAGACACATTGCTACACAAGAAGTTCGCTGCTCGTGGGAGGAACTTGCGCGCTGAGCAGAAAAATCGCCCAGTTTGACCGCCCCACGACCTTCGGAGGAAAACCAACTGGCCTTCCGTTTTCTTCTTGCCAGCAGCGGAAGTCGGGACTAGAACCGACCTTCCGATAAGATACCGCCAGCATCACCGTCCCCACTCTTGGATCGAGTCTGTGGGGAAATGGAAAAGATACCGGCTGCGCGGTCGGGCGTCGAGGTGGGTTGCTGACCCGGAACTGGATTCCCTCCAGTCCGACGCCACCCGATCCAGCCGATCCTCATAATCCGCAACCGTTACCCACTCTTCCGGGAGAACTTGACCATGTCGAAGGCGCGCATCTCGATTGGCACCTGGGCGTACATCTTCAACCAGGAAGTTCCGACGAATGACTTCCACGTGATCCTGCACAAACTTCAGGATCTGGGGTACGATGGGGTCGAGTTGGGTAGTTTCGGGCCTCACCCCAGCCCGGCCTCGCACCCCACCCGGGCGAGTCGACAGAAACTCAAGAAGGAGATCGCCGACCACGGCCTGGCCCTCTCAGGGATCGCAGTGGACCTGTGGGCATTCAAGACCCCCGGCACATCGATTCTCGACGAAATCCCGGCCGCGTACCTGACCGCGTTCCTCGGTTGGTGCGTCTTCGCTTCGGAACTGGATGCGAAGACCATTCGGGTGGACACGGTGGTCGGACCGACCCACTTTGAGACCGACGCGGAAGGAAAGAAACTCGGGGCGGAGAAGGGCTTCGATCGGTTCGTGAGCGTCTGGGACAAGTGCAGCAAGATCGCTGCCGACTACGGGCTGAACGTGTGCTGGGAGTTCGAGCCCGGGTTCGCGTTCAACAAACCCTCGGAAATCGTCAAACTGGTGGATGCGGTGCGGGATCGGGGAAACAAGAACTTCGGCGTCCTGTACGACACCTGCCACGCCCATATGGTGGCTGCGGTTGGGGCCAATCAGGCTGGCGAGAAGGAGACGCTCCCGGGCGGTGAGGCGGAACTGCTCACCAAACTGAAGGGAAAGATCACCCACATCCACCTGATTGATTCCGACGGCACCCTGAACGAGCACAATACCTCGACCCACAACCCGTTTGGGACTGGGAAACTGAACTTCGACGCGCTGGTTCCAGCGATGCAGGCGAGCGGGGTTCCGCACGACTGGTGGACAGTCGACCTATGCTTCTGGCCGCACGCCTGGGAGGTCACCGCCCAGAGCAAGAAGTATCTGGACAAACTCCGCGAGAAGTTCGCGGCGGCCTGAGATAAAATGCCCAAGCCCGCGATTCCTTCTCGGGCACACTGGCCCAACCGAGGCCCCCATGATCGCGACCGCCAAGCACCGCCCGGCCACCTTCGCCGACCTCCACCGCAAACTCGGCGAAGTGCCGTTGGACCGGATTCGTTTGATCCCCGCCCCCGGCACCGCCACCGAAGCCGACTTGCTGACCGCCAGCAAGCCGACCTGCGAGTTGATCGATGGAGTGCTGGTGGAGAAGGCGATGGGAACCCGGGAATCCTTGATGGCTGGCTTGATTTTCGGATACCTATGGGATTTTCTTAAGACCCACAAGCTTGGACGACTTTTCCCTGCTGATGGGATGTGTCGACTCCGACCTGGGAACGTGAGGGTGCCTGACGTGAGCTTCATCACGTGGGACCGGATGCCGGCGGAGGATGAACCAGAGGAGAAAATTTGGTCGATCACCCCGACACTTGCCATTGAGGTGCTCAGCGATTCGAATACCAAGGCCGAAATCGATCAAAAACTCGATGACTTGTTTTCGTCGGGATGCAAACTCGCCTGGGTGATCAACCCAAGAACCAAGAAAGCCAAGGTCTATACCTCCTTGAAGCGGTTCAAGGAGATCGATGAGACCGGCTCGCTCGACGGAGGGAAGGTTCTGCCAGGGTTCACCCTCACGCTCGCCGACCTGTTCGCTGAGACCAGTCGGCGAGAGCCGACCGAGTGAGGGAAGCCAATCGCGCTCCGATATCCGCCGATGCCGTCTGTGCCGACCACTCCAGGCCCACCCGAGGCCCCCATGATCGCAACCGCCAAGCACCGCCCGGCTACATTCGCCGACCTCCACCGCAAACTCGGCGAAGTGCCGTTAGATCGAATCCGTTTGTTCCCGGCCCCTGGCACTGCGACGGAAGCCGACCTGTTGACCGCCGGTAAACCGATCTGCGAATTGATTGACGGAGTGCTGGTGGAGAAGGCACTGAGTGGCCGGGAATCAATCGCCAAGCATCTTCCGGCCACGTTCGCCGATCTTCATCGCAAACTTGGTGAAGTGCCGCTGGATCGAATCCGTTTGATCCCTGCCCCTGGCACTGCAACGGAAGCCGACTTGCTGACCGCCGGCAAGCCGATCTGCGAGTTGATCGATGGGGTGCTGGTGGAGAAGCCGATGGGCGCCCGGGAATCCCTACTGGCGGGAGTCATCATCCAGTTGTTCCGGAACCACATTGAGGCCGACGACCTTGGAGTGGTACTCGGGGCAGACGGGTTCCTCCGGATACTCCCAGGCCAGATCCGCGCCCCGGATGTGAGTTTCATACCTTGGTCAACCTTGCCTGGCGGACAAATTCCTGAGGGGGAGGCATACTGGTCAATTGTGCCAGCCCTTGCTGTCGAGGTGCTCAGCCCAACTAACACCAAGGCCGAGATCGACCGAAAGTTGCGGGAGTTGCTTGCTGCGGGGTGCAAACTCGCCTGGGTGATCGAACCTGAAACCCAGAAAGCGAGGGTCTATACGTCTGCGAAGCGATCCAGGGAGATCGACGAGACGGGTACGCTCAATGGTGGGAAAGTGCTTCCGGGGTTCACCCTCCTGCTCGCCAATCTTTTCGCGGCCACCCGGCGGCGGGAGTCAACGCGCTGAGGGCCATCGATCCGGAGGGCTGAGGTCCACCCTCGTGGATGCTCCCTACCGCGACCTGCTCGCCTCGCTCAAACACCGGGCCGGGGTATCTTCGATTGCTCGGCAGGAAGGCGATTTCAGCGGAGATCGTTGTTATGCAACTGGTCGGGCAATCATGCGGCGTGTGCGGGTGCCGGATTCGTGACGAACTCGGCGCCCGGTTCTGCTCCACATGCGGATGCCCGGTCCATCATTCCTGTTCGCGCGAGCAAACCCCTGCGATCGAGGGGCGATGTCCACTTTGTGGGAGCGGACTGGATCACCCCGTCGCCGTTGCTGTACGCCAACAGAAGGCTGAAGTCGCGCGAGCCGAGGCGGAGAAGGTCGAGCGAGAAGCGAAAGCCCCAAAAGGCTGGCGGAAGGAGATCGCCCGTCTGTGTCTGATGTTTGGAGTCGTCTGCGTCCCCATTGGGCTCCACAATTCCCGCCTTCTGATCACCCATCTCGTCGCGATCGGCATGGGACTGATAGGGGTGCTGATCTGGTGGATGCTTGAAGGTCGATACATCAGGCGGTTCCCGCATGAGTGACGGTTCTGCGACATCGCCCCGCACTGAGTCATCAAGCCCGGTGTGTGAAGACCACAGGAGCCAGACACGCTGATGTCCGCTGATGCCATCCGTGCTTACCACGACCTGCTCGCTGCCGACCCCGCCCTGGCCGCCGACTCCCAGGCCGCGCTTGACAAGGGGCAGGAAACTCGGGAGTTGGTCTACGCCCGCCGGGCGGTCTGTGGCGTCCTCCGACCGCGTTTCCTCTCGCCAGGTCAGTACCGCTGTCTTCACGACCGGGTCAAGGCCCTGCTCCCGGCTTTCCAACTCGCCCACGACCGCGCACTCGCCGACCTGGGGTTCCGTCGCCAGTTCCGGCTCGCGGAATGGGAGGAGGAACTCCTCGCCATCGACCCCGGATTCCGTGATCCCAGCCCGACCAGCCGGTTCGATGCCTTCTTCGGGTCAGAACAGGATCTCCGATTCACCGAGTTCAACACCGAGGCCCCCGCCGGGGCCGGGTATTCCGACTCGCTCGCCCGGCTCTTCCACGGGGTGCCCGTATTCCAGGAGTTCGGGCGGCAGTATCAGGTCTGGGCGGTACTCGCCCGGCCCGGCGTGTTGCACGCTCTGATGGATGCCTACAAACAGTGGCGAGGAAACACGTCCGACCCCCCTCGTGTGGCCATCCTCGACTGGCGCGACTCACCCACATTCGCCGAGTTTGTCCTCTTCTACGATTTCTTCAAGGTGATGGGGATCGAAGCGCGGATTGTTGACCCCCGAGACGTTGAATACCGCAGCGGCAAGTTGCTCGCTGGTGACTACGTGATCAACCTGGTGTATAACCGGGTGCCGACCTGCGAGTTGATTGCCCGGGGTGGGCGGGAACACCCGGTGGTTCTGGCCGCCAGCCACCGGGCCGCGTGCGTCGTCAACTCCTTCCGGTCGCGACTGCTTGGGAAGCGGGCCTCGGTCGCCGTACTGAGCGATGAACGAAACGCTGCGCTGTTCACTCCGGACCAGCTACAGATGATCGCGGCCCACATCCCCTGGACCCGGGTCGTGGAAGATCGCAGGACCATGTTCGAGGGAGCGGAGATCGACCTCGTCCCATTCGTCCTCGCGAACAAGGAGCGGCTCGTTCTTCGGCCGAACGATGGTCGGGGTGCGGAAGGAATGGTGCCGGGGTGGTCGGTCGACAGTGGAACGTGGGAAGCAGCAGTTCGAGTGGCCCTCACCGAACCGTTCGTTGTCCAGGAGAAGGTCGGCCTACCGGCTGAGCCGTTTCCCGTGTTTGAAGGCGGAGCCCTTCAAATCCGTGACCAGTTCGTCGACACCAGCCCGTTTGTGGCGTTCGGTTCTTTCATGCACGGCTGCCTGACCCGAATTGCGCCGGATGCCCCGGTCAATGTTGCGACTGGTGGGTCGGTCGTCCCGACGTTTGTTGTTGAAGCGAGATGAGATGAGGGAGTTTAAAGTTTGAAGAGTTTAAAGTTTAAGAGTTTTTCCCTCGTTCCCACACTCTGCGTGGGAATGCCGTCTTCGACGCTCTGCGTCCTGGCCTGAACGGAGCGGACACTTGATCGGAGATACGATAGATGTCGTCCCCGCGTATTGGCTCACCCCGCGGAGCGGGTGGAAGACCGGTTCCCACGCAGAAGACGTTTAAGAAGTTTATAGTTTATAAGTTGATGAAACCGATGTGACGTATACTTAACTTTTCAGATAGCTTGAACAATATTACATAATATGCCGATTTTTAATAGGTAGTAGATAGAATTTTGATCTTTAAACTTTATACTCTTTAAACTTTAAACTATGGCCACTTTTGAACGCGACGGGGTTCGGTTTCAGTACCCCGAGAACTGGACGGTCGAGGTATCCGAGAGTGCGGGCGATGATGGCGGCTGGGCGGTCTCCGTCCAGAGCCCGGAGACGGCGTTCGTACTCGTTGCCTTGCACACGGATGCGGATTCGCTCGCCGATCTTGCCGACAGGACCCTGGATGCGATCAAGGCCGAGTACAAGGAACTCGACGCCGAGAATGCGGTCGAGACACTCGCCGGTCGGGTTGCCATCGGCCACAACATCGATTTCCTCACCCTGGACACGACCGTGACTTGCTGGACGCGCTGCGTGGATACCCCGGCCGGCCCACTCCTGGTACTGTGCCAAACGAGCGAGCACGACCGGGACCGAAACGAACCAGTCCTGCGGGTAGTCTGCGCATCGCTCCAGATCGAGGAGAAGTGATCCAATTTTCGCATTGTCATTCTGTATGTTTTGACGCAATCACCTCTGCCCAAGACGATCGACGGCGGCCCTGGCCTCGCGAGTCAGGCGGGCGTCCGCCGCCCCTCCGCCGAGCGTTTCCAGCACTCGCCGGGCCTCGGGGCTCCCAATCCGCTCCAGCACCCAGACCGCGCGGACCCCACGGAGCGTTTCTCCCGGCCCCAAGGTCCCTCCGGCTGGAATGCTCAGGAGCATCTCCATTCGCCGCCGTTGCTCGGGAGTGACATTTCCTTTCAGGGTCTCACGGATCGCCGCGGTCGCCAGTTCTCCATGCTCCCGGAGTTTCCGTTCGGCCGCTTCTCGGGTCTGGAAATCATCGGCACCGAGTTGGGTCACCAATCGCCGGAGTTCGTCTGCCGATGGGGCCTGGACCGACTTGAGGTGCTCGCGAATCCAGCCCACCGCGACCTCCGGGGAACCGACCATCCGACACACCGCAGCGTAAGCCGCTGTGGCGTCGCCCCGCAGTAGTTCCTCCCACCACCCGGCAACATTCCGCTCCCCGGTTACGAGCGGAGCGACGGGAAACGCCCTGAGCTCCCACGCCAGCGCGGTGCCATCGGCGAGTGGAGTGATTGCCCGGCTCCCGTCCGGCGACAAGATCAACCCGATCGACTCACCGCCCAACTCCCGACGGCCGAGTTCTTTTCCGGTGGCCAGATCCCAAACCCGAAGCGCCCCCCCTCCCACAGTGACCAGCATGCGCGAATTGTCCGCCACAGCGAGATTGTCCACTCCGCTCGTTTCGATCATCACCACCAGGCGGCCTGTGACGATCTCCCAGACCCCGATCATGCCCGGCTTCTTGAGTTTGCTGATGACGAGCCGGCCATCTGCGGAGGTCGCGACTGGACCGCTGGGTGAAGTGTCCGAAAGGTGGAACCAGACCCTCCCGGTATCTGGGGCGAGTACGGACAAACCGTTGGCGAGCGGCAGGGCAATGCCTGAGTTGCCTGCCCCGGCCCACACTCGCAGTTCGCCGGGGAAGGTTTGCTCGCTGATCAACTTGCCGGTCATTCCGTCCCATACCCCTAACCGGGTTCTCTCTTGCCGGTCTGAGTAGATCCGCTCCAGAGCCGTCACCCGTTTTCGGTCGGGCGATAACTGGAGTTGGTAGAAATACCCACGCATCACATTCCCTGCCGTCGAGTCGACCAATTGAACGCTCTGCTGTTCGATCCCAGTTGCCGTATCCCAGAACTGGATGAACCCCATCCCCTGCGCGGCAGACAGTCTCCGGCCGTCGTGGCTGAACGCCAGGTTCCGCACATACCGCCCCTCACCCTTAACAGGGAGTTGCCGGACCAAACGGCCATCGGCTGTATCCCAGAGACTCACTTCCTGCGTCATCCAGGAGGCAGACGCCAGTAGCCGCCCGTTAGGAGAGACGGCCAGGGCTCCGTGACTCCCGAAATTCCCCGGGTGGTCGTGCCTCTCTCGCCCGGTTGCCGCGTCCCAAAGTCGCAGCCGTGTACCATCTGCGCTCGCCACGAGGGTCTTCCCATCAGGGGTGTAAGCGACACCCCACGGCCGGCTGGTCAAACGGTGGAGGATCTTGCCAGTAGCCAACTCGACGACACAACTGCGGTCCGAGGCCCCGCAAAAGATGGTCTTCCCGTCTGGCGAGACGGCAAGCGAGAAGTAATGGTCCTCGAGTCCGACCTGACCCAACTCTTTCCCGGACACGAGGTCGAACGATCGAAAGTTTGAGCTGATTACTCCCGGCCGCATGCAGTTGACGATCAGCATCTTCCCATTTGGGGCAACGACCGACGTGTAAGCGTTGCATCTGAGATCATGAATCATGCGGAGATCTTTGAGGTCAAACACGCATAGCGCCTCCTCTGATCCGCCTCCAACGACGAGTTGCTTTCCGTCCGGGGTGAAGTGGGCATGGAAAGTGCTATCTATGCCAATCCGGTGTGGCGTGAGCGGGATGACGCGTTCTGCTGCATCACTCCGCCACTCCACAACAGACACAGCACGACGATCGTTCCCGATGACGAGGGAGTTCCCATCGGGTGAGAAGTGCAGGAATGTTGGCTGGCCGCTCTGGTTTCTGGTCAGTGTTTTCAATTCTTTCCCGGAGTCCACATCCCAAACTCGCAGCCAAGACTCCTCGACGGCTGCGAACCGTGTTCCATCCGGTGATAGGGCAACGCACCGCCCGAACGTGTCTATACCCTGGAGTTTCACCGCCCGTGTCTGCCGGCCCGTGTCAAGATCCCAGAACCGAAGCATCTGGTCGGAGCCAGCAGTGAGGGCAGCCTTGCCGTCGGGCAAGATGACGAAATCGGATAGTCCCGCGTGGCGGAACTGAGTGGATCCGAATCTTGCCACCGCGCCTTGAGGGAGTGGGACCGCGTGTTGGTCGAGTTGCGCAACGGAGGGAGCGGGTTTCTGGCTCTCGGGCGGGGCTGGGACACTCGGGGTCGGTGGGTCGCCCCCTGTCGCAGCCGCAAACGACACAGCGAGCAAACCCGCGAACAGGACACCCGCTACCAAGCCTGTTCGCCACAGAACCAACCCACGAGCGAGTTGACCGGCCAGGACTGAGACCGCTGGTGTGACGGTATCCGAGAAGGGCAACCGGGCCGCGGCATCGAGCAGCCGAGACGGCACTGCCGATGCCGGGCTGGACCAGAGCGCTGCCCCGAACACGGCCGGAAGGCCAAGCCCCCGCTGTTGGAGCCGCATTGCGAGAGCCGATCGACCCCGCTCAAGCCGTCGACGCAGGGCTGCGACGGAGATGCCCAGGATGCTGGCCGCCTCATCGCAGGTGTGCCCTTGCAGGCAGCACAAGACGACCGGTTCCCGCAACCGATTCGGCACCCGGGCGAGTTCCTCATCCAGAGCCGCCATCGCATCTCGAAGACAAACCTGCTCGGCGGGGTCAGGCGGTCCTGCGGGCGTCGTTCGCGGGACGATCGACTGGCGTCTTTGCGCTGACCGCAGCCGGGTCGCTGCCCGATGGGCAACGGTGTAAAGCCAGTTCGCGACCGACTCGCGCCAGCCAACGGCGGGTGCCCGTTGTGCGAGCGTGAGGAACGTGGCCTGAAACGCATCCTCGGCCATCGACCGATCCCGGAGGATTCTGCGACAGACCCCGAACACCAGCGAACCGTAGCGACGAACCAGTTCGGCAAATGCCTCTTCGTCGCGCCCAACAGCGAACCGACGGAGCAGATCCTGGTCTGTGGCGCTATTGGGCGCAGTCGCCACCAGAACCCTCATCGCCAGATTCATCGCCGTTGCCTGCGGAGTCGACATGGCTTTAGCTCCGGGTGTTTCTACGAAGATAAAGCCGCTCCACCTCCCTGTGACCCATCAGTTCCGAATTTTTCGAGCGATTCCCGCGTTTCTGTCCCCCTGTGTATCCTGTCCGGCCTCAATCGGCGGTCGTCGGACCCGGTCAGATCCGTACAAAGTTTCTCCGCAGAACAACCGGCCGTCTCGACCGGGGACCAGTATCCGCGCGGCCTGGATCTCGTGCGAGCCGGCAAAGGACTCAGAATCGCCAGAGGGCCGAGCGATGGGGCTGGTCGGTGCCATCGTGGCTGTGCTCCTCGCTGTCGATCTGATTGTCGGGTTCTCCCTCCTCGCGGTGGTGGCTGTCGAGTATCGCCGCCAGCGGCGAATCGCCCGGGATGCCGGAGAGCCTGTCCCGGCGCGCGGGATTGGTCAGTTCCTATTCCTCGGGGCCGGGCTTCTCCTCAGCACGGCCTTATACATCGTTCTCTTGCTCCTCCTCACCGAGTAACCGTATGTCATCGCCCGATCCGTTCGCTGCCAGGCGACAGGAGATGCAGGACGAGTTCTTCGCCAAGCTTTTTCTACTCGGCGGGTGGATCGGAGGGACCGATACCTACAAGCGCACCATGTGGGCTGCCGTCCCGGACGTGGCCATCGCACGGGCCTGTTACACGCTCACTCTCCGCAAAGGGCTGCCGGAACCGGGGGCTGGCTCTCAACTGATCATGGCCGGGCACGAGGCCATGCTCGCCCAGTGGTTTCACCGCCCCCTCCGGCGGGCAGACATCGAATTATCTGGCCGCTGGTGCCGGGAGCGGTCGAATGTGAGAGTCTTCCCGGACTACCTCTGGGACGCCGTCCTCGCCAGCCAACCCGGGGAGAACATCGTCCTCCCGATCGATGTCTGGGGGTTCCCCGGCGGTCAGACATTCCTGGCCGGAGTGCCGTGCCTGGTATTCGAGGGGATGGGCGGCGTGATCTCCTACCTGGAGCCGGCCATGTGCCGGTATTTTGCTCCGGTTATCCAGGCGACCAAGGGCCGGTTGATGCGACTGGCTACCCCCCGCGACGCCGAGTTCGGATTGCGGTCGTCACCGGTCGAGGTGTGCAACCTGATCCTCCTCCTTGCCCGGTACGTCGGCGGGGGTGGATTCCTCACCTCCAACGACACTGCCGAATTCCTCTACCCGGATCTCTTCAAGTCGATCGGCACGATCGGTCACGAAATGATGTGCGCGGCTCAGTCGTTCGATCGGTCGCTCGCAGACGCCGAATTCGAGATGATGGATCGGTTCGTCTCACGCATGGGGACGGCCTCGCTCCTGTGTGATCTGGTGGATGCCGAATCGGTCGGGCTGGAGAACGCCCTGCGGGTGATCCGCGCGCACCCGGAGACGGATCGGGTCGGCATCCGGGTCGATAGCGGAGACATCGCCAGCCAGTGCGTGCTCTACTTCGAGAAGATGCGGGAGGCGGGGATCACCCCGCGGCAAATCGTGTTTGAGGACGAGGTCTCGCCCGAACAGGTGCAGAAGGTGTACGGGTTGTTCCGCGAGCGGACCGGGTTGGAGCCGACAATGCTGTTCCCGGGTGCCGGCGGCTACTGGTGGCGACTCGTCCACCGCGACACGGTCTCCGCTGCGTTCAAGCGGACCGCCACCGAGGACCGGCCGAACATCAAGTTCTCGAACTCGCCGGGAAAGGAAACGATTCCGGGGCACGTCCGGGTCTACGCACGGGGGGAGACTCTGGTGGTCGCCGACGCCTCGGAATCGATCGATGGAGAGCCGCTTCTGGTGAAGTTGGTGGATCAGGGGCGAGTGGTGTATCACGAGTCGTTCCAGGACCAGGCCGCACGGGCCGACCGCACCTGGGGGCGGTACACGAAATGGGAACCATCGCCGAAGGTGCGCGGCTACCTGGATCGGTTCCAGACGATGCGGGTGGCAGAAATTGCCGCCGCGAAAAAGCGCTTGGAATAGGAGCCCGACCGGATCAGAATGGCCCGCAGCTGACACAGCGTTGCCGAGCCGCAACCAGACCTGCTGGCAAGGCGTCATCGCCTCTTGTCTTCTCGATTTCTCTGTAAAAATTAAGACACTCCTCGCTGGACGCGACAGCAGATCCCCTGGTTCCCACGCTCTGCGTGGGAACCGGTCTTCCCCCGCTCTGCGGGTGTGGGGCCACACGTTGGGGACGACATCTGCCGACTCGTCGATTACGCATCCGCTAGGTTCAGGCCACGACGCGGAGCGTCGAAGACGGCATTCCCACGCAGAGCGTGGGAACGAGGACGCTGAAGACTCAACAGCGAATGCTGTCGCGTCTGGCGACAAGTGGGTGGTTTTCACTGGATTCAGTCGCGTGGGAAAAATCACACCACCCTCACGCGCGGCAAGAGCCGAGCCCAACAGCGCGTGTGTCTAAATGATCTTCCCGTGCATGTGACAACCCTGGCGTGGTCGTGTATCAGAAATTCACGTGCTGGTTGCCGGATCTCCCTGCCCGACGGGCCGGAGCATCTTCACGCCCTCGATGGTGATGAGCCCCTCCGGCACGGCCTCGTCCAGGAAGGGGAGCAGCCGCCCGATCTCCTCCGCTGTGCCGACCACCTCAATGAGCACGGGGAGTTCGGTGACGTAGTCCGGGGATGAGTCCGAGTGCAGACGCTGGTGTGTGCCGAACCCTTTGGGTGCTCGGAGCACGACGGCATTCGAGAGACCGAGTTCGTGGGCCTTGTCCAGCACGGCCCGGTAAAGCGGTTGGTGGTGAAAGGTGTCCGTATCGTCGACGAAGATCCGGAGCAACTGGCCATCCACGGCGGTTCGCATGATCGGGAACTCCTCGGGGCCAGGCAGGTACGTTGTCGGTTCTGGCTGGCCCGGAACTTCCAGGTGAGACGCCACCGCAGCCGACTCGTCGGCGCGGCGACGGTGGGCCAGAACGTGGACTCGCTCCAGGGTGGCCAGTGTCCGTGGGGCGACCTGCGCGACATCCTCCAAAAACCCACCGATTGCCTGCGGACTGTCGAGGAATTCCAGAATGACCGGGTGGTGTTGAACAATCGCCCACCGACCGGGCTCCACGATCTCGCCACCGACGAGGCCGCAGATCCCTTCGAGGCTCGTTGCGCCCTCCAGTTCCCGCCTCATGGCCCGGCCAAGGAGTGTGTCATCGGCTGTGGACCACCACGAATACCTGTCGGTGTTCTGGAGGAACACCCGCAGCAGGGTTTGCTCGCCCTCACGATTCATCACGCACCTTCGGGTTCGGACCCCCGCGGCTCGTCGGTCGCGGTCTACGCGGGGCTCCGCCCACGCTCCGACACGCTCCCTCCTCTCCGCTCCTGCCCACCCCTTAAAACCGCCCTGAACTCAAGCAGCGGAAGCCGAGGTCGTAGCCCCGGTAGACGGGCTGGGCCGCGTAGCGGTACGCCGCGCGCACGCCCCGTGCGTCGTCGTTCCAGCAACCGCCCCGGATCACACGATCGGCCCCAGCATCTGCTGGCCCGATAGGATCGACTATTCTTTCGTTCGTATAATTCCGCCATCCGTCCAAGCACCATTGCCATACGTTCCCTAACATATCGTACAAGCCCCAACCATTTGGCAGCTTCAGGCCGACTTTCCGCGTCCCGGCTTTCGTGTGGGGGTACTGCTTCTCCGGCCAACGGCTCGAATCCCAACCCTTTTCCAGGTCAAAGTCGTGACCACTATTCCCACCATACCAGGCGATGGCATCCAACCCCGGCGCGTTGTTGTACCCAACAATCTCCACATCCCCGGCGTAAGTCGATGTTGTCATCCCGGCCCGGCACGCATACTCCCACTGGGCCTCTGTCGGAAGGGTCAGACCCAACCCCTCTACCAGATCGTTAATCTTGCTCAGGAATCTCGCCACGTCCTCAAACGAGACCTGTTCTACCGGCCGTTCGGGGTCCTGGAAATGACTGGGGTTGTTCCCCATCACCGCTTCCCACAATGCCTGGGTACAGGGTGTTTCGAACATCCAATAACCTTCGCTGATCGTCACCTCATGCCGTGGCCCTTCGTCCGCGTATCGGCCATCCTCTGATTCCGGTGAACCCATCCAGAATCGACCCGCCGGAATCCATCGCATTCGCTGTGTGACCAGCCCACCGACTCCCGAACTCACTTCCAGCTCGGCCCACGGGCCGAACCGATCCTGCCCCCACGCGGAGGCCCAAGTGGGTGGGTTTCCCTCGGAGAGGGGGTGCGGTATCCTGGCGGCGATCGGACCTGTCACGGGGAAATCCGGCTGAAGGACAACGCAGGGCGACAGCCCAAGTGTGCCATTTGGGTGAGCGGCCCGGTGATCCCGACCCCGGAGGGGTCGTAGCGATTAGCCGGTGGTTGAGCGCAGCTCCACCACCGGTTTGCGGTTGCAACCACCTCAACCGCGGTGAGGTCGCATCAACGTCGTCGCGGTCCCGAGGTCAATCCGTGTTCGCGTCATGGTCTCCGGCCATGCCGGTGGTGGAGGTGCGCTCAACCACCGGCTCATCGCTGTGACCCCTACCGGGGTCATTTGGCCGATCGCATTTGCGTCATTGTCACCGCCACCGCCGCCGGTGGTAGAGCTGCGCTCGACCACCGGCTAATCGCTGCGACCCCTACCGGGGTCGTCCTGTGATCCCGGGTTCCGATCCGAGGTCACCTTCTTTGAAAGGTCGTTGGGGGTCAGCTCGTCGGTCGCGGTCTGCGCGGGCGCCGCCCACGCTCCGACACGCTTCCTCCTCACCACTCCGGCCCCCTCAAAACCGCCCTGAACTCAAGCAGCGGAAGCCGAGGTGGAAGTCCCGGACGGTGGGTTTGTCCGCGCTGCGGGCCGCCGCGCGCACGTCCCGCGCGGGGTAGCCCCAGCTACCGCCCCGGACCACACGAGTGGCCCCAGCCTTGGTCTGCCCTATTGGATCAGTCTCTTGTTGTTTCATATATTTTTGTAAACTATCTCGACACCATTGCCATACATTCCCAAGCATATCGTACAACCCCCAAGCATTCGGCAGCTTCATGCCGACCTTCCGCGTCCCGGCTTTCGTGTGGAGATACTGCTTCTCCCACCAACCGCTAGAGTCCCAACCCGTTTGCAGGTCAAAGTCGTGACCACTATTCCCCCCGTACCAGGCGATAGTATCCAACCCCGGCGCATTATTGTCCCCCACAATCTCCACATCCCCAGCATAGGTCGATGTTACTGTCCCGGCCCGACACGCATACTCCCACTGGGCCTCCGTCGGTAGTGTCAACCTCACCCCCTCCACCAACCTATTAATCTGACTCATGAATTCCTCCACATCCTCGAACGACACCTGTTCGACCGGGCGTTGGGGGTGCTGGAAATGACTGGGATTCTCACCATCCATCACTGCCAACCACAACTCCTGCGTACAGGGGGTATCGAATAGCCAGTAGCCCTGGCTGATGATCACTTCGTGTTGCGGGCCTTCATCATCGTATCGGCCAGGCTCACTTTCGGGCGACCCCATCAGAAACCGGCCCGGCGGAATCCACCTCATCCGCTGGACAACGGGTTTCTCCTTTCTATCAATTTCAAAGTCTGCCCACAGTCCAAACTTGTCCCGGCCGATTGCCGTCGCCCAGCGCGGCCTGGGGCGGCGCTCCAGTTCGATCTCGTGCAAATCACTCCAGATGAGGATTCTTGGCGACCTGGGGAGTCGGCACCTCCCGGGTTCCGCATCACGCAACCTCACTTCGACCGTTCCGCCGGCTTGCTCCGGTTGGGGGCCGGGCTCCGCCTTCCGGCCCCCAACCTCCGCCGCCGACTCCACTTCTGCCGGGGAAAACCGCCCTGAACTCAAGCAGCGAAAGCCAAAGTTGTCGTTCTGGTAGACGGGCCGGCGCTCGCTGCGGTACGCCGCTCGCACGAGCCGCGCGTCGATGCTCCAGCTACCGCCCCGGATCACACGAACGGCGCCAGCCGCTGTCGGCCCGACAGGATCGATCACTTTATTGTTCGTGTACTTTCGCTTTCCATCGAAACACCATTCATACACATTTCCGAGCATATCGCACAATCCCCAAGCATTCGGCTGCTTCAACCCCACTTCATGCGTTTCCCCACCACTATTCCCAAAGTGCCACGCCACCTCATCCAGCGGTCCATACCTTGCACCCTCCGCACCCGCGCGGCATGCGTATTCCCACTCCGCCTCACGCGCTAAACGACACTCCAAACCCACAACCTGGGCATTTAACTTCCCAACAAATTCCTGACACTCGTCCCAACTCACCGTCTCCACAGGACGACGGGCACCCGGGAACGGACTCGGGTTCATCCCCATCACTGCTTCCCACAACGCCTGGGTACAGGGTGTTTCGAACATCCAATAACCTTCGCTGATCGTCACCTCATGCCGTGGCCCTTCGTCCGCGTATCGGCCATCCTCTGATTCCGGTGAACCCATCCAGAATCGACCCGGTGGGATCCACCGCAAGCGCTGGGTGGCATTCCCGACCCGGATCGTCGCCCACGGCCCGTAGTGATCCCGACCCCAATCATCCGCCCAGGGCGGGGGAGAATCCGAATCGACTCGAATGGTCTTGTTCGTGGTCTGAATCCACCCGAACGGGCTCCCCCCCCGCCCAGAACTCGGAGCGCCTGGCACCGTTGCCGAGAAGGTCAACTCACGGCCCTGTTGCCGGATTTCGAGGGAGACTGAAGTGTCCCCGCGATCCTCTTCCGCAGGATCCCAGCCCTCGGGAGGCTGGCTCTCGGAAAGAATCGCCCGATGCAACATGCGATAGACCGGCCCGATCTCCCGGTCGGTCCAGGCCGCATCCGTCACGCGCGCGAGCGCTCGGCCCAAGTAGTCCCTCACGGCACCCGCCTCGCTCCCGGGGGTGGTCGCCTTCCTGGCGAGGAAGTTCAGCGCAGCCTGGGCGTCCTCCCAGTCCTGGTCTGGCACCAGGCGGCGAGAGTCGGGTGCCAGGCGCATGACTTCCTGGAGCCACACTTCGGCGGGGAGAGGGTGTCGCCATTTCCGAATCACATCCAGCACAGCGCTGCGGAGCGGCTGGGATTCGTTCTCGAACTGCGGCATCAACACCTGGCTCGCTTGCTCGGCATCCAGGGAGGCCGCGGAAACATGACGGCTGACCACAGTCGGATGCTGCCAGAGTTCGGCCTCCAGGGAGGCATCGGCGGCCGCGTCGCCCGGTCCGGGCAACAGAGTGCGGATCTCGCGAAGAAGCCCCGGCTCGATGCGGATTGCCGGGGAGACGAGCCCCAGTAACCGCTCGACAGTTTTCCTCCGGTCGTCCGGATCTTCGACATGGGCATGGGGCAACGGTTGCCAGGACGAGACCGTGAACGTCTGCCGCAGCGACGAGGGAATGCCATCGACCGCGCACGGGACCAGCGCCAGGGGGTGACAGCCACTTTCTCGCAACGCCTGACCCCACACCTGCCACGCCTTTTGCAAGCGATCTCCGGAGAGTTGCAGCGCGCCCAGATCGCCCAGGACGAGAACCGAACCCCCCGTGGACGACTCCCCAACATCGCGAATCGGCCCCACATCGGGAGACGATCCCACGAACACCTCCAGGCCATGCTCCGGGATGATCCGCTTCAACCGGTTGAGAACCTGGACCTGATCATCCCAGTAGGGAACGAGTCGATCACTCCGATCGAGGATGACCTGGACCCTCTCGCCCCATCGCTTGAGCGATCGGCACGGCAAGCGGCGGACAAGCAGTCCACGGGCAATCTGGGACACCACCCGCTCCCAATCGATTCGTTGCGCGTGTTTGCGGCTTTGCAGGCCGGATCGGAGTCTGGGAATGAGGGCGGGCCAGGGGCAGAGTTCGGGCCGCGTGGGGGTCGTTTTGTGCTGACCCCGCCACCTGAGCTGCCCCGGCTGATCGGCCACACGTTTCGAAGTGGGTGTCACGTCCCGAACCGAGAATCGAGTCGCTCGCCAGAAGGGGCATTCCTCGGCGGATGCGGGCCACGGTCCGGAGGGTTCGGGAGGTCGTTCCGGCGCGGGGCTCATGGCCGCCCCGTCAGCCGGTTCCATCTCGGGAAACTCGGGCGGCCTGGGTTCCGGCGTGCGTTCTTCCCAGCCCAACAGTTCAGCGATCACATCCCGGGGGGCGTTCGGACAGGCGGAAAAGATCCGGGCGAGGTCGGCATGTCCGACGAGTGACCGGTTCATGGGGTGTGATCTCTTCGGTACGCCAAACCCAAGGGAAAACCCGACACTTCTCTGGACGCGACAGAATCTCATCTGGTTCCCACGCTCCGCGTGGGAACCGGTCTTCCCCCGCTCTGCGGGGTGCGCCGACACGCGCCAGGCGAGGTCTGCATGATCCCCGGTCACGCATCTGGTAGGTCCAGGCCAGGACGCGGAGCGTCGAAGACGGCATTCCCACGCGGAGCGTGGGAACGAGGGGATCTGCCGTGGTGAAGACCATGAGGTCGGCAGTCTTTACCTCGAAGAGCTTTTATAACAAAGCCCAGAGTCGCGTTTCGCGCACTCTGGGAAATATGATTGTATCTTTGTCACTGTACCGCGAAGCGGTTCGACAAGCACTGACCTTATCTAACCGCTTCGCGGTAAAAACACTGGTGTGACAACCGTGTACCCAGGGTGCGCGAAGCGCGACCCTGGGCTGAGTGATATAACCTCTTCGAGGTAAAGCCATCCGACGGATTCAGCTTCACTCGGGTCTCACAGACTTTTTCCCCCGATTTGGGCGCTCTGGGGAGATTGCCCCGGTTCATGCGCGGCTCCCGGCATTCTTCTTGAGGACGAACCCTTTCACCGCCTCCAGGACCGATTTCGGGTCCGACTTCTCGACGCGGGAGATCTCGAAAACCGCACGGATCAGGTCCAGGTATTCGGCCTGCCCGGGAAGTGGTCGGACATGCTTTGCCTCGGCGGCGTTGCGTTCCTCGATCAGCAGGTTGGCCGCGTGTTCCAGGAGGGCCGAATCCATCTCGGGAAGGTGGGCCTGTCCCCGTTTGACCAGCAGCTTGCGGAGTTCATCGTTGTCGGTCGGGAGTTCCAGGTAAAGCACCAGACAGCGGCGAATGAAGGCATTCGGTAACATGCGGTCTTCGTTGGTGGTGATGACCACGAGTGGAGCTTGGCCAACGACTGCGACAGGCTCATTCCGACCCCGCACGGGAAACGATCGCGACCCCAGCGCTTCGAGCAGACCGTTCGGGACATCCGATTCGGCCTTGTCGATTTCATCGATGAGCAGCACGCACCCCTCGCCGGGTTTCCACCCCTCGGGGGAACTCGGAATCGGGTCGCGGATGCGCTCGGCCTGGGTTTTGGCATCGTTCCAGTCAAACGCCCACCAGAGCTTACCGGGGTGAACAAACCTCCATTCGGCGAGTACTTCCTCGGGCTTCTCCTCTCGGAGCGCGCCACAGATTTGGGCCTTGGCCAGCCGTTGCACGGCATCGAAGGACGACAGCAGATCCTGGGATTCGGTGCGAATATCGACGACCAGCGACAGGAACGGCCGATTCAGCCAAACAGCCGCCGCATGGGCGAGCTGGCTCTTGCCCACGCCAGGCTCCCCACGGACCAGGAGCGGCCGATTGGCCGCGAGGGCGGCCCGGATGGCCCAGAGCGACGACTCGTCAAAAATGTGGACGCTATCCGCGCAGTCGCCAGCTCCTGGGATTTGGATGACCAGAGAGGGTGGCTGTTGGGTCATGGGTTCTGTTCTACCCCTGCGATAGTGCAAAGCATCTGGTTCAACCGAAAAAGAACTTCATGCTCACCGATCTGGTCGGCCGCTGGTTCAAGGCCGATAAACACAATCGTTGGAAATATTTCTTTTAGTTCTTGCATAATTATTTTGTATCGACTCTGATTAAATCGATCGTCTAAATTGTAGATAAAGTAGTATCGAAATTTTCGTCCTCGTAATGAGCCTTGGAGTGCGCTAGCGATCAGTTCCTGAACCTTTTTCGGGTCTTGTGGCCAATTTTGTTTTGAAACGAAGTGTTTCTTTAATAAATGCTTCTGGAACTGCTCTTTGTAGAGATTCCCTCCGAGATCGACGCCGTCTTCTGGTGGGTTCGGGATCAGTGGAGAGCCTGCGGGGAACACGACGGTATCGTGAGGACGGTCGAGCATGAGTTTGCGGCCATCGGCGGCAGCCATGAATATTTCGATTGAGGTGGGATACGCAATCGGTAAGGAGAGCATAGCCCCTTGACCTACTGGAATACATGATATGACTTTACGCAGATCTTCTTGCCTGTATATCGTAGGTAAGATCAGATAGCAAACTTTTTCGATCACGAGAGCGCATTCGTTATTCGGTCCCCCGAGATTCCCCGCTGCGGTCAGGAACCCATCAACCAACACATCGACAGCTTGGGCCATGTGTATCTTTTTGGTCAGGATATCGATGATGTCATAGCACCGCTTTTCGCTCTGGGGTTGGCCTACCAGATGGTTGTCTTTTTCGGGCAGAATGGAAGCCAATTCCTTGGCCAGAATCTCGACCGCCTTCGGACTGTTCTTCAAACAATCCACGGCCTGATCTCGGAGTTTCTGAAGGGCCGTCTCGCCCTCCCCTGATGACTGCACCCCGACAGGCGCTTCCTCCAGCGCCCTGTTCTGGGAGCTGGTCGCTTGCGGATTGGGAGGCTCAGCGCCGGAACCCGTCACCGTAGCCGGAGGCCGGCTCACGTGCGTGGAACGCTGTTCGGGAATGGGAAGAGGTGAACCTCGAACCGGGGGGGGTGAAGGACCGACGTACTCCCGCAACTCAAGGAGTAGGTTCACCAAATCTGAGGGCGTTTCTTCGGCCCATTTCAAGAGTTCGTTCTTCCGCAGATCGGGTACGATTGTATCGGATGGACGTCGTAATATTGGCACATTCAGCAAGAAAATCAATTCATCAAATTGATTTGGTTTCAGTTGTTTTAAGAGCGCGAGTATCTCTCTTCGATCAGGGGGAGTTGGGACTCCGTGGCTCTGTTTGGGCATGACGGTTGTGGGTTTCACCACCTCCTTTGCACGGGTAAAACACTCGGCATCCTTCCCGCCGTTGGGGTTCATGACACACCGGTGCGCCTGGAACGACTCGTCCCGTTTTCCGGCAACCTTTTCGGGAGCCGAATACCCTTTCTTCTGTTTTCGCGACAGACCAGCGAATGTCTTGAGGTCACACAGCACCTCGCCGGGCCTGGCTTTGGTTTCCAGCCGTACAGCCCGAGCGATGGTCATTCCGCCGATGTCAAAGCCACCATTGGCTTTGGGTTCCATCACCAGATCACCCGTCGCGATCCCGATACGGAAGATGCGTTTGCCGATGTCTGCGCTTTTCGTGGCGTTATGCGTTCGCGTGGCCTGATGGACTGCCTCCGCAAAGGCATGGGCCAGGGAGGGCTTGTCGAATACGAGAATCGCGCCGTCTCCGGTCGTTTGCATCACCGTCGCATCGCGAGTCAGCTTCACTGATTGCAGTCCCTGATCGACGAAAGCCTGGATCTGGCGATTGAGTCGGGGACTGGTCTCGACTCCCAAACCCTGTTCCAGCATGTCGGCAATCGTGCTGTAGCCGACCAGATCAAGTTCGAGAACGGTTTTGGTCATCGGAGGAGCCTTTCCCAGAGGTTCCAACGGGTTGCGCTAGGCGTCGACGGACTGATGCCTTATCCGGCCCGACCGAACCCTCAACCATTCCGCCCAGATATTGGCGGTTGTATTGGAAAATGGTGCAATGTCGAAGGCTCAGTCGGCGACCACGCGCCTACGCATTGCCACGACGGAGAGCACACCGTCGGCCTCTGCAATGGGGATTGTCGTGATCGGATCTTGCGAATCGAGGTGCCGCTTGCTCTCGTTCCCAGCAGGATGTGTGGGATTGGTTCGGCAAGAACGGCCCTTAGAACTCGTCGAAGATCAGAACCGTGTTTTTCGCCGATCAAACGAACAGGAGAACAACAGGCATTTTCAACGTGTCCTGGCCATCCTGGGCCA
>PLDW01000406.1 GCA_003136315.1 Gemmataceae bacterium | reverse complement strand
AAACCCCATTCTGTGACAAAGCCGAAGCGGGGCAGCGCAGAAAGTGTAACAGAATAGAGTTGCCAGAATGTCCAAGTGTCGCCTAAGCGGGGCAACGCGGAAAGTGTAACAGAATAGAGTTGTCAGAGTATCGTATCGTGCTCCGGCTCGGTCCCCAACCCTCGAGGTGTAACCGATAGCCAGCCGTTCGGCCTGTGCTGGAGGAAACGGCTTTTCAGGCCGAAGATTCGCAGCGCACCCCCAATTCCAGTGGTGTTCCCGGACGAGTCCTAACCCCCCCGACCCCCTTCCGTTTCAGGATAAGGGGGAGAAGAAGCCGGTTCCGCCAAACAGGATTACCCTGGACGGCAGACCGCCCTGGCTCCAAACTACGACAGACACCCGTGCCCTCTCCAAAGGCCGTCTCATCTCCCAGGGCTCCCCATGCGACTCGCCGTCCCGCTGATCCTTGCGACCCTCTCCCTCTTGGCCATCCACGCCGCCGACCGGTCAGACATTGTTGTTGCCGACTTCGAGGGCGACACCTATGCCGAGGGGTGGAAGACCACCGGCACCGCGTTCGGGAAAGGACCGGCCAAAGGCACCCTCCCAGGTCAAATGCCCGTGACCGGCTTCCTCGGCAAAGGGCTCGTGAACAGTTTCCTCGGCGGCGATTCCGCCACCGGCACGCTCACCTCGCCCGAGTTCAAAATCGAACGCGCGTTCCTCAACTTCCTCATCGGCGGCGGCAAACAGCCGGGTCAGACTTGCATCAACCTGCTCGTCGGCGGGAAAGTCGTTCGCACTGCCACCGGCCCCAACGACCGGCCCGGCGGAACCGAGCGCCTCGACTGGCACACCTGGGACGTCGCCGAGTTCGAGGGGAAGGCCGCGGCCATCCAGATCGTCAACGAGGCCACCGGCGGGTGGGGTCACATCAATATCGACCAGATCACCCAGAGCGACAAGAAGAAACAGACCGAGCCCGCCCGACGGACATTCGTCGTCGATCTCGCCTACCTCCACCTCCCGGTGAAAACTGGTGGCCCCCTGCGGCGAATCAAGATCCTCGACGGGAAAGAAACCGTTCGCGAGTTCGATATCGAACTGGACCTGGATGGGAAGCCCGACCACTGGGCCTTTGCCGATCTGTCCGCGTTCCAGGGGAAGATACTCACCGTCGAAACCACCCTCCCGGCCGACTCGAAAGCCCTCGACGCCTTGCAACTCGCTGCGGCTGTGCCCGACCCCTTGAAGCTCTACCAGGAGAAGCATCGCCCGCTATTCCACTTCACCAGTCGGTTCGGGTGGCTGAACGATCCGAATGGGTTGGTGTTCCAGGATGGTGAATGGCACCTGTTCTACCAGCACAACCCGTTCGGGGTGAACTGGGGGAATATGCACTGGGGCCACGCGGTCAGTCCGGATCTCGTCCACTGGAAGGAACTCGGGATCGGGCTGTACCCAAAGCAATATGGCGACTGGGCGTTCTCCGGGAGCGCGGTGGTCGATACCGGCAACACCTCCGTTTGGGGTAAGGACGGCAAGCCGCTTGTGCTCGCGTACACCAGCACTGGCCGCGGGGAGTGCATCGCCTTCAGCACCGACAAGGGCCGGACCTGGACTGAGTACGACAAGAACCCGGTGGTCAAACACAGCGGACGAGACCCAAAACTCGTCTGGTATGAGAAAGGGAAGCACTGGGTAATGGCGGTTTACGACGAATTTCAGGGGAAGCAGTGGATCGCCTTCCACACCTCGCCAGACCTCAAGACCTGGACTTTCGCCAGCCGGATTGAGGGATTCTACGAATGCCCGGACCTGTTCGAGCTGCCGATTGAGGGCGACTCGAAACGGGCGACGAAGTGGGTACTCTACGCCGCTGACGGCAAGTACCTCACCGGTGACTTCGATGGGAAAGCGTTCCTCCCAGACGTGAAGGAGAAGAAGCAACTCTGGTACGGTCGGTTCTACGCGGCGCAGACCTTCGACAATGCCCCGAAGGACAAGACCGGGAAGCCACGCCGAGTGCAGATCGGCTGGGGAAACGGGATCGTGTTCCCGGGAATGCCTTTCAATCAACAAATGACCGTGCCGGTCGATCTTCGACTGGTTTCGGATCAGGACGGTCCGCGGATGACGGCCCTGCCGGTGGTGGAGATGACATCCCTCCGTAACGGGAAACCAGTCAACACGAGACCGAGCAAGGATGGGTTGAAAACCTACGGCCCGCAGACGATCGCAGACAACCTGGATACGTTCGATGCCGAGATCCAGGTCGATGTGGGCAATGGGAGCGGATTCACGCTGGAGTTGCGTGGAACGAAGCTGACGTACGATGCGGCGAAAGGAACGCTGACTTGTAAGGACGTGACCTCCACAGTCAGACTGCGCGAGGGGAAACTCGATCTCCGCATCCTGGCCGACCGCGGTTCCATTGAGGTCTTCGCCGACGGTGGCCGGGTGGCGATGTCCGTGGCGGCAATCCCGGACGAGAAGAGCCGCAGGCTCGCTCTTATTCCACAGACGAGCGATATCACAATCCATCAGGCCGCTGTATACCCGATGAAGTCATCGTGGGTAAAATGATACAGCAAGAAGATGATTTCACCACAGAGTCACAGAGAGTACAGCGATAAGACAGAGAATGAGAGAAGAAGCTAATTTCGTTCACTCTTCTCTCGGTTATTGGTCTTCCCTCTGGATAGCAACCCCTCGATTTCTTGGCACGCTGCACCAATCGTTATTGCTAAGTTAAACAGTCGACCAACAACGAATTGAGGTCGCACTTTTCCACAAGCCTGAAGCGCCAACGAAGGGAATTGTCTCCAGACCACTTATCTTCTTCCATTGCGGCTCTGCCGCGCTGTGTCATCAGCGAGCCAGTTCTTCTGACCGAAAAAAGTAACCCGGCTCCTCACCGGCGCGAGGAAACGAGCGCCATCCCAAGAATCCTGGTTGTCGCCCTTGACATACGAGACAAGTTGTCTATGATCTTTGCAAGACGACGTGTCTTGCTATTGCTCCGAGCCCAATCGCGGCTGTGGGAACGCCTGATGAAGAAACGGCAATTCGCATCGATCACTGCCGCCGAACTGAGGGTGTTGGAAGAGCTTTGGCAACGCGGCGAGGCGACAATTCGCGACTTGCGGGATGCGATCTATCCCCAGGGCGGCAGTTCGAAGTTCGCCACCGTCCAAAAACTCCTCTCCCGACTCGTGGCCAAAGATCTCGTTCACCGACGCAAAGACGAGGCGAACTGGATCTTCCAGGCGAGTGTCGCTCGCGATGACTTGATTGGTGGTGAACTGCGTCGGGTGGCCGACCGCCTCGGCGGCAATTCCATGACGCCACTCTTGACCTGTCTTGTCGAGATAGGCGAGTTGACATCCCAGGAGAGGGCTCACTTGCGCAAGCTACTCGATGAGAAACCTGTTGCGAAGCGTGGTCCGCAGTCGCCCAGCTCGTAAAGGAATGAGATCATGCCGTGGTTGTCCTGTGTCGTCTCGAACGTCCTCCTGGCGTTGCTGTTGGCACTGGCGGCCTGGTTCGTGCAGTGGCGGATTCGACGACCCGCCATTGCCCACGTCCTCTGGGTACTCGTGCTGGTCAAGCTGGTGACGCCCCCACTGGTGAATGTGCCGTTGCATGGATCACCGGGCATCATGGCCTGCACGCTGGGCACCTGCGGCTGTCGTCAGCACGCGCCAAGACAAACCCTCGTGTACGACACATTACCTTGGGTTCTGCTGGCTACATGGTCGGCAGGTGCCGCCGTGACGGGTTGGACCGCCTGGCGCCGCTGGAGGCGATTTCGACGACTGATCGCACATACCAGCCCGGCACCGCCAGAATGGCAATCGCTGGCAGCCAGTCTTGCTTCCGAGCTTTCGATTCGGTGCCCGCCGGAGATTCTGGCAATGCCGGGCCGATTGTCGCCCCTCGTCGTTCCAGGCCGGTACCGGCCACGGATGCTGCTGCCGATGGCGTTGTTGGGTCAGCTCAATGCGTCGCAGAGTGCCGCCCTGCTGCTGCACGAGTTGGTCCACATCAAGCGCGGCGACCACCTGGTGCGAATGCTGGAGTTGACGGTCGGCGTGGCCTATTGGTGGTTGCCCATCGTTGGTTCGATCGGCCGCCAGCTGCGTGCTTGCGAGGAAACGTGCTGTGACATGGCGGTGGTGGCCCATCTGCCGCAATCGCGGCGTGATTATGCTCAGTTGCTGCTGGATGTGCTCGATTTCGTCAACCCCTTGCCGGAGCAAGCCGTCCCACAAGCCACCGCGATGAGTGCCGCCAAGGGCCTCGAACAGAGGCTGCTTGCGATACTCGACGCCACCCAGGGAACACGACACACCTGGACGGCCGGGGTGTGTACGGTGGGCCTGGCGTTTGCCATCCTGCCCTGCGGATTGCGCTACGATTTTGCCGGTCGGCCGACCCCAGTGACGTCCTCAGCCGAGCGGGAACCAGCCGCGGTTCCGATCGGTCCCGGTCCCCGGTTGGCCGTATGCCCGGTGGCGACCTCGGCCGAGCTTGAACCAGCAACGGGGGCAACGCATTTGCCCAGCAGTGATCGTGAGGGCGAGCCGCGTGTCAAGGATTTTTGCTGCTCTTCTTGAAACCTGGATCTTGGGAGGTTTCCATGCACAACTGGCTTCATTCTTCGATGTTCCGCATCTCGACCGTGGTGGTGGTTGCTGTCTCGTTGGCCTGCCCCAGCGCGTCGGCCCAGGAAGGGTTCGAAGACTGGCACCTCGAACCGGGCTTGGGCCAGGCGCATCTGGTGATGGTGGTCCGCGTGGCCAGCATCAGTCAGCTCACAGTGGTCGAAGGTGCCAAGACCGACGTGGCCTTTCGCGAGTACCGCTTTCAGCCGATCCGGCGTCTCAAGGGAATCTTTCAGCGCGATCAGCTTTCGATGACGGCCTCCGACCTGGGACTTCCCGCGGACGACGGAACCGCGGCTCCACCTTTGAAGGAGGGAGAGTTTCGCTTGCTGATCCTGGCCCAGCAAAAGGGGCCATTTACTTACGGCTGCGTATCGGCAACTGCGGGCGCAACGACATTCGCCGAACGGGTGCCCCTGCTCACAGGCTCAGAGGACCCGCTCGTGCCTGTAATCGAGACGCTGATTCAGGTGGCTGATGCGCGCTCGCGCCGCGAGCGCGCAACACTGCTGGTCAAGCGGCTAGAGGGCGTCTATGGCCTTGCCGCTGTGCCGATCCTTTCGAGCCTCCGGTTGCGGGCCGACTGGGCGGCGGTCGACGAACGCGCTTTGCCGTCGCTTTCTCGGTTGGCTCGCGACCCCTTAACGGCCGTCCGCAGTGCGACGCTGAAGGTGCTCCGCGACATACTGGCGAGCCGAATCATGCCCAACGATCCACGGCAGCTCGACGTCGTGGCCGACGCGCTCCGCGCGGTACTCGAATCGGACGAACCCATCACGCACGTGCGCCTGGCCGCGCTGGAGGCCCTGGACCATCTGCTCACGCTGAAGCCCAACGTCGCATGGGCGCGAGAATTGTTGATCTCGCAATTGACCACCGCCAAGACCTACGCCGAGCGGGACGCAGCGGCCACGGCACTGTCTCGTATCGCACACCCGCAATCGGTCGCCGCGGTGCTGGAAACGCTTGCCAGGCTGCCGCTCGACGAACATCCCGCCCGCGAATCGCTCTATGCACGCGCGGCGATCCGGCTCGACACCCCTGGGGCCGAACGGATCCTGCTGGCTCGCCTGGAGCGGTCGATCCTGGCGCGGCAGTCGCCCGAAGCCGAGATCGAAGCGCTGGGCTGGATGCGAAGCAAAGCATGCTTGCCTCTCCTTTTGGCCATCGCCGGCAAACCCACCCTGGCGGCCGCGGACCGCCATCACATTGCCTGGGCACTGGGCCGCCTGGGTGAAGATCGGGCCGTACACGTGCTGACGGGCTGGCTGCGAGGAGACGACCACCACCTCAAGGCGACCGCGCTGGCGGCGCTGGAAAACCTCGATTCGCCTTTGGCGGCTCGCGAAGTGCGGCCCTTGCTCAAGTCGGAGGCACACTTGCCGTACAAGCTACGCATGGCTCGGTTGCTTGCGCGGCACGAATTGGCCGATGGCTACGCGCTGGCCACCGAGCACCTGGCCGACGGCTCCAGCACAGCCGAGGCGACATTGGTTCTGGCAGCGCTTAACGACGCGCGCACGTCGAAAGATCTGTCCGCGATCATTGCCGCCCGGCCGGATCGGCGTTGGCATGCCGCCGCGCTTTCGGGTCTCGCGGCCACCGGCGACCCAACCGCCCGGAAGCAACTGCTTATCATCTTGGCCGACGACCGCCACCCACTGGCGGCAGACGCGGCCGAAGCGGCGGGCTTGGCCGGCGACGCCGATCTGCTGCGCCCCCTGGCCACACTCGTGCAGTCGCGAAACAAGCAAATTGCCCGTGCCTCGCTCGTGGCCCTGCGCCGATTCTTTACCGGTGTCCGCTCGTCGCCGCGAGGGCTGGCCGCCGCGGACCAGGACACTGGTGACTTGCAGCCGCCGGGCGTCGACGCTCCGGCAAAAACCCGCGCTGCGATTGTTGTGGCGGTCACCGCGCTGGTGGTCGACGCCTATGTCGACCCAGACGTGCGACAGGAAGCGTTTGCCGTCGCGAGGCTGTTGCGAGGCGAACACTACGCCAAGTTGTTGGCAGAAGTGGCCGACCAGGCCGAACTGGAAGGCACGCCTTTATTGGCGGAGGCGGAAGCGGAGATGCGTCGGCAACGTGGCATCGCCAAATAGTGAGGGGATTTGGAATCGATCAGTTTCAAGATGAAAGTACGTTGCCGCGGTTCAATCTGTATGGAACCTGAATTTGTCGTTCGCCCAGATCGGATGCGGAATAGGTCACTAAATGGCCCTCTGGCAATGTGTTGGTGTTGAGTTCAAACGCGAGTGCGTAGCAAGTTCAGATTCGCAAAATTTGCGCCTCCATCGGTTGTAGCGTGACGCGAACCGTATTGACCGGCCCTGTTCCTGTCGTCCCATCCACTTCAGCGACCGTGACCTGGTTGAGAGTCGTGACCGGAGCCGGGGCGGTGGGTGCCGACTTGTTGCTGTAGAGCACGCGAAGAGTATCGCCAGGCGCGCTCAAGGTGATTTCCAGTATCACATCCACTGATTGGCTCAGAGTTGTGTTTGTGTTGGCCACAATCACGACTTCCTGATCATTCAGAATGCGCGACCATGCCAACACTCCGCCGGGATACGGTGAAATGCCAAAGTTCACGCTGTCGCCCGAGATGGGCCGGAAATAGAACCGCCCGTAGCGAAGGGCTGGTTGGATGTTGCGCACGGCGACGACTGCTTGAATCTGCGGGTAGAAGGAATTGTTTTGGGGAAACGTTGGCGAGATGCCCCACAGCGCTTCCCGCACCGCCGGATCTGTGCCGGAGCCGTGCAACCCCTGCTCGGTGCCGTAGTACAGGCATGGAACGCCCGGCAATGAATAAAGACAGGCCACACCCATCGTGACCTGGTCGTCAAACTCATCAACATTGCCCGGCTGCTCATACCGGATGCGCGCCTTCATATCATGGTTGTCGAGGAATGTGACAAAAAACCGCGAAGCATCCCCGTGCGAACTGAGAATATATTGCTCCACCTGTTTGCGAAGATTGTACATGGCGACCACAGCCGTCGGAGCGCTAAAGGCCTTGACGGTCGGCGTCAGAACGTTGAATAGCGGATAATCGAGTGCCGCGTCGACGCCAACCAGGCTGTCGGCGTCATCGCCGGTGGTCGTGTTTCGGCCAATAAAGCGAGCGATGTCCGCCTCCTCGTTGCCGTCCAACACCTCGCCGAACGTGAAAAAGTTTTTCTTGCCGATGCTCAAGGCGAACTCGCGCACGGAATTGCCGAAAAGCTGCGGCAGATTGCCTTGCAGATAGCGAAGCGTGTCAATTCTAAACCCATCAATGTCATAGCGTGCGATGACATATTGATAAGCCCGGATCAAAAACCCTTGCAGATCGGGATCTGCCGTCATCATTTGCTTCAAGGAATCAAAGTCGCCTACCGTGTCCGCTCCGTTGGGATCAGGCGTGCCCTGCCGGCGGAAATATTGATTCTGCTGAAGTTCTGATGGCCACACCACACCATCTATCGGCGGATTTTGAATGGCGGCGACATCGCTCCATTGCGCTTGCGCGGTTCCACTGGCGTCACGCCATTGGATGGGCATTGGCACGCTCGAAAAAGGCGCGGTGGATTGGCCGTTGTAGGCGAAAACATCGCCCACGTGGTTGAGGACAATATCAAAAATCACGTAAAGCCCGGCCTGGTGGGCGGCGTCTACAAGGGCGCGCAATTCGTCGTCGGCATTGGCCGGGTTGGTTGCAAAAAGCGGCTCGGCCCGGAGAAAATCATGGATGCCGTAGCCGTGATAGCTGCCGGGATCCCAAAGAAGGTTCTTCAGCACCGGGCTAAGCCAGATGGCACCGGCTCCCAAACTCTTGATGTAGGCAAGTTGTTGCTGAACACCCGAGAATTTCCCCCCCTGATACTGGGCGTAACCCGGGTCATCGTAAGGCTGATGGACCGGTAGCGCCGCGGGATTGTTGAACCGATCCACCATGAGAAAGTAGATCACCTGATCACGCCAATCCGCGGGCGATGGGAACGGTCCGCTCGCCTGACCAGCGGTCGACACCGCGTTATCCAGGACTGCCTGGACTTCCGTCGCAAAGAGAGATGTGAACATAACGACTTCCATTTAGACCAATTGTAAAATCGATTGAAGAACAATTGGAAGACGCCGAGTCCGGTCAAGATGCCCCGTCAGAGTTGCTCCGGCCTCGACCTTCAGTCCTTTTATGACTTTCGACCCACTCCTGTCCAGAAAAATGATGTGAGGCCCAAATGATTCGTGCATTACGAAAAATTTCCCCGAGAAATTCAAGGGACATCGAGAGAGCCAGTCACGTTGTCGCGTGAAAAGGAGATGGCATCGCGAAGTCGCTGACATGCTTCGGCCCACAATATGTACCACCGGTCCGTGCCGGCGCAGGAGAGTGTGAAACGCGGCCTGGTCATGCGTGGCAACAAATCGACGCAGAAGCTCGTGATCGCACAGCGCTTTCACGCCCTGGTCTTCGACCAAACTGCGAATGGTCTGCAAGATCGGACTGGACGATGCCTTTGCCATCCAATGCTACGTGGGGAGCGAAATGTCTCTCGACCTAATCGTTCCTCGGGAGGAGGGAAGGAGCGTCAGTAGTTACCAAGTTGGGCGACACTCCGAGGAGGGAGGGGATGAACGACGCAAGCCCCGTTCGGATAATGAGTTTGCAAGACATCATTAGCACCGCACCGAGGCTTGCGTCACATGCAGTATACCCTGACGTCTGGGGAGGTCCATGCCCAGACTACAACCCTG
>PLDW01000514.1:5388-5548 GCA_003136315.1 Gemmataceae bacterium | reverse complement strand
CCGGTCCGTCTGTCGGGTTGATGCTGATGACTGTCGGGCCTGCCGTGTAGGTAAACTGGTCAGCGGGGGAGGTTGCCGACGTCCCACCCGGAGTAGTCACTGTGACGTCGACTACTCCCGTGCCGGCCGGATCGTCAGCGGTGATCGTGGTCGACGAGAC
>PLDW01000514.1:0-5336 GCA_003136315.1 Gemmataceae bacterium | reverse complement strand
GACGTCCCACCAGGAGTCGTCACCGTGACGTCGACTACCCCGGTGCCGGGGGGGTCGTCCGCGGTGATCATCGTCGGCGAAACTACGGTGAAGCTCGTTGCTGGCGTGGTGCCAAAGTCGACCGTAGTAGCGCCAGTAAAGGCGGTGCCGGTGATCGTTACAGTGGTTCCCCCAGACGCCGGTCCGTCTGTCGGGCTGATGCTGATGACTGTCGGGGCTGTCGTGTAGGTGAACTGGTCAGCGGGGGAGGTGGCTGACGTCCCACCAGTGCTAGTAACCGTGACGTCGACGACCCCAGTGCCGGCCGGGTCGTCTGCGGTGAGCGTGGTGTCCGAGACGACTGTGAAGCTGGTCGCTGGCGTGATACCGAAGTCGACCGCTGTGGCGCCAGTAAAAGCGGTCCCGGTGATCGTCACCGTGGTTCCCCCGGTCACCGGTCCGTCTGTCGGGTTGATGNNTGCTGGTGACCGTCGGGGCTGCCACGTACGTGAACTGGTCGGCGGGAGAGGTTGCCGATGTCCCATCGACGTTGGTGACCGTGACGTCGACTACCCCAGTACCGGCTGGGTCGTCCGCAATGATCGTGGAATCCGAGAGGACGGTGTAGCTGGTTGCTGGCATGGTGCCGAAGTCGACCGCAGTGGCACCGGTGAAGGAGGTTCCGGTGATCGTGACCAAGGTTCCCCCGGTCTCCGGGCCGTATATTGGACTGATGCCGGTCACCGTTGGGGCATCAGGCGTGATGCGATCTTCCATCTGTTGGAATGTAAGCCGGAAGTTGCCGACCCTCGATCGATCCTTGATACGAGGGCACGACCAGTTCCGAATCAGGCGACCTAGCCAAGCGGAGGAGAGGAAGGGAGAAGCCATGACGTTACTCTCAGGATGGGTTTCCGACTGCTTTAGGTGACGCATAAATTCGGCAAGTTTCGCGCCAGATGCTGACCAATCGTCCGCCGAAATGAAAAATTTCGTGCAGTTGTCAACTTCAATTACTATAATTATCTTATATTTAATAGTTAACCGAGGCGGCCGACATCCTCAATACCGGACCGCATAAGGGCTTTCATTCGCATAATTGAAAGCCCGGTTTCGGCGACGACCAGGAGCGATTTCCGGAAAGCAACACAACTGCAGCCGGTCATAGCCGTCGGTCATTAGATTGAGCATGTAACACCTTACAAAATAAGCAGTTGCGCGGCGATTCTTGCGTTCCCGCGGTACCTGAGCCTGATAGCGAGGCGTTGCACCCGACGCTCAGCGGCTTCGGTCCATCGTGTCAAAGTCTGTCACCGACAGAGTGACCGCCACCCGACGCGACGACAGGCTCCTCCATCAATCGACTCACAAGGCGGCCTCCGTACATTTCCCGAATGACCCGTGACACCATTCTCGAATTCCTCGCCGCTCGCGCGAAGCCCCCCGGGCAGTCTCGGACGGCTGGCAGAACTGACTGCGCAACTCTGTGCCGTTCAGCAGGCGCTCGCACCCCGAACGACCCCCCGACGGGTTGTCCTCGCTGCCGACCACGGGGTTGTCGCCGAGGGTGTGACCACCTGGCCATCGGAGGTCACACGATTGATGACGCAGACCATTACCAACGACACCGCAGCCAGCAGTGTCCTCGTGGCGGCCACGGAAGCGGGCTGCTTCATTCGCGGTCGGCTGAGACCGACCGGCGAAACCTGTCACCCGCAGTCCATGCTTCCCCAGGTGGCGGACAATACGGCAGCGGACCTGCGTCGGCACGACACGACGATGAGCCGCCCTCGTGGAGATGAAAGGGGGTTGAATGGGTTCGACGTGCTGATTGGTACGTCGGTCGATGTGACCGACGCGCGGAAACGCTTTCAGGCGACCAAGTGCCGACCGTTCAACACGAAGCCGTCTTGATCCTTCATCCCTTTTCCAGTCGCACTCTCAACTCCCGGCAGAGGCCTCCGCCGAACAGTGCGCACCGCAATCCTCCACCACCGCTGCGTCGGACAGCCGGAACCCTTCCCGGGCCGTGGCCGCTGTCACCCCGGCGTTAACCGCCGACACAACGGCGATCAACGCATTCAGAACATCATCCCCGATGCCGGCCGCACGCGCTTTCTCGATGCGGCCCCGCGTACAGACCTGGCAGCCCCGAGTCATGGTCACGGCGAGACCGATCAGATGCTTCTCCTGATCGGTCAGCAGTGTGGTTTGGTGCGCCCGCGCCAGAAAGTCCAACACCAACGCGCCATCGTACCCCATTGCTTGGTCTCCTGATTTGCGTGGAACTTAGGACATCCGGAGAAAACCTAACCCCCCAAACCCCCCTTCCCTAAGAAGCAAGGGGGAGCCGGAAGGCGGTTGGACTCCCCTCTGCCTCTTAGTCCAGGGGTTTTGTCCGCTGGTCCTTAGGGATCAATCTCGACCCAACTTGCTCCCAAGGGCGGTGCTTCGACGACGATGCGGCTGCCCGGAGCGACCGGATACAGCTTCATCGGAGAGCCGGTCAGGATCACCTGACCCTTGCAAAGCGGGAGTCCGAATTGTGCGAGTCGCGCGGCGAGCCAACGCAACGATTCGATGGGCGAAGTGAGCGACGCGGCATCCTCCACCGATCCGACGATGACCTCGTTGATTCGGATGCTGAGGCGATCCGCACATTTCCCTGGCTCCGAGCGAACGGTCGCAGGGTCCGCAAGTACCAGGCCCGCGTGCATGCCGCTACTGGCGATCAACTGCAGGTCGGGCGACGAGGCCGCGTGAAGCACATAGTGGTGTAATTCGATTACAGGAAAGACGGCTTCGATCGCCTCCCAACAGGCGTTCTCCGAAACGGTCGAGCCGGTCAAATCCTGACCGAGCCGCACCGCCAACTCGCCCTCCACCGCCAGATTCGCGAAGCGTGCGTACGAGAGCCTCGCACCGGATCGAAAACAGTCCGTGTCGAAGATTCTACCAAAGATCGGCTCCCTGACCCCCAACTGCGTCTGGATGGCCCTGCTCGTGCAGCCGACCTTGTAGCCGATCACGCGTTCCCCCCGCTGCTCGCGCAGCCGGGCGATCTCCGTCTGAAGGGCATAGGCCTGGGTGGTTGTCAGGCCGAGGAGTTCACCAACGAACAAGCCCGGCGTCCTGGCTTCGTAAGCCGCCAGCATTCGACGAGCCAGTTCCGGGAGATCAACGACCATCATTTCACTTCCGGATTTCAGTTTTCAGTTTTCAGTTAGCTTTGTTTTACTGAACACTGAACACTAAACACTAAACACTGAACTGCGTGAGCGGGCCGGTCAATCCACGAACATCAGTTCATTCGACATTAGCAGAACCTGCGCGTAGCGTTCCCAGGGGGTTAGCAACTGCTGCTCCTTCGGGTCGGGTGAGGCCGGCTCGGCCCGGAGGAAACGAAGTCCCAGTTGGACCTCTTTCGCCGATGGATCGCGCTGATAGACATGTTGATAAAGGTCGCGAACCCGCTTCGGTTCTTCGAGTGGTTGGAAGGCGGGCCGATTGACCATTTTGCGAGCTTGTTCCATGACAAAGGGGCTGTTCAGAAAAAAGAGCGCTTGTTGCGGCACAGTGGTGGCGTCCCGTTGCGCTGTGGTAATGTCCGGGTTGGCAAAATCGAACGTCCGGAACAAAGACAGCAAGTCGTTGCGATCGATGGATCCATAGACCGTGCGGCGATTGGGGTAGTTGCCCTCCCGTTGCTTGAGCAGATCGACCGGACGCCCCCCGAAGGACGAGTCGAGATTGCCTGCAACAAACAAGAGCGTATCGCGCGTCGATTCGAAGTCGAGTCGCCGACGGTTCGCTTTCGCCAGTAGCCGGTTGTCCGGATCAAGCTTCTCGTGGCGAAGGTCGTCGTCGCTCTTTTGTTGGTAGACGCTCGAGAGCATCAACACGCGATGCAGTTTCTTGAGTGACCAGCCGTCTTGCATGAACCGCCAGGCGAGGTAGTCCAGCAATTCGGGATGGCTGGGTGGATCGGAGCGCAACCCGAAATCGTCGGGGGTCGTCACCAGACCGGCGCCGAAATGCTGGAGCCAAACGCGGTTCACCATCACCCGGGCCGTCAGAGGGTTGTCCCGGCTGGCGATGTCACGGGCCAGTTCGAGTCGGCCGCTCCCACGCGTGAACGGCTTCCGTTTGTCTCCGGCCAGGATCGCCAGGAACTGGCGGGGAACTTCCTCACCCAACCGATTCGGGTTCCCACGGATGAAGACCCGGCTGTTCATCGGCCGCGGACTATCCACGAGCGCCATCGCTCTCAGGGGAGCCCCCGGATGACTGGCGTCGAGGCGGGTGATTTGTGCCTGGAGTGGTTGGATCTGCATGAGTGCCGGTACGTTATAGAGACTCGGAATTAACTCCGCCGGCAAGTTACCGGGGCTGTCCTTGCCGTAGAACACCTGGCGCAGCGCTTCCTGGTCGGCCTCGGGCAGGTTCTGGCTTCCGGCATCGCTTCGCACCCTCTCTTGCCATTGTTTGTCCACGCCCTCGAACAGTTTGCCATAGCGCTCCGCCACATCCTTCAAAGAGGTCGGTGGGTCGCCGGCAAACGCCTGAGCCACCAACGGGTTCACGGACCGGCCGGGAGAATCGGCGGCGATTTTGGCCGACACTGCCCTGGCACGGTCGGCGAATTCCGCAGTCGGCAGCGCTGCGAACGCGAACCAGGGAGCGAAAATCGGATCGGATTCCGGATTCCGTTTTTCCAGCGCCTTCAGCCAACGTGCTGCGCCGGTCCGCAGGATTTTCCGGTCACTCAACGCGAACGCCTCCTTGTCGAGTTCGGCCACTTTGGTCGGCTCCCGACTCAGGAGCAGGTACTGGGCCGTCAGCTGCCGGTGCTGCTGGAGCACCTCGGCCTCCTGCTTGCGGATGAAGGTCTCCCACTTCTCTTGCAGTGGCTTGCGTTTCGCCAAATATTCCGCATACGCTTTCGGATCGGGGGAAATGCCGAGGACGGGCATTTCGTCCGGAGCGACGGAACTGGCGAAGACGCCGTGGAGAGCGTAATAATCGCGCGTGGGAATCGGATCGTACTTGTGATCGTGGCAGCGCGCGCAGGTCACCGTCAGCGCCATCGTGCCGCGCGTGACGACATCGATCCGGTCGTCGATCGTGTCGTGGATGTTTTCGAACTGCCGGCCCAGGGTCAGGAACCCGAGACCGGCTTGAGGTCGTTTGTTCTCGCCGAGGTCCAACTGATCCGCCGCCAGTTGCTGGAGAAGGAATTCATCGTAAGGCAGATCGTCGTTGAACGCGCGAATCACGTAGTCGCGATAGGTGAAGGCATGGGGACCATCGGTACTGGCGTAGCGGGCCACATCCAGCCAGTGACGGCCCCAGCGTTC
>PLDW01000356.1 GCA_003136315.1 Gemmataceae bacterium | reverse complement strand
CTTCTCGTGCAACGGTATTGGGATTAGACCAGGTGCAGACGAACTCTCCCGCGGGAGTATCCACCCGATCGACCCTTCGGTGTCAGCGAGTAGGACGATGCAACACCCCACTTTCCACCGACGCCAGCACCGCCTCGGTTATGCGGTGCGGGTCAGGGATGTCCACCTACCCCTCAGCCGAAGCTCCTGATCGACGTAATCGTCCCGTATAACGGCTGCACTGTTCCCACTACAAATGGTCACTTCCTGGGAGGTCCTGTTGCGTTCGATGGAATCCAGTTGACAAGCTAGGCGTGGTTGGAAACCCAACCAAATTCTTGGGATAATTCACTTGACGAGGGATTTACCAAGGCGAGAATAACACCTCACTTGGCTTTTTTCCCTCCTTTCGCGCAGGTGTCGCCATGGCGGTTCGCTGGTTATTCTTCATTGTCGCTTTGCTTTTCACTTCTTCCGAATTGCTCTCAATCGGAGCCCAGCCGTCCCAACAGAAGCAAGCCGAGACGACGCCGCAGAAGAAAGAGAAATCCGAGAAGACAGACGAAAAGACAGCTCCCAAAGCAGCACAGTCTCAACAGAAGCAAACCGAGACGACACCGCAGAAGTCAGAGAAATCCGAGAAGACAGACGAAAAGACAACTCCCAAAGCGCCACCGTTCACCACGACCGACGGATCGGTCATCATTGCCGGTCAAAAGATCGAGTACAAAGCAACAGCGGGAATGCTCCCATCGACAGATCTGACGGGCAAAGCCAAAGCCAACATTTTCTTCATGGCCTACACCCGGAAAACAGGCGAAAGCCCTACGACTCGACGTCTCACGTTTTGCTTTAACGGAGGCCCCGGATCCGCTTCGGCCTATGTTCACCTGGGATTCTTCGGTCCGCGCCGCGTCTTGATCAGCGACGACGGTCTCAGCGCTCCTCGTCCTTCCCAAATCGTCGAAAACGATTGTTCGCTGTTGGATGTGACAGATCTGGTGTTCATCGACCCTGTCAGCACCGGATTTAGCCGTGCCCACAAAGCCGAAGAGGCTCACCTGTTCCACGGTTTGGAAGAGGACACGTTTTCCGTGGGGGAGTTCATCCGCGACTACGTGGCGAAATACGACCGGAAGCAGTCGCCGACGTACATTGCCGGGGAGAGCTACGGGACGACACGGTCGGCTTCTCTCTCCAGTTATCTCCAGGGTCGAGGCGGCGTCAAGCTTGCCGGCATCGTGCTGATCTCCACTGTCCTGGATTTTCAGACGATTAACTTCGGGGCTGGTAACGATATCCCTTATTCCCTCTTTCTGCCGACCTACACGGCGACTGCCTTCCATCACGGCAAGCTCGACAAGAAATGGGCTCCCGACCTTCCCACTGCCCTGAAGGCGGCGCAGAAGTTCGCGGATGGTCCCTATCTGGAGGCATTGCACCAAGGTAACCTGCTGGGCGATTTTGAACGTCAGGCCGTGGCGAAACAGATTGCCTTGCTCACAGGGCTTTCTGAAGATTTCGTGTTGCGGTCGGACCTTCGGATCGATGCGTCCCGCTTTCGGAGCGAGATATTGCGGGACAAGCAGGAGATTGTCGGCCGTTATGATAGCATGGTGACAGGCAAGATTGGAGCGGGAAGAGGAGCGGGTACGTCTGGGGCTGGTGGAGCGAGCGCAGGGACGCCTGCCGGTGGGGCTACGGGTTCGGGGACACCAATGGCAGGTGCCGCAAGCCCAGGGACGCCTGCGGCGGAAGCTGGGAGCCCGGGCACACCTCCGTCAGCCAGAGGTGGCCGTGGGGGTGGCGGTGGCGGCGATCCAAGTAACACCTTGCTCTCGGGGCTGTTCACGGAGGCAATACGGAGCTACTTGCCAGGCGAGATGGGCTACAAGATGGAAACACCCTATGTGCTCACTGCTGGTGTGCAGCCCTGGAACTATGGTCGGGTGGGGACCAATCGGTACGCCAATGTTGCTCCACGGCTACGTGCGGCGCTGGAAAAAGACAAATCGCTCCGCGTCTTCGTGGCAAGTGGGTATTGTGACCTGGCTACTCCGTTTGCAGGTACAAACTACACCTTCGCCCACCTCGGGCCGCGATCGCTGATGGATCAGGTGATCATGAAATACTACGACGGCGGACACATGATGTACACCCATGAGACGGAACGGCGAAAGCTGCGGGATGACATTGTGATGTTCATGATGAATAAGCCCACTGAGGCCACAAAAGCCTCGCCGTGAGCCGAACGCGATGTCACAGGCTACAATGACCTGCGACGGTAGCGATTGCATGGCCGCGAGGTGGGGCTCCACCAAATTTGGGGGAGCCCAAGTTTATTGAGCGCACCAACTCACCCCACCCGATACTCCACTGCGTGGGCCTCGGTCAGGTTGGGCAGGTCGAGTTTCCCGAATATCCGATCCCAGACTCGCTGCGGGACGTACTTCACTCGCCCCGCGTTCCTGGCCCGGATGAGCGAGATTGGTGGCTCCAGGTACACAATCCTCACCCGGGCCTTGTAGGCCGTCGCCAGGTCGATGACTCTCCCACGCAGCAGGCGCGACACGTTGGTGGCATTCCACACGAACGATTCGCCACGCCGCAAGAGTACTTTCGCGCGGTCGTAGGCCGCGGCCACCACCTCGCTCTGGTTGTCACCCGGGTCGATGTCCAGCTCCGACCGAATGTCATCGAGCGCAACCACCGTTTGCCCGGCGGCATGATCGCGCACCCAGGTGTCCTTCCCGCTCCCCGGTAGACCGGACAGTATCGTGACCTCGCAGCGGGTGTCGTCGAACAGGTCGAGCGTATGGTGAGCGGTCGGTGTCCGGAAGTACGTGAACCGGGAATGGTCCGACGCGAACTCCCGCGGTCCATCCCAGCACTCCTGCTCGCGGCAATAGTCCGGGAAGAGTCCAATGCGAGTCATGGTGTCATCATTGTCATTCCGACACACCCGACCGCGGTGGTCGGCCTCCGCCAGGATGGCGAGCAGATCCATCCGCGTTGTCATGCTCGTCAGAATCACCGCTCGCTCGGGGTCGGGCTTGTCCAGGTAGTTCCCCGGGAGTCCGTGCCACCGAACCAGTGAGAGTATCTGTTCGCGAATGTGAAACGGTGTCCCGTCCGAAGTGAATGCTGGATCCTCGGCCAGAATTCGCCGGGCCTTGTAGACCCCCTTGACTGCATGGCCCGGTGATCGCACCCGACCGTTTTCCTCCGTTCGGGTGCATTCCGGTTTGGAAATGTCGTGCAGGAGGGTGCCAGCGAACAGGATGTGCCGGTCGGCCTCGGGCAACTCCCGGAACGTAGTTAGCACAGCCAGTTCGTCGAGCACCATTCCCAAATGAGTGAGGACATCCCCCTCCGCGTGGAACACCGGATCTTGAGGGCACACCCCAAGCGGCTCCAGCCACGGGAACTGTGTACGCAGTGCAGCCATGTCCACCCGCCAGGCGGGCGGCTCGGGACAACCAGGGATACGCCAGACCGACGACATAACGCACCACAGGAAAAAACCCCTCTTGCTCCCCCTTCCTTGCTTAGGGAAGGGGGTTGGGGGGTTAGGTTCCGACTCTTGCTCCCCCTTCCTTCTTAGGCAAGGGGGTCGGGGGGTTAGGTTTCACCCTACCCAAATAATTCCGCGCCTCGCATCAGTCGGTTCGGCACGAGTGGTCGGTCCTGCCAGTGGCCGTCAGCGGTGACGATCTGGAGAAACTCCGACCGCACAAACTTGTACCGGTCCGCCACCACCCCGTCCTCTTCCACCTTCAGATACAGCCCCTCCATCACACCCAAGAGGTCTGTCTGGCGGACGGCCCGGTCAACGTCCCATCCCAGGCGGGCCACATCCTCGCGAAGTCGGGCCGGGGCCTCGTCGGTGATGAAGTATGATGGCCCGATCAAGGCCCTCAAGGCGTCCTCGCCTGGGAATTCGCCCGCGAACAACACCTTCACCGGATTGACCGAAATCCCTTCCAGGAGTGCGGCCCGTCGTGGGGTATCGAGGAAATCGCCGCTGTCGGTGTCGAGTACGTCGAACTCCATGAAATAATGCGGAAGGGCGTCGTAATAGACCGTGTGTTTGGCGTAGAGCCACTCGCCGTACATCACGTAACGCCCGCCGAGTCGATCAAAGAGCTGATCGACCAGCGCGCCGGCCCACTGCTTGAGCAGGTCGAACTGTCGCTCCCGCGGCCCTCCCATCAGGTAGTGCCCACGCGACTGGAGGAGGAGACCCGCATCGTCCCCGAAGCTGACGCCGCAGTTCGCCCCATCCATCTTCTCTTCGATCACCACATGCTGCCCATGTAGATCGGACATCGGAACAGCGTCGAGGTCTTCGTCGCCCGGTTGGAGCCGGGAGCCGACGAGGTGGCGAGTTCTGGGGTATTTCAGAAGGGGTTTCATGGCCGGACCCGCAACTCAGGCAGCAATTCATCCAACACCTCGACACCAAATTCACCGAAAAGGTTCATGGCTAGGGTGGGGATGGGCCGAAACATGACGTGAACAACCGACCAGTAATGAACTCGTAGCTACTGACCTTCCATCGGCAGCCGGGTTCGGGTACACCCTAACTACCCCATTTTTCCCCAAAGGAGACGGCGATGGAAACCCAATCGGTGATTCCCCACTTGGTGGTGAAGGGCGCGGCCGCAGCCATCGACTTCTACAAGGCCGCACTCGGCGCGGTCGAAATCGGCCGACACCCGACCGAGGACGGCCGGTTGATGCACGCGACCCTCCAGATCGGGGGCTCGTTCCTGTTCCTTTGCGACGACTTCCCGGAGTATTGTGGAGGCGCGTCCCGGGCACCGTCCGGTCCGTCGCCGGTCACACTTCACCTGAACGTGACGAACTGCGACGCCGCGATCGATCAGGCCACCACTGCCGGGGCGACCGTGATCATGCCGGCCGCGGACATGTTCTGGGGCTCCCGGTATGGGCAGGTCACCGACCCGTTCGGACACACCTGGTCATTCAGCCACCCGCTTGCCAATTCCCATCACGCCGCGGCGTGATTCCCCAGTGAAGGTGAATCGGACGTCTATCTTACATCAATAAGCTTGCAAAAATGTCTTTACCTCGAAGAGGTTGTATAACATCTTCGAGGTAAAGACTATATAATTCCACAGAGGTTTGAGTCTCGCATCACACCCGTTCGATCACATCGTCCACCGGGAACCGTACCTTGGCGAGTAGCGCGTAGCTGTCGTCGGCAGACCGGTAGCCCGCCGTGGCGAGGGTGACGGACGTGACACCCTTCTCTTTCAAACCGAGAATCTCGTCGAACTTCGGAGGGTCGAATCCTTCCATCGGGCAAGCATCCACGCCGATCATGGCAGCCGTTGCGAGGAATATACCGAGGGCGATATACGTCTGCCGCGCTGCCCAGGCCGATCCCTCTGCGGCCGCACGGGTTGCCAACCCAACCACCATCTTGCGAAATCCGCCGAGGCTCTCCATTGGAACACCACGAACTGCCGCAGTTCGTTCAACGTGGCGCTCGGCATCCGGCAGGGTTGGGGGCGACTTCGCACAAAACACCACCAGGTGGGAGGCATCCACAATCTGCGCCTGGTTGTACGCTGCCGGCTGAAGTTTCTTCCGGACCTCGGGATCGGTCACAACCACAAACTTCCAGGGTTGCAGCCCCGTCGACGAGGGTGAGAGAACCAGAGCCTGTTCCAGGACCGACCAGACCTCGGCCGGGATCTTCCGGGCCGGATCGAACTTCTTGGTTGCGTATCGCCACTGAAGCTGGGCGAGTGCTGCCTCGGGGGACAGGGTGGGCATCGTGCGTCCTTTTGTATGGTAGGGGGCTTGGGGGTTGTCGATATTGCAACCTGGATCTCACAGCGCGGCAGAGCCGCAACCAAACCTGCTGGCGAGCCGGTATCGCCTCTTGTCTTCCCTCTGTGTCTCTATGTTTGATATTGGCTTGTAAATGCTCAATTAACCACAGAGACACAGAGAGAAACCGAACACCGAGAAAAGCCAAATATCCTCTCTCGGATTTTGTCTTCTNNTGTCTCTGTGGTTAATATTGTCTGACATCTTAAATCAATCATATGCCAATCACTCGTACGCGAGAGTCTAAGGGAGCTGTTTCCCCGCCGAGCGAGAGGTCTCGAAATTTGTGCAGCGAGCAAAGAAATCAAGGGGTCGCTATACAGAACGCTCGGTCACATTGCCAACACGACTCGGTAGCGGGCCTTTCCGGCACGTAGGTGGGCGATGGCATCGTTGACCTTCGCGAGCGGAAACGTCTCGGTCACGGGCTCAATCCCGTGACGGGCCGAAAACGCGAGCATGTCCGATGTTGTGACGGGGCTGCCCAGCGGCGAACCGGAAATCGATTTCTGACTGGCAATGAGGGGAAACACCGCGACAGGAATGGGCTTCAGAACGGCTCCCACGAAATGGAGTCGGCCTTTCGGTGCGAGAGCGTTGATGTAAGTGGGCCAGTTGAGCGACGCATTCACCGTCACCAGGATGAAGTCCAGCGAGCCAGCCAGACCGGCCATTGCTGCGTCATCCTTCGAGTTCACGACCCGGTGTGCGCCGAGTTGCTTGGCTTCGTCCATCTTCCCGGCGGACGACGAGAACGCGATCACTTCACAGCCCCACTTGTTGAAAAACTTCAGAGCCAGATGCCCGAGGCCGCCGATCCCGACAACCCCGACCCGCTGAGTCGGTCGGACATCGAACTGGAGAAGCGGGTTGAATACTGTGACCCCACCGCAGAAGAGTGGACCCGCCTTGGCAGGATCGAGAGCTGGTGGAACGGGCAGAACCCACGCCGCGTGCGCCCGGACTTTGTCCGCGAATCCTCCATGCCGACCGACGATGGTAGCCTCGGCTGTGGGGCAAAGGTTGTGATCGCCGGACATGCACTGGCGACATCCCATGCAACTGCGGGAGTACCAACCAAGCCCCACGCGGTCACCGGGTTTCACGCTCGTGACTCGCCCACCCACAGCGGCCACCGTGCCGACCACCTCGTGGCCGGGGACGAATGGGTAGGTGGTCATACCCCATTCGTTGTCGAGCATCGAGAGGTCGGAGTGGCAAATCCCGCAGTGGGAGACGGCGATCTCGACCTGTTCATCGCCCAGTGGGCCAGGGTCGAACTCGAACGGGGTCAGCTCACCCTTCGACTGCCGAGCGGCATAAGCACGGATTGTCATGGAGGACTCCTGAGTGGCGACGGCTACTTCGTCATTGGTAGGTCAGCGGCCACTCAGGGACCACTGCTCCCGGCTATTCGGCCAGGTTCATACTGTTCACGTGAAGGGTAGTACCATCGGGCCGAGGAGCCCTTGATTCTCTGGCGCTTGAATGGCCCGCAGATGACGCAGACTTCGACGCAGATNNTTTCATCTGCGTCGAAGTCTGCGTCATCTGCGGGCCATTCCGATATGAAGCGCAACCCGCCCCTGAACGATCGCCACGTCACTTACTCGTGGCAAAGGCATAGAGCGTCTTGCCAGTCCGGACGTAGAGGGTGTTGTCGACGATCGCCGGGGTTGCTGCGATCCGATCGTCGAGTTTGGCCGAACACACCTTGTCGGGAGAATCGCCGGCCTTGAGCACAACGATCGACTTGTCCATACTGCAGAGGTAGATGTAGCCGTTTGCTGCGACGGGGCTGGCGTAAGCCGACCCGATCCCAACGGCTTCCTCCTGGTAGAGATCTTTGCCGGTCTTGGCATCAAATGCGGACAACCGTCCGCCCATGTTGATCGTGTACATTACCCCTCGATACACGAGCGGGCTCGGGACGTAAGGCAAGCCCTTGGTGACTGTCCAGGCAACGTGCGATTTTGTCACGTCGCCGGTCCCGCCCGGTGTGAGTGCGAAGGCGATATTCTTCCCCGCCTTCAGGAAGTTGAGCTGCGCGTCCCACTCTTCTCGGGTGATCTTCCCATCCTTGTTCGTGTCGTTGCTGTCGAAGAACCCCTTCATAAAGGTTTTCTCGGACCCGGCCTTGGTCAAATACCCCTGCTTCAACTCGCCCGCCTGTTCGAGTATGTCATCGAACGTGGGCATCTTGAAGTCACCTCCTCCGGGTGCCCACCCGGCGAAAATCAGCTTCCCGTCGGCCACGACCGGGGTCGTGCAAGGGACGGCTGGTGTTCCGGTGACCGTCCACTTCTCGGCTCCGGTCTTCAGATCGTATCCGTTGAGCCTCAACGATCCTGCGACGACAACTTGCTTCCCGGTCGGGGTGTCCCACACGCACGCCGAGCCCCACGAGGTCTTCACTCCCTGCCGCTTGACGTCCCAGGCAAGCGAGCCGGTCTTCAGGTCCAAAGCAAGAAGGCGGGCATCGGTCAACTGGTCTCGCAGTAAGATGACTTTCCCGTCGGCGATAATGGGCGAGCTGCCGGTACCGAAGTCGTTGTTGGTCACAGCCACCGGGAGTTCGTGGGTCCAGAGTTCGTTGCCGGACAGGTCGTAGCAGATCAGACCACACGAACCGAAGTACACAACAAGTTTTTCGCCGTCAGTGGCAGGGGTGCTCGCTGCGGGGCTGCCCTCGGTTTTCAGGTAGGGCTCGATCGCCTTCGCCGGGGCTTCCTTCCGCCACAGTTCCTTCCCATCCGCCCGACTGTACGCGAGGGTCAGGAGTTTCCCGTCTTCAAAGGCAGTGAGGAAAAGTTTGTCACCGACGATCACGGGGGATGACATCCCTGGCGGGACGGCAACCTTCCATTTCACGTTCTTCTCTGGCCCGACCTCGGTGGGTGGCTTCTGATCTTCCGCTGCGATCCCCGTACCGGCTGGGCCGCGGAACTGCGGCCACGCCGGGGGCTCAGCCGTCGCACAAGCCGACACGATCCCGACACCCAGAAGGGCAAGTACTGCTCGGGTCATCCTGTTACCTCGACATGGGAAAGCGCACTGTGAGGGGTGGAGAGATGGACCCCTGGCTGTTTTACGATTCGCTGGAGGACTGGTCAACCGTTCACATCGACTTCATGATGGACGGATTCGAAGGCACAGCCGGACAGTCGTTACCACGGACGGGTGGCCGGGGTTTNNCTGTTTTTCTCCTCTTCGTTTGATCGGCGAAAAACAGGGTTTGATCTTGGACGAGTTCTTACCACGGCAAGGAATCGGTCATGTGGAAGAAGCCGCCAGTCGGGCCATTTGCAGGGAGGGTCGCCAAACGGACGGACGTCTTCGCCCCGTCGATCACTTCCATCGGGGCAGCATCAGTGCCCATGTCCGTCTTGACCCACCCGGGATGGGCCGCGTTCACCTTCACGGTTGTGGTTTTCAGTTCCTGGGCAAGCAGGACCGTGAAGACGTTCACGGCTGCTTTCGAGGCGTTATACCCGACGAGCTTGAAATCTCCGATCTGCCCCGACGCATTCGTTGCAACCGACCCGAGGATACTGGAGAGATTCACGATCCGCCCGGCATCGCTCTTCTTGATCAGTGGAAGTAATTCCTGCGTCAGCGCGATCAGTGCGAAGACGTTCGTTTCAAACGTCTTGCGAATCACGTCGAGCGGCACTTTGCTGGGTGTGGCATAGCCGTGTTCCAGCACCCCGGCATTGTTGATCAGCACATCCAGTTTGCCGTAGGTTTCGGCGATGAACTTCGCGGCGGCCTTTTGGTCCGATTCGCTGGTCACATCGAGCTTGAGGAATTGCACATCCAGCCCTTCCTTGCGCAGTGACTCGGCCACCGCCTCACCCTTCTTGGGATCACGCGCGGCGAGCAAGACGGTGAACCCGTGCGGGGCGAGCTGACGCACCGTTTCCAGTCCGATTCCCTTGTTGGCTCCAGTCACCAGAGCGACTTTCTTCACAGCCATTATACTCTCCCTGAGGATGGTTTCGGTTACTTTCCCTTCACCCAACGTGCCGTCGTCTCGGCAACCCGTTGGCCGAGGACCGTCGCTGTCTTGCGGTCCCCCTCATTGACCAATTCCTGACCCCAGTCCGTCTGGGCCATCGGCCCGGAGGCGCTGCTGATCCTGTTGACCTTGTCAAGACCTGTCCCCTCGACTGGCGTCCCCAACCCCACCCAGACCATCCCATGTTGCATTGCGTTGACCCAGAGCGCCTGAAGGGTGTTTAACTTGTCTCCCGAGAGCCCCAGGGAATGGGTGAACGCGGCAGCGATTTTATCCTTCCAACCGAGCTAGGACCAGACCTCGCTGGCAGCGTCGATGAAGGCTTTCAACTGGGCCGAGGGTCCACCCATATAGGTTGGGGTGCCGAACACAAAGGCGTCGGCAGCGTTCAACTTTGCCAGCGCAGCCGGGTTGTTCCACCGGCCAGCCGTGATATCCTCGCCGACGATGCGGATGAGTTCGACGATCGTACCCGGCACACTCCGGGCTCCTTCAGCAACAGCCTCCGCGAGTTGGTGGGTGTGCCCCTGGGCGGAGAAGTAGACGATCGCAACAGACGACATGGCGGCTCCTCGACTCCCTGCGGGCCTGGTGTCGGGTTAGCAGCGCATCCACCTGTTGGCGAGCCTCACCCGCATTCCGATCCTACCTCGGTCCCCGCCAATCGAAGGTCGGACGCGGGGGTGTACAGGATCTCCGGGGATGGTCTTACACGGCCACCTGCTGAAGTGGCGGAACCGGGTACGGGCTGGTACAGTGCGGTTGAGGAGGTGATCGATGATCCCGACCGTGCCGACAGCAGTCTTGCCTGTGGCTCAGGGTCCGCTGCTGACCGCCGAGGAGTTCGCAAAACTCCACGGCGACGAGACTAACGTCGAACTGGTCAAGGGCGCCTTGTGAGGTCTCCCATGCCTGTCGCTGAACATGGGGAGGTGTGTAGCCGAGCAACCTACTTCCTGATGGGTCATGCGCTGGAGCACGACTTTGGTCGGGTCATGTCGAACGACACCTTCGTTCGGACCGGGACCAATCCCGACACGTATCGGGGAGCCGACGTCTGTTTGATCAGCTTCGCTCGACTTCCGAAGGACCAGGCGCTGCCCAATGGCCCGTTGGAGACGGCTCCGGACCTCGTCGTCGAGGTCCGATCTCCGCACGACCGGATTGGCGACATCCAGATCAAGGTCGGTGAGTACCTGAATGCCGGTGTGAGCGTGGTTGTGGTGCTCGATCCGGGGATTAATGCCGCAACGGTGTACCGCCCAACCGAGGAGATCCCGCAGCGGTTTAGCAATGGCGACGAACTCACCATTCCCGACCTTCTGCCGGGTTTTGCAGTTCGGGTCCTTCGGTTCTTTGCGTGAGATATTCTTAATTTTTCAACGAATTCATCACCAGGATCTCCTCATGGCTGCTTCGTTCCAACTCGTCAGCGATTATTCCCCGGCTGGAGATCAGCCAAAAGCCATTGAGCAACTCCTCGCTGGCTTCGGCTCCGGCAAGGGTTTTCAGGTTCTGCTGGGGGCGACCGGCACAGGCAAGACTTTTACCGCCTCCAATATCATCGCAGCGCTGAAAAAGCCGACCCTGGTGCTGGCGCACAACAAGACCCTGGCTGCGCAACTCTACAAGGAATTCAAGGGGTTTTTCCCGCACAACGCTGTCCACTATTTCGTCAGTTACTACGACTATTACCAACCTGAAGCCTACATCCCTCAGCGAGACATTTATATTGAAAAGGATGCCTCCATCAACGAAAATATCGACCGACTTCGGTTAGCTGCGACAAGTGCTCTTGTCTCCCGCGAAGATACCATTATCGTCGCCTCCGTCTCGTGTATTTATGGGCTTGGTTCACCAAGTGATTATAAGAGGATGATGGTCTATGTGCCCAAAGGCGAGGTGATCGACCGCGACAACCTCCTTGTCCGGCTCGTCGATATTCAGTACCAACGGAATGACATCGCTTTCGAGCGGGGGAAGTTCCGAGTCCGTGGGGACACAATTGATGTTTGGCCAGCATCGGAGGAGGTCGCGTACCGTATCGAATTATTTGGCGATGAGGTGGACGGCCTCGCAGTCATTCACCCGGTCAGCGGCGAGACAATCCGGGTGTTGGAAGAGCTGTATATCTACCCGGCCAAGCACTTCGTCACACCCGAGGAACGGGTGAAGGAAGCGATCACCGGGATCGAACAGGAGCTTCAACAGCGGTTGGAACAGTTCAAAACCGAGGGAAAGATCCTGGAGGCGGAGCGACTCAAGGCGCGATGCCGGTACGATCTCGATATGCTTCGAGAAGTCGGCTACTGCTCCGGGATCGAGAATTACGCGCGGTGGTTCAGCGGCCGGAACCCCGGCGAGCCGCCTTACACGCTAATCGACTTCTTCCCGGAGGATTTTTTGGTCGTGATCGATGAGTCTCACGTCAGTCTCCCACAGGTTCGGGGGATGTTTCACGGGGATTTCGCCCGCAAATCGACGCTCGTCGAGCATGGCTTTCGGCTCCCCAGCGCAATGGATAACCGACCGCTCAAGTTCGACGAATTCGAGAAGAAACTGAAGACCTGCCTCTGCCTGTCCGCGACTCCTGGCCCGTACGAATTGGAAAAGACCGGCGGCGAAGTGACCGAGCAAGTGATTCGACCAACTGGACTGGTCGATCCGGTGATCCATATCCGGCCGGCCCGGGGCCAAGTTCCGGACCTGGCAGCCGAGATCAAAAAGCGAACGGAGAAAGGCGAGCGAACGCTCGTCACGACGCTCACCAAGCGAATGGCTGAAGACCTCACCACGTATTTCCGCGACGCTGGGATGCGCTGCGCCTGGTTGCACTCGGAGCTCGATGCGATCGAGCGTATCCAGGTTCTCCGAGAACTTCGCGAGGGCACCTTTGACGTCCTCATTGGGGTCAATCTGCTGCGGGAAGGGCTCGATCTTCCCGAAGTGTCACTGGTTGCAATCCTGGATGCGGATAAAGAAGGATTCTTGCGGAGCGAGACCTCGCTGATCCAAACGATCGGCCGGGCCGCCCGGAACGTGAATGCGGAGGTGATTCTTTATGCCGATGGAGTCACCGACTCGATGAAGCGCGCAATCAGCGAGACGAACCGGCGGCGAGAAATCCAGTTGGCTTACAATGCCGAGCATGGGATCACCCCGAAGACGGTGGTGTCGGCGATCAAGAACGCGATTGAGGACGAGATCGAAGCGCACAAACTGGCTCAGGAAGCTGCCACCGGCGCGGGGGGGGCTGCCGAGGACTACGTTACCTTCGAGTTTGTCCAACAACTCTTCGAGGAGATGATGGCGGCGGCCAAGGCGCTGGACTTTGAGCGAGCCCAAAAGCTCCGGGATCAAATCGTGAAGTTGGAGGCCGACCTCAAGGCCAAGCACGGGGACGCCGCCGCACCGAGCGTTCTCGGGGGCAAGGTGGTTCCTCCGAGCCTTCCCGTGCCAAAGAAGCGGGGGAAAGGTGGGAAAGGCAAGGGGGGGGAGAAACCCAAGAGACCGTGGGAAGGGTCGGGGAAATGACGATTCAGGATGGCCCTCAAATGACATGGCGTAGCAGAACCACAACGGAATAACAAGTGGACAATCACCACAAGCCTGAAGCGCCAGCGAAAGGAATGCTCTCCTTCGCTGGCGCTTCAGGCTTGTGAAATCAGAATGCCGTCCTTCGCTGGCGCTTCAGGCTTGTGAAATCAGGCAACTTTAGTCCATTGCCCAATTGTGAAGATTTGTTGAATTGCGGTGGATTCCCTGTTTCGTGCAGCCAGGAACCGAAATACTCACCAGGCGGTCTACCCGCTGTCGCTCACTGGGAAGCTACCCAGTCTTCTTGAGGTTCCTAATGACCTTCTGGGACGCTGCGTTCTCTCTCCCCGCTTTGCCGCTTCTGTTTCTCGCAATCGCCTTGCTCGTTGCGTTCGGGTTCGAGTTCATCAACGGGTTCCACGACACCGCCAACGCGGTCACCACTGTCATCTACACACACTCTCTCCAGCCCACTCCGGCCGTTCTGTACTCCGGAACGATGAACTTTCTCGGTGCTCTGCTCACCGTCCTTGTCGGCTCGGCGACCGTCGCGTTCAGCATCGTCAACTTACTCCCTGTCGACCTGCTGATCGAAGCAAACTCAAACGCTGCCCTCGTGATGGTCCTCTCGCTCCTGTTGGCCGGGGTCGTGTGGAACCTCAGTACGTGGGCCGTTGGGCTTCCGGTGAGCAGTTCCCACACACTGATCGGGTCAATCCTTGGGGTCGGAATCGCCAATAGCTTGTGGTTGGGGCAGGGACTCCTGGGAGTGAACTGGGCCAAAGCCGGTGAGGTCGGGCTTGGGCTGCTGATCTCACCCATAATCGGCTTTGTGGCCGCGGGTGCGATGCTTTTGTGTCTTCGGCGACTCGTGAAGGAGCCGCGGCTCTACCAACCGCCGGTCGGCGATGATCGACCGCCGGGCTGGATTCGGGCGGTCCTCATTGCGACATGCGGAGGGGTGAGCTTCGCTCACGGCTCTAACGACGGACAGAAGGGAATGGGTCTGCTTTTGCTCGTCTTGGTCGGCTTTATGCCGGTTCACTACGGTTTAAGTGTGAACCGCCCTGAGATGGCACCCGAGGTTTTCGCAGCAGTGGCGGAAATTCGTGATGTTTATCAGAAACATCAGATCCCGGTGTCAGGCCCGCTCGACCAAGACCTGAACACACTCAAGCACGAACTCGACGGGAAGACGACGTTCCACGATGTCAAAGACAAATGGCCGCTTCGGAAGGCGATTTTCCGGACGACCCTGGCGTTGAAAGAGGCGGAAGCCGACTCTGCGACACCTGGGGAGGCGAAATCCGAGTTAAAGGCACTGCGAGAGAAACTGATCCCCGCAGTCGAGTTCGTGCCAATCTGGGTGGTGTTCGGGACGGCCGTGGCACTCGGAATCGGGACGACAATCGGGTACAAGAGAATTATGGTGACGGTGGCCGAGAAGATCGGGAAGACGCACCTGACCTATGCCCAGGGGGCGGCAGCCGAGTCGGTTGCTGCCGCGACGATCATGCTTGCGGACTTCGCCCACCTACCAGTCAGTACAACGCAAGTGCTCTCCAGTGGCGTGGCGGGCACGATGGCTGCGAATCATTCTGGGATCCAGGGCAGTACGTGCAGGAAGATCCTCCTGGCATGGGTTCTCACCCTGCCCGCTTGTGTTGCCCTGGCTGCCGCCCTGTTCACTATCGGCCGGTGGATTGTCCGGTGATCTTTCGGCCAAGGTGCTTATAGCAGTGCTACTCGATTTTCTCTGGCCTCAACAGTTGACCGGTGGAGTCCACCGGCTTTCGTGCAATACACTGCGGGTATGCTGATTACTGTGACTCCAATCACCCCCGACCGCCTGTTGGCCGCGTGCCGGGTTCTGACCGCACATCAATCGGGGTTGGACCGCGACTTTCTCGCGCGACGATATCACGACGTCTTCACGTCCCGGGAACTGGACCCGGGGGGGTTATTTGTCGCCCATGATGAATTGGGGATCGTTCAGGGTGCCATGATTGTCCAGTCTCTTCCTGGTGCCCTGGGGCTGGCCTGGCCCCCGCGTGCCGAACCAGGCCGGAGCCGCGCGGCCATCGAGACGGCCCTTGTTTCGGAGTGTTGCAACTGGCTGCTTGAACGTGGAGTCAAAATCTGCCAGTCGTTCGCGACGGCAGCCGAACGTGATGAGATGATACCCCTGGTCCAGCACCAGTTCCAACGGGTCACCGAGGTCGTTCACCTGCGTCGGCACATCCTTCCGGGCGAAGATGACTTACAAGCCGCCCAACCCCTTACCTTCCGTCCGTTCACCCCCAATGTCCGCAAGGCGTTCACGACCACTCTTCTTGCCACGTATGGATCTAGCCTGGATTGTCCGGAGTTGACCGGAGATAGGACCCCAGAAGAACTCCTGGATGGATTCGTCAACCCGAATGCAAAGTCCATCCCCAGTTGGCACCTGGTCGACCACGCCATGGAACCGGTCGGGGTGGTCCTGCTGGATGCGGGGGTTGAACCCGGAACCTGGGAGCTGAACTATCTGGGAATTGTTCCAACAGCACGCGGACGGGGATGGGGTGATCTGCTGGTGCGATTCGCAGTGGGGCGGAGTGCTTCGGCAGGTGCCACGAGCGTAACGCTGAGTGTGGATGCTAGAAACCAGCCCGCGCTGCGGTTGTATGACCGGCATGGGTTCCAGGAGTACGATCGCCGCGACGTCTACCTCGCCTCGTGGCCAAAGACATAACTCGCCGGAGGCGATCCAGAATTTCCTACACGGGTCACCTTCCCCGTCATTGCGACCCCGTAGGGCAACGCCGTTCACGATCGATCTGTCCAGGCCACAACGCCGAGCATGGGAACTGGTGATGAGTCAAGCACTACGACCGCTCGTCCTAGTGCCACAAGTCGTATTCGAGGCCTCACCAAGAGACATAAATTGCCCAGATTAACTCAGTGTCAATTTACCCATGTTGCCCATTTTTACGCTCAGAGTGCCACCTCCCGCAGGTTCCGTCAAGTCTTGCGGGCTGTTGTCCCTGGAGAAAATGTGAATATGGGCAATTTAGCTCTCCAGTGACTGCTTGGCTCGTCCTTGCGGCACTAGTGTCCCGACCTCGTTTCCCTTAATTGGCTTTATTTTTGTAGCATTTGTGATTTGCCATGCATAAATTTAAACTGGGTTCACTAACAAGACCTGAGGGGCACATACCCAGGTGGCCACTCGATTAACAGGAGCGGGCAATGGTCACGCGAGTTCCTGGCGTAAGACTGGTGCGGGCTGGGCTGGTGATTGCGTTCTGGCTGGTGATGTCTGTCGGGGTAGCCTTTGGCCAACCACAACGGATGGCCGTATTCCCCGGCAAGTACACCTTTGGCAGCAAGGGTGGCAGGCTGCCCGCAGCCTGTATGGACCGCAATCGAGACGCACCCTCCCCCTTCGACATTTACAAGTATGCTGACTCGCAGTTAACGTTTCAACGGATCGCTGCTAACGGTAAACCTATTGCGCCACCGGAACTGCTCCAGACGGCCATCAACCGCGGAGATGTTCGCCTTCCAGGTAAGTACGAGATCGATCACCTGCCGGTCGAGTTCCCAAATCTCAAGCCTGGCGAGAAGGCAGTGATTGAGTCGGAGGGTCTGGGGTTATTGGCCCAGGATGCCGAAGATGGACGCCTTGGCCGTGCTCAGCTGAAGAAATACGACGACATGCTTGCCGCCTATCACAAGCGGCGGACAGACCTGATAGCCGCGGTTGGCGAGCACTCGGTGTTGGAGCGGCGGTTGGAGAGCGGAAGGCCGAGATTCCTTTGGGGCATCCAGGATGATGTTGGTAATGAGGCTGTTGCCGCTGCCTTTAGCTCAGCCAGCAGAGAGCTGAGCCGGATGTCCGGCGAGCGTGCAAGAGAATATCTTGCAATCGTTCGGGGTGAACCCCTGACCTCGGTTCAAGTCGAGGCTGCAAACCGCGCCATCGGTTTAAAGATCGACCCAAAAAAGAGTTACGACACGGCCTTCGTTGCGGCCCTGCGTAACTATATCAGCGCCAGACGCATCCTGACCGAGGCATTGGGCACTGATCACCCATTCGTCCAATCACTTAACCTAGGCCCGCGCGTACTCGCCGCTCTTGATGAGGGAGCAGATGGAACCACGGCTTTATCGGCTGAGCTGAAGGCAGTTCTAGATCCTTCTCGCGGTCGCCATCCTGAACTTGCTCGGGATTTGCTTGCCCTCACCCAGGGTGTTCGTTTGACCAATGCCCAAGCAACGGACTTGGGACGGTTAGCAGATATTAACCTATCCAATCACGATCAAAAGTTACAGAAGCATGTGGTGTTGACCATTGAAGACGGCGGCAGTCTCCGGGTGGATAGTGTCGCCCAATCTCAGGTTGTGCCGGCCGACAAGCTCACTCCTGCCAGGTTGCGGGAGGTACTCGGACGGGACGCACGGGTAGTAGTTCGCGGTAAGATCGATCCAGTCTTCGCTTTCACCCTTAACCAAGCAGGGGTGTATGTCGTGCGGGATGAATCGGCGTTTCTGAACTACCCCCTTGGTTTGCCTGCCGCCAAGCCACAACTCATCATTGTCGCAGCCGAAACCACCAACCCGACTGCTGCTGTGGCGATCAACCGGACGATCTGGGGGGAACAACAAAATGGTAACCGGGATCTACGCCGCATTTTCAGTTCTATTGGTGAGGCCCGGGGAGGAGGTGCTGTTATCGTCGAGAGTTCGGCCAATCTCAAGAAGGCGATTGAGGCAGCTGGCGCAAGCGGATCCCGCCCAATTGTGTTCTTCCACAACGCTGACGGCGAAATCAAATTCGCCGACGGGTCATCGTTGCCCCTCCGTCGGTTCGCTCATGAGTACGGCCGGCTCGGCGCTGTTCCGCTTGCCTGCTCTACATTTGACGTACCCGAATTCGAGGTGAAGACAACCTTCGATATTAAGGTAGCTAGTTTCGTGCGTGGATATCTGAAAGCGGCACGAGCGACTGACGGCGGGAACAATCCACCCCCTCTAGATGACTTTCTCGGTGACGTGACACGCGGGTACGCCGGAGCAGAAACCAAACAGCTCGGATTGCTGGTGATCAGGGGCATTGGAGTGGGGTTTGTCGCCAGTGCATCTACGGGGTTGGCGGCTTACCTTCTTGGGCCTGGGTCCGACGACGACAAGAATAAGAAGGAAAAAGAGAAGGAAAAAGAGAAGGAATAAACTAATAATCTTGGAGAGATTGCTCGCCATTTTCATCTGGTATCCCCGATTATCATGAACCCTGCATAGCAGCTCATTTACACTGATGGCAAGTCCTTATTTTATAGGGATTTGTGGCAATTGTAATGCGCCAGCTATGCTGGTTTCATATATCAGCGATACTCGGCGTTCTGATCTTACTCTTACGGAGATTGATCGTGCTTGTTCGCCTGTTCGGAACAACTGCCCGCGAAACACTTGATTACTTCCTCAGTGGCCCGACAGCCGGCTCAACGAAGAAGCCGGCCGCGGTGGGCCAGCCGTACCTTGGGTTGATCATTATTGGTCGCCTATTCATTTCAGTTATTGGGTTGTGCATCGGTGGATTGATGATGTGGAGCGGAGAGGCGGACAACAAAAAATTCGGGGCGGGCCTGATTGGTTTGATCATCGGCTACTGGCTGAAGTAGCAATACAGCTCGGGATTAGAGTATACACTTACGCCGCTGCTGATACCCACTTTCCTACACCGTGGCCAACCGCCACCTTACTGGCTTTGGGAAGGGAATCCTTGCCTTGCGACCTTATTTCGTTGCGAACACCACTTTCCTTGCCCCGCGGTCGATCCCGACGAGTCCCGCTGTCTTTGGGTCCGCAGCGATCCCCTGGCCCGGGAATGGGCAGGCCAGGGCTTCGACGAACTCGAGTTCCTTCCCGTCTTTTGGCACCCGAAGCCGGTAGAGCACTTGATAATGATGATGGCTGACCAGAAGTGTCTCCCCATCCCAAATTCCACCAGAAGCGCTCATCGCGTCCCAGTCGTCGACAACGACTTTGGGGAACGTCCATCGCTGCTCTTCCTTGAACCCATCCGCGTAGCGGATCAGGATTGTCTTCGCGTTGTCGGCCTTGTAGTGGGCGAAGCAGCACCACCAGTGCTTCCCATCGTGAACGTTCCAGACCAGGCTTCCCGGCGGATCTTTGAAGTCGTGGAAGACAGTTAACTGATTGGTCGCTGGGTCGTAGACCCGGATCTCGCTGGTGTCCGGCTTCTTTGGGTAATTGGAGTGAGCGCAATAGACCTTCCCGTCCAGCACGAACGCGCTATTGAGGTGCTCAGCCTTCCCGACGCTGGTTTTGGTGAGCTTCTCGGTTTTCCGGTCATACACCGCAACGACGAAGTTTGAAACGACGTAAACGGCGTTTATGTCGGCCGCGGCAGCCTGCGTGGCATGTTCGGACGAGAATGAACCGGTCGTCTTGTATCCGGGTTGCAAGGGGAGTTTCGACCCCCCATCGGCGACAAGGACAAGGCCGGCGAGAAGCATGAAGCGGATCATGTCACGAGCCTCAGTCAGACGACATCCCTAGAATGGCGTGATCTCACGTTGAGAGGGAAAACTCAGGGGTTGCCCCGTCCCCTGACCCTCGCTATGGTCCCAGAGTCGGGGGCGTGGCTCGCTACCGACTTAAGCTACCCTGCACGGACGCGAGTCTATGCCCCGCTGCCTCGCGCTGTTTTCCCTGATCTTTCTCCTGGATGGCTGCGCCTGGCTCAACGCACGGACTCCGGGTCCGTTGAGCACTCGCACGACGACCAGCGTCGATATCTCAACCCGTCCGATTGCCGCACCGCTCGCTCCACGATCCCCCCTCATCATCAATACGCCGTTGCCAGCGCTCCCTCCAGGTTCCTCGGATCAGGTTCAGGTTGTGCCAGTGGTTCCCGCACAATTTCCAGCATCCCAGGATAGTGTCGGAGTGGTGCCTGCCAGTGGACAGTCACCTGCCGATGAGGGTCAGGCACTCGCATCGAATGAGGCGGGCCTGGATCGCCGTCGACTTCTCCGCCGGGAGCCTCGACCGGGTGATCTCCCGTCCCCGCTAGCCCCGTCCTTGCCTTCACAGGAACCGACACAACCGGCACCGATGCCGGGAGTTCCAGCGGCGCCACCGCAGGAAGCAGGATTCTTGGCGATCAAACGGCTGCTCCAAACAGCGATCGACAAATGGAAAACTGTTGACACCTACGAGGCCCGGCTGACCCGTCGCGAAGCAGTGGGGGATGCGGCCCCGGCAACCGAGGAGGTGATCGTCCAGTTTCGTAAAGAGCCGTTCGCAGTCTACATGCGAAACGTAGGCGAGACCGGTCGAGGTCGGGAGGTGTTGTACAACCCGAGCAAGTTCGAGGACAAGATCCACGTGGTGGTTGGCGAGGGAGATTCACGGTTCATGCGCGCTGGCAGTCGTCCCCCTCCGATTTCACCGGACAGCTCTTTGGTCACGGGGAAAAGTCGTCACAGCATCCGGCAGGCCGGATGCGGAACATCGATCAATGCCTTCGCCCGGCATGTGGCAGCCATCGACGCCGGAACCCGCCCTCCGGAAACTCTGCGGTATGTCGGCCGGGTCACCAGGCAAGAATTTGACGACATGCCGTTGGAATCTGTCGAGCAGACACTCCGACCTGGAGACGACCCCCTGTTACCTCGTGGCGGGGTCAGGCACTGGTTCTTTTGTGCGGGTCCAAAATCCCCGGCATACGGACTCCCCGTCCTTGCGATCCTGTACGAGAACACTCCTCGCCAGCCGCGAGAAGTCGAGTACTACTGTTTGACGCAGGTTCGCTTGCCCGCGGGGCTCATCGACGCGGACTTCGATGTCGCTCGGTTAGGGAAAAAGCCCTGATTCCCAATTTCTCCGACGATCCCACACCACATTCCAGCGTTCCCGCGATAGCTCATTTCGTCGGCGAGCAAACGTGTGGGCCGCTGCCGAAGTGACAGGCATCTGGTGACGTTGTGGCAGTTCACAGACGCATCGCGGTCAAGGCTGCGGGAAAAAATGGGCTTGCAGAACCGAACGCATCTGTCGCACAATCTATACTTTAGAACCGGACCCGCTGAGGGTCTGTGGTTCGGCATCAAGGTTGCTAACGAGAAACCCAATGTTCCTTCCGCGAGGAACTTCGGACCCGTGCCGGGTACAGCCAACGGTACGTATCCAGAAGGGCCCGGGGAGGTGAGCGGTATGGTCACCGAAACACGCCCCAGTGGGGCCGATATCACCGAACACGTGCCACGGTTTTCGATTCTGGTCGCCGACGACGACCGCGGAACCCGTGAGGCATTAGGCGAAGTCCTTCGCAACCAGGGGTTCCACACAGTCCTGGCTGAGGATGGCAGCGCTGCTGTCGAGATTGTCCAGGTGGAACTCATTCACCTCGTTCTGTTCGACATGCATATGCCGCGAATGACCGGGCTCGAAGCGCTCAACCTGTTGCGGCATACGATCAGACGAGTGCTGCCCGCAGTGCTGATGACGGCTGACGCGACGACGGAGCTGATGCGCCAGGCGTTTTTGGCACAGGTATACAGCGTGATTCCCAAGCCGGTCAACAAAAACATCGTACTGCACACCCTGGCACGGGCTCTGGCCCAGGTTTACGGCAAGACCGCTAAACCAGGTTCATCCCCAGCCCCAACGCAACCCACCGCGCCAGACTCCACCGGGACAGGACCCCAGATCCCACCCGGTGACGTTGGCAGAGTTTGAACCAGGAGGATTCCCGCATGAAGATCGTCCCACTGAATGACAAGATCGTGATTGAGCGTCTCGAGGCCGATACGAAGACCGCCGGGGGCATCATCCTCCCGGATAGTGCCAAGGAAAAGCCCAAGCAGGGAAAAGTCGTCTCTCTTGGTGAAGGGAAGCTCCTGGAAGACGGGAAGCGTGCCACGTTCCAGGTCAAGGTGGGCGACCGGGTTCTGTTCACCTCCTACGCCGGCAACGAGGTGACGCACGACGGACAGGAATACCTCATCATGACCGAAGACGACCTCCTCGCTGTGGTGGACTGATCGGGTCTCGGAACGTGGTCTAGTGGAGGGCCCAGGGCGGCAGCCCTGGGCCAAGAATTGCCGCCCCATCCGGTTATCTGCCCATCCCGATTGTCACTTCGGCTCCATTCCTGTCTGAAATTTTCACCTTTGGTCGACTGAGCCGGCCCCCTTCACATTGCGATTCCGCACTGATCTTGCGGAAAACTCTTGTGGCATTCGATCCGCCGTTTATATTGCAAACACCTTACCCGTGTCAGCATGGGGACTGGCCGTGTTCACGGAGGGTTCAACTCCATATGCGGCGAAGGTGGTGGGTCAGGTTAGGCAGTTGGTGGATGAAAATTGACCAGGGGATCGGCTGCCACGGGCGGCTAGTCCGCCCGTGCGACGCCTTCACGGGCGGNNTGACGCCTTCACGGGTGGACTAGCCGCCCGTGGCACCGACAAGCGTAGCCGGTCAGTTCCGGCTGGCTCACTTACCACGGCGGTCACGCCGACCGCAATTGATCGACTCATCTGGCAACAGAGACATTCACCGAGTGACTTTCATGTTCGGAGCACGGCCCAACCCATCCATGATTTCGCTTACGATTTCCAGAATCGGAGGTGTCAGTAAGTATGGCGAAGGAAGAAGCGATCGAGGTTGAAGGCCGCGTGAAGGAGGCGCTGGCCAACACCCAGTTCCGGGTGGAACTCGATATCGGCGGCGAAGTTGTCGCCCATGTCGCGGGGAAGATGCGCAAGAATTTCATCCGGATCATCCCGGGTGATCGGGTCAAGGTGGAGATTTCCCCCTACGACCTGACCCGGGGACGTATCGTGTATCGTGCTCGGTAACTTGAGTCAATTTTGCCGATTGTGCCGATTTTTTGCTTGACTATTTATCCTGTCTCGGGCACCCTATCCGTGTCGTCCAACCGGTGGTATCAGTTCACCCGTGGCCAGGGAGGGTCACTCCGATGCTCATCCAGACGGAATCGAAGGCACAGGGTTGGCGGGCGGTGGCGGTCTTCGACGACCGGGGCGATGCCCTGATCTTCGTCGGCCGGTCGTCTACCCAGGTTCGCCAGGAGTACCTGGAGGCCTTCGCGGAACTGCTCGACGACGAGGAACGCGAGCACGTCACTGCAATCCAGCTCCAACAGTGGAGCGGCGCTCCCGATGCTGGGCGCTGGAACCACAAAGCCAACCTGAAAGTGCCAACTCCAACGAAGGTCCGTCTTGCCGCGTGACGTCGAGTGACTCAATTCGCTAGGATGATCGTTCTTTCATAACACCTGCCCACGGAGGAATCCGTGGGCCATCGTTTTTCGTCTCCTTTTCACATCCCACCTGCCCAGCCCTCTCCAAGCCCGGTAAAACGGGTAAATTGTCCCAACCTGTCCGAAACTTGTTGCCAGTTGGGATGCAAACCCTGTGAGACTTTCCCCGGGCTTGCATCCTGGCGGCTGGGAACGAACAATAGGACATGTACGACAGCCGACCCGCAGTGCTCACGGCAGTGCTCACGGGAGTACCGTTGCGGCCTGTCGATAGGGAATTGGCACCACTACCCGACGCGAGGATCCGTCGATGAATTCCTACGCTTCCTTGTGCGACGACTTCGGTGTCTCCACCTACCTTCACAGCAAACTCGATATGCCATCCGGGCGGGAGACGGTGCTGCACTTCTTCGAGGCAGTGCAGAAGGCGTTCCCGAAAATGACCGAGTTTGAGAAAAGGTCCGATGGAGAATTCATGCTGGAGGAAGATCGCGAGGCCGGTAGCTACCGCTGGTGTTCACTGGACGGCAAGCGACTTTGTGCGGGTTTCGTCAACCCACCTGCCATTGAAGATGCAGATGGGCACAACGAGCGGATTCTGGAGATGGCACCGTACCACCTCGACTTGCACTCCGTTCAGACGGAATCACTTGATGTGCTCTACTACTTCGATTTCCTCTACCAGGGGAATCATGACGAGGTGGTGGCCGAGGCACTCGCGACGGGAACACCCCTGGAAGGACTCTCGCAGATCCCAGGGGGCCGGGTTCTTCACTACCAGCCAACCCTCATGATGGCCCTGGACGATATCTGCCAGCTTCAATGCCGGCTCAGTGTCGAGACTCGAACAAATGCGTACCAGGTGCGGACAGGACAGTTTCCGGAGTCGCCAATCAGTGTCTATTTCACGATCCGGCAGTTCTGGGGGAAGCAGCCGTTCAAGACATTTGTCGACTCCTACCAGAATCAACGCCGCGTGCTCGACGAGTTGGTGAATAGCTACGTCATTCCGAATATCATCACCCCGCTCCAACGAGCGATCGCAGCGAAGCAATAACCCCCCACCCTCTCCACCGGTGGAAACTGAAGAGGAGCTTCCCAACGACCCTGTCCGATGCAGGGTCGTTCCCCTTATTCTCTCTCTCAATGCCTCAGAGCCCTGACCCCTGGATTCTTTCATGAGTGGCGCTCTCTCCGTCTCGACATTCGCACGGAGTCTCACCGGCGAAACGGCTTTCGACGTGCTCGCAGTCGCCCGGCGGTTGAAGTCAACTGGTAAAGATGTGATCGAGCTTCAGATCGGCGATAGCCCCTACCCGAGCGCTACAGCCGCCATCAAGGCCGGGAAAGCGGCGATTGAGGCAGGTCAGACCCGTTACTGCCCGTCGATGGGGTTGCCGGAGTTTCGGGAAAGCGCAGCCAATTTGGTCCGGGCCGAATTCGCGATCCCTGCAACCGCAGTGAACGTCGTGGTTGCTGCGGGTGCGAAGCCGTTCGAGCAGTTCTTCTGCGAGTTGTTCCTTGACCCCGGCGATCACGTTCTGGTTTTCCAGCCGGCCTTCCCGACGTATGAGCCGAACATTGCCCGTCGGGGTGCAAAGCCTGTCTATGTGCCGCTTCGACAGGAGAATGCCTTTCGACCCGATCTGGATGCGATTGAGGCATTCATCAAGGAACCCCTGGCGAAAGCCATTTTCCTGAATTCCCCCCATAACCCGACAGGCGGGGTTGCAACGAAAGCGGATCTGGCCGCGATCGCCAATCTTGTGCGGGGTACGAAAGTCGCGGTTTTCAGCGATGAGCCTTACTGCCACATGGTCTGGGGTGACCGCCATCACAGTCTGCTCGCCGAGCCGGGGATGATGGAGCAGTGCGTTGCAGCGTACACCTTCTCCAAAAGTTACAGTATGAGCGGGTGGCGGTGCGGCTTTGCTGTCACCTCGCCCCCGTTCGCAGAGTTGATCGGCAAGATGATTAACACAACCCTCTCGTGCGCACCTCCGTTCGTTCAACTCGCCGGGAAGGCAGCAATGGAGGACGACCCTTCCGAGCGGGATGGGGTGATGCGAAAGTTTCGGGCCAAAGTGGAGTTACTGGTTGCTGAGTTGAGGACCGTGGATGGAGTGACCGTGCTTTTGCCCGCCGGAACATTTTACGTGTTCCCCAACGTGGAACCGATTTGTCGCCGCCTCGGGATCACTTCGCACGGGCTGGCGATGTATCTCCTGGAAGGGGCAGACGACCGCCTTGGGGTGGCGTGTCTTGGCGGGGAGTGTTTCGGCGAGGCGGGACGAGGCTTCCTTCGCTTCAGTTGCGCGGAGCCTGATGACCGCCTGGTGCAGGCAGTCCGGTTCCTGGCCGAAGCGATCACCCGGGCAGACCGTGTCCGAGCCTACTTGACTGCCCACCCGCGGTATCGGCTGGGCTAATCTCCCGGCTCAGGCAGTTGGTGAGAGAAAATCTCCCAGTGGGCTTGGGTGCCACGGGTGGCTAGTCCGCCCGTGAAGGCGT
>PLDW01000509.1 GCA_003136315.1 Gemmataceae bacterium | reverse complement strand
CCCGATCGACTACAGTAGAACTAAGCGGAGGAATCAGTCGCCGCAGAAGGCCGGACGAAGCCTCGATTATATTGATCATGAAATAATTACGTACTTATTATTATTTGACGCTTCTGATTCTGAACACTGTACTCCCATTTATGTTACGTCATTGGCCATCTCTCGGGTAGCTCGTGTATGGCCTTTTCTTGAGGGGAGGCTGAGATGACGATGGTCAGCCGCTCGGCCTGACACCGTGGAGTCTTCTAAAATTGCACAGCCATTGTTCTGGCCGATTCGTCTTGAGGTGCTCTGTAGTACATATATTATCTAGTAACGATTTGGCAAATTTGGTTATACACCAGTAACGACGCCAGTCGTGGCGGTGATCTGACCGTCTATCCGACTCACAGTGTCATCCAGGTGCTCCTCCTCAAATTCATTGAATCGCGTGGCGTTCGGGTCATCGGGGCTCGTGATCACCAAAGACTGAACTCGATTCAGGGAGTCCGCGAGGGGAGATGTGCTTTGCGGTTGGGCTCAACTTTGAAGCGGATTTCGTTACTCCGTAGACCCGATCCCGGTAGAGGGATATCATCGGCACTGTCTCCCTCATTCCGAACCGGGATCGCCCGATGTCGACCGACGACCCTAACCGAACTGCTCACCGCTCCGAGTCTGATCCGCTGCCCCGGGATCTTCCTCGGTCCGAGCAGGATCTCACCACTCACCAGGGTAGCCCGGGTGATCCTGTCTCGACCTCCGATTCCCCAGGGCCGACAGACACCCCGACCTTGACGGTCAACGATGCTCACCCTGACGATCAGCACCGCGCGCAGGAAATCACTCGCATAGAGGGGGAAGCCGGCACTCGACCAGACAAGCCTGGCAAGCCGACGCCGACCGGGACTGTCATCCAGTCTCCGGCGGAGGTCGTGCAGCGGGCCGCGCGTTCGACTGTCAAGATCCGGCCGACGAATCGGCCGACGGTCCCTGGGTACGAGATCGAGTGTGAACTCGGACGGGGGGCAATGGGGGTTGTCTACAAGGGCCGTCATCTGCGGCTCAACCGACCGGCGGCGATCAAAATGATTCTGGGTGGGGTGTACCAGGATCCGACCGCCCGTGTCCGGTTCCTGATCGAGGCAGAGGCGTTCGCGGCGATGGATCACCCGCACATCGTTGGGGTGTACGAGTTCGGGACACACGACGATCTCCCGTTCTTCGCGATGGAGTTTGTCGGCGGGGGGACACTGGCGCAGAAGCTCCGACGGGAGGGGCGGTTCTCACCGGCCGATGCTGTGGGGATGGTGGCCAGGCTGGCGGATGGGATGGCTGCAGCGCACGCCAAGGGGATCGTCCACCGGGATCTGAAGCCGGCGAATGTTCTGCTGACCGATGCCGGGGAGCCGAAAGTCGCCGACTTCGGCCTGGCCAAGATCGGTCGGTCCGACATGACTGTGAGCGGCGCAGTAATGGGGACCCCGAGCTACATGAGCCCGGAGCAGGCGGCCGGACGAACTCGGGATGTCGGCACGTCATCCGACATCTGGGCGCTGGGCGCGATCCTGTACGACCTGCTGACGGGTCGCCCGCCGTTCCGGGGAGAGACGACAGACGCGACACTTGAGCAGGTTCTGACGCAGGAGGCGGACCGACTTCGGGCGATCGATCCGACGATCCCGAAGGATCTGGAGACGATCTGTCTGAAGTGTCTGGAGAAGGAGCCACGGAAGCGTTACCCGACGGCCGACGCTCTGGCGGTCGACCTACGAGCATTCTTCGACGGCAAGCCCATCATGGCCCGCCCCGTGGGCAGCCTGGAGCGGGTTTGGAAGTGGACGAAACGGCACCCCCGGCGGGCCGTCGGGATCGCGGCGGGATTGCTTCTGACACTCGGGCTGGTGGTGGCAGCAAACGAGGTCCAGAAGCAGCGGGTGGCCGACCAGCTGGAGTCCGAGTCGAGACGGGCAGACGACCGGATCGCTGCGGAGAAGCGGCTCACCGAAGAGGTGAGGCGGAAAGAGCGGGAGACCCGGGCCACATCCCTGGTCGAAGCGCTGACATCGGCTGACACGGCCGGGGTCCCCCGGCTGATCGAGGATCTGGCGGAGTTCCGCGACCTGACCAGGACGCAGCTCCATGCACTTGCGGGCCAGCCGGTGAGTACAAAGCAGGGTCTGCGCGCCAGACTGGCCCTGCTGGCGGAGGAACCAGAGCGGCTGGGCGAACTGGCCGCGTATCTACCGACCTGCCGACCGGAGGAGTTGCTCCCGATTCGTGTGTTGCTCAAACCCCAGGCCGCCGCCGTTGCGCCAGGGTTGTGGGGAGTGCTAACGGACATGCACGCGGAGCCAGGGAGACGGCTGCGGGCGGCGTGTATCCTCGCCGGGTTGGCCCCCGACGATCAGCGATGGGGGGAGGTTGTCGGGGGGGTGGTGGAGGCGGTGGTGCGGGCGAGCCCAATTGAGTTTGGCGTGTGGTCGGAGGCCCTCAGGCCGGTCCAGAGTGGACTCGTGCCGACCCTTGTCAAGAGGTATGCGGAATCGCAGACACGCATCAAATCTGGCAAGCTGAGCGAAGTGGGCCTGGCAGCAGAGGTGTCGAGTCTTGACCTGACGGCGAGCCTGCTCGCCCAGTACACGACCGACCGGCCAGTGGAGTTGTCCGAGCTGATGATGACCGTGGACGCCCACCACCAACGGCTATTCGAACGGTCACTCAGCGCGAATCGGGCAGCGGTCGTACCGATATTGCAAGCCGAACTCCGGAAATCGGCGATCCCGGGTGGGGTGGTGGGTCCGGCTGTTGCAGCCGCGGTCGGGGTTTCAACGGCGGTGGCCGTGAAGATGGACCCAGACCCGGTCTTTGACGCCCTGGCCAAACGTCAGGCGAATGCAGCGGCGGTACTGCTGGCACTGGGTGAGTTCGAGGCGGTATGGCCACTCTTCCGGTTCCCCGCGGACGGCGACCCATCGACCCGGAGTTATTTCCTGAAGCGATTGGCAGCGATCAGTGTGGACCCGGTGGTACTGATCCATCGGTTCCGTGACGAGCCGCTGGTGTCAGCCAGGCGGGGGTTGTTAATCGCGTTGGGGGACTTCCCGCTGACGGACAGGTGGGCGGGTGAGCGCGACACGTTGACGATGAAGTTGCTGAGGCTCTACCAGGAGCACCCGGACCCGGGTTTGCATGGCGCGATTGACTGGTTGTTGCGGCAGTGTTGGGGGAAGGCGAAGACGTTGGAGTCTATTGATGCGGCACTGACCGCGCATGCCCGGGCAGGGGTCTTGGCTCGGGGTCTGCCGTGGTTGGCGGGTGCGGCAGCCCGCCCGCTTATGCCGGCTCCTGGCCGACCGGATCGGGACTGGTACGTCAATGGAGAGGGTCAGACCTATGCGATCGTGCGTGGCCCGGTGAAGTTCACGCTCGGCTCACCGGAGACAGAGCCAGGCCGTATCGCAGTCAACGAACCGGCCCACCCGAAGCGGATTGAGCGATCATTCGCGATTGCGACAAAAGAAGTGACCATCGAACAATTCCGACGCTTTCTACCGCAGTTTCGAGGGGGGTTGGCAAGGTATAGCCCCGACCGGAATGGACCGGCGGTGAGGCTGAGTTGGTACGATGCGGCGGCGTACTGCAACTGGTTGAGCAAGCAAGAGGGGATACCACGGAACGAGTGGTGCTACCTGCCAGACGACAAGGGTGCGTACGGGGAGGGGATGCAGATCAAGCCTCATCGTCTGAAACTCAGGGGCTACCGTCTGCCGACCGAGGCGGAGTGGGAGTTTGCCTGCCGGGCCGGGTCAGTGACATCCCGCTACTTCGGACGGACGGCAGAGTTGCTACCACGGTACGGGTGGATTATGAAGAATAGTGACGACCACGCGTGGCCGGTGGGTCAATTGCGTCCGAATGAATTGGGGTTATTCGACGCCCTGGGGAACGCTGCGGAGTGGGTCGATGATCCCGCGGAGTTGTACGTGATAGACCAACAGGACGATGTGGATAATCTGGATTTCAAAATCATTAACAATCAAAGACAACGCATCTTTCGGGGTGGATCGTTCTATGACATGCCTGCGTATTCGCGGAGTGCGAACCGCAGCAGCCTGAGCCCGTCGAACCCAACCAACTCGTTGGGGTTTCGCGCCTGCAGGACTGTTCTTGATTAAATAATAATTATAATATCAATGAATCAATACTCCATGCCATGCTGGGGCTTCATCCCACTTCGGAATGGGTGTTTGATGAGTGTCATCTCCGTCACCAGATCGGCCAGGTTGATCTGCTCGGCCTTGGCGTTCCGCCCGGTGATGACGACGTGAAGCATCTCACGCTTGGTTCGTAATTCGGCCAGAACCTCCTCTAGCGACAGGTAGTCATAACGCAGGGCGATGTTCAGCTCGTCCAGCACAACCAGGTCGAATGACGGGTAATGCAACAGACGGGCAGCGGTTTCCCACGTCTGACGGGCGTTGGCGACGTCTCGGCTGCGATCCTGGGTCTCCCAGGTGAAGCCTTCGCCGAGGGTGTGCCATTCCAGTTGCGGGGCAAGCCTCTTCGCCAGGGCTGCCTCGCCGGTTGCGATGGCCCCTTTCGTGAACTGGACCACACCCACTTTCATCCCGTGACCCAGAGCGCGGAATAAGAGCCCGAGCGCTGCGGTGGTCTTCCCTTTGCCTGCCCCGGTCGTGACGACGATCAGCCCTTTTTCCTGGGTCGCGGCAGCCAGTTTCCGGTCATGAGCCTCCTTGCGGCGGATCATCTTCAGGCGTGGCTGTTCGTCGAGGTCATCCCTCATGAATCCACGCCCTGTTCGAGGATGGCGGTGAGCGTCGCAAACGGGATGACGGCTTCGATCGCATCTGCGAGTCGATCAAGACCGGCCTGAACACGGGCCGTTGCGGGGGGGGCAACGGGTTCAAAGCCCGGACGAAGGGCTTTCAGCCACACACGGCGGAAGGCATCATTGGCGAACAGACCGTGCAGGTAACACCCCCAAACGCGACCGGTTGCATTGGCCGCCCCGTCGGCCACGCTCACGGGTGTCGGGCCACGCTGCGTGATTTGCAGCCACGGTCTGTCGCTCCCCGTTTCGCCCATATGGATTTCGTAGCCAGTGAGCGGACCGTTAATGGTCTGCATCCAGCTCGGACCACCTTGAATCGATGCCTGAACCTGATGAGTCGCTTTCACGTCTGCAAAGTTGGTTCTGACATCGAGTAAACCCAGCCCAGGCAACACAGCGAGACTCGATTCGATCCCCTTCGGATCGTGAATGCTCTGGCCGAGCATCTGGTAGCCGCCACAGATCCCAACCACCGCCGTCCCCTGAGCGGCCAGGAGGACGATCGCATCGGCCAGTCCCCTCTCCCGCAACCAGGCGAGGTCGGCCATTGTGCTTTTCGTGCCGGGAAGGATTACCGCGTGCGGATGACCCAGGTGTGAGGGGGAATCGACATACCGCAGCCGGACACCCGGTTCGGATTGGAGCGGGTCGAAATCGTCGAAGTTGGCCACTCGCGGAAGTCGAATCACTGCAATCTCGATCGCCCCTGGCGCAGACATGTGGCTCGCGGATTCGATCGCCACGGCATCTTCGTCTGGCAAATCGAGATTTCCCAGGAAGGGGAGCACCCCCAGCACCGGGACGCCCCCGCGTTGTTCGAGGATTCGGACTCCGTCTTCAAAGAGGGTCGGGTCGCCGCGGAATTTGTTCACAATCAACCCGCGAACCAATCGTCGCTCCTCGGCTGTGAACAGCTCGAGCGTACCGAGTAACTGGGCGAAGACGCCGCCACGATCGATGTCGCCGACCAGCAGTACAGGGGCGCGGGCGTAGCGGGCAACGGCCATGTTGACGATGTCGCCGGCCGATAAGTTCAACTCCACCGGACTCCCCGCGCCTTCGACAATCACCACATCGTAAGCCGCCCGGAGGCGGTCGAGTGCTGCCGTCACGTGCGACCAGAGGAATTGTTTTCGCTGCTGATAACTGAGAGCTGGCAGCGTTTGCCAGACACGACCATTAACGATCACCTGACTGCGGGAGTCCGATTCGGGCTTGAGCAGGATGGGGTTCATGTCCGAGGTGGGTTCCACTCCGGCGGCCATCGCTTGCAGGGCCTGAGCCCGACCGATCTCCGCCCCGTCCAGACACACCGCCGCGTTGTTGGACATGTTCTGGGCCTTGAACGGCGCGACCCGTCGTCCCCGCCGGGCGAACACGCGGCACAACCCCGCCGTGATGAGGCTTTTCCCCACCGACGAACTGGTGCCCTGAACCATGAGCACACGAGCGGTGTTCACGTCACACCCTCGATCAGCGGCAGAGATTGGCGAACCACTTGCACCGTGAGTGCTGCCAGTGATCGATAGCGACCGGCAGGTCGCCTTCGACGATGGGCATGCGTTGAAACTCCCGAACAGAACCCGTGCCACCTCATGGGAGGTGACTCGGAACGTGGGAGTGTGGCGGTAGGACAGGTGAGGGCATACCCCCCTGGCGGGTACACGGAGAAACGCCTGACCGACTGTCTGCCTGCTCCCGAGGCATCAGATCGAAGGACGCGACAGGCAGGTCTTCTGGCTTACGGCTCGTAAAGATCCGAGACAACCTTCCCGCGGGGTTGACCCCCACAGTGGTTTGCACGTCCCCGATCTGGCCGATCACAGCGGCGGGCCCACGTCGGATTGACACCGACTTCCCTTTTCATTCGCGGTCGGCAACACACCGACCGGCGAAACCTGTCACCCGCAGTCTATGCTTCCTGAGGCGCTAGACAATCCCGGCACCGCGTACGCAACCCCCAGGACACGACGATGAGCAGCCCTTGTCGAGATGAGAGGGGAGCGAATCGGTTCCAGGTGCTGGTCATGCATCCATCGGTCGAGTTCACCAACCATGTAACACGACTTCCAAATTCCGGGTGAGCCTCGCCAATTCGGAATTCGCAGATTACTGATTGCTAGCACTGTGGTCGGGTTATGATTTGAATGGAAACATCTGGAAATGCTCGCGTAGTCGGAAAGTGCCAAATAATCGCTCCAGCCGTTCGAATGCGTCGTGCGTCACCAACCAGCGGTGTAACACTGGTTGCCTGTTTTTCGGGTCGTGTGGATTATCACGCAAAACACCATGAAGCCGTTCGTAAATTGCGACAGGTTCTCCTTGATCATACCAGGTGAACGGATCGGTACTCTGTGGCGCCCAGTTCATTGAATCCATCCAAAACTTCGGCGGCATGATTTCGACGTTACAGTGGTGCAGGCGACACATTCCGCCTGCGAAAAAGCCAGAAACAAATAATCCATCCGTTTCTGGCTCGTAGTAATCACCAAGCCACCAAAGAAATGTTCGGCCGCTAGGGCAGGTCGGAAGGGTTGCTGGACGAATTAGGAGTGATCGAGGCATCTGTTCATACCAGAGTCGCAACTCGTAGTCCTCGCGCCAGGTGAAATTGGTAGCAAACGCGGAAATCGTTTGCCACCCATCTGGAATTCCCTCCCGCATGGCAAGGGTGTGCATCTCAGTATTGATGACGTGATGATCCTTTCGTTCGGGGCCATACTCTGGAATATCTGGCCATCCAGTCGCGTCAGGTGCAGGTTGTGGCGGGCAACATTGAATCCATGCATCCTCATTATTCAAAAATGCCTGGGCCATGTAAACCAGGACAGCTTGACTACACCACTCCATGTTGATCTCAGACCAAATCTCTTGACCGACAATCATTTCTTCGTCCAATGACATACACATCATTGTGCCACGTCGCTGAGCAGAATTGCGCCGAAAAGCATCGGATCGATAATCCGCTCTCGCATTCAGAGCAGCTGCAATGCGCGGTTCAATGGAAGAAAAATCGAATCCACAATTGGCTAATCTACGAAGCTTGCTGGCAGCCCCAGCATGCCGATCTACTAACTGCGAACGCCCTTGCAACATCGGTGGAGAGTGCATAATTCGCGGTTGATTATGTGCAATCATCAAATTATAATTTAAGGTGTTTGCAGAGATCGGAAAAGCAGGCCGTGGAATCTTAAGGATGTCGGAGAGCCTGCACAGTACGATCCATGATTGGAGGCGGCTTCCAAGGTCGCCACTATTCATCTCGTACTCAAGTTCAGCACGTATGGCCCACAGTGATTGGGGATGCAGCGCAGCCCATGATTCTGCCGCACTCAGCAACCACCGCCGTGCCCATTGAGATTTCAAGGTAGTGAAGAGTCGAGGTATGATGGTTTCGTCGATAGCGACGAGCGTGTGAAGTCCTTCAAGAGCAGCAGCGATCACCTCAGCGCTGTATGACTCAAAGAGCACTGCCAGGAGACGCAAGGCAACTTCTTGCCAGGTCAATCCTAGGTCCGACTCTGGCAACACCGAAACGGCCCGCTTACAAGGACCGGCGCCGAATGCCCATGACATGTGCATTCCGATCTGGATTTCGAGACCTGGTAACAAATCTTCCAATCCGCGATCACCAGCTCTTGCAACGGCAAGCTGTAATAGATTAGAATACACAGATAGCGAATTTGATTTGTTATCGAGTTCGCGACCAATTGTCTCGACAAGCAACCACATTTGTTCATCATTAACATTACAAGCAATGGATCGCAGGCTGTCATCCGTAGAGGATTCCACAAAGTACCACGCGACCACATAGTCCTTACCTGACCCAATAGCCGGAAGAATGCGCGAAATGAATTCTTCGCAGGTTGGTTGCTTATCCCGAATCTCCCGAATTGCTGCCGCAGCCGCAGCCAACGAAACCTGTTCGCCGCGATCGATTTTTGCCAGGGTCACTTCCAACCCAGGCAGTTCTGCGGTTTGGGGTGTGAATTGGTTGTCTCCAGTTTCGATTTTTCTTGTGGGTTGTTCGCAAAACGCACGCGGAGTCATCTGCAGCATCCGTCTTCTGATCTGATCACGTGTGGGAATAGGTATCGACTCAAGCATAGACTTACAGAGCGCCATGAGCGAGGCATTATCTCCTTTCTCAGTCCAAAAACTGAAGGAGACAGAAAGCCCCCATAGATTCAACATCTCGTTGGTGGGCAGCAGCAATCCCTCCCTGATCGCGAGTTCGGCTCCGTCAACAAGCCGGTAGAAAGTCCCCAAGTGCCAAGAGGGATCGGATACATTCTGGAGCGATGTGGCCAGTAATCGCCACCAGTCCGAAGCACCACACCGGATTGCAGCACCGCTAATCGCATCCAGGATTTCCGATCTCAACCGGTTGTCGCCGCCTTGTTCCTCGCAAGCGAGACATGCGTTCCAGAGTTTCCACCCGGCATCTTTCCAGATTTGTGGCGACTGGCTCGCGGCATTGCGAAACCAGTCCAGCACATATTGGAAGCCATACTCCTTGTGGCCTTGGTAGCCAATCAACATCCACTTTTGCCGTTCGTGAGCCAGGCGAATGAGATCCGCCTCGCCGATACTCTCGGCCAGTGAGGTGAACGCTTCAGTGATGGTGTATACTTCATCACGTGAAAGTCGCCATACGTTCCCATCGGCTGCAAGCCAATGCTGAACCCATCTATGTAAAATGCGTGTGTTGCCAGAATATTGGATGACAGACCAGATTCCGGTTTTTCTAAAATCAGCAGGGAATTCTTCTGCATACGGTTGAGCAGCGTTGATTGCGGCCACGACGTGCGCTCCGCCCATTCGGCAGCTGGCATCTGCAAGTTCCTCAGCGAGATCTGTGGCGATTCGGTCAAAGTACATATCCTTAAGTACGCGATCAGACCAGAGGGTCGACAGTACGGCCCCCATCTCCGACGCAGCCACGAATCCACAAGCCGCCGAATGGCCATCAGTAGAAGAGGCGAACGCGATTCGCCCCAGCATCGCTGCAGCACGGAAAACAAGTACGCCGACTGGGCGGTGCTCTGCCAATCTGAGTGACGGCTCGTATGCGTCGTATACGAGCGTTCCGATGTCTCCGGGGTCCAGGCCAAACCTGGTCCAGCCAATGGCCCGAGCAATGGCAACAAATGCACGGGCAAGACGATTCATTCCTTCAAGTCCGAAGTTAGATTGTTCGGACCCCGAAAGACCAAAACCGTCTAATTCAAGCGGCGTGAGCCATGCTGGGTCGTCATCCACTGCTCCCGATCGGAGCGCAAACCATGTTGCCTCAGCCTGGCCCGTTGTTGTCAATTTCTGCCTGTCTTCGCTTAAATATGCTAACGTTTCGCGAACAATATCCCACCGGCCTGTATCCGCAAGACGACGGAGCAAATTCTCCCAACTCGCTAGATAGTACGGTTGATATGGATCCAATAGATTTGCAAGACTATTGACCTGCGTCAGTAGGTCAATAGAGTTGACGAAGCCTTCTTCAAACGCGAACACTGCACTGCGCTGGATTTTCGACGTCGGATTCCCAGGCGGAATCGCCCACCCTAACGTGCCGCACAAAGTTCCGAGATCCTTGAATGGGGCTATCCGGCTTTCGTCGGCGGGTTTGATTCCGTCACGAGGTGAGCCGAAATGCTCGATGGTATCCGGGAAAACGTCAACAAGTTCAGAGAGATTCAGTCCGTTTAACCACCGTTGCATGAGCCCCAACGCTCTCGCAGGTTCGCCTCCGTGCAGGAGTCGATTTACGTCGAAAATAAGACTGGAGAAGTCGGTCGTTTTCCACCGCTGTAGGGGCTGGACCGAAATCTCGGAAGGAAGGAAGGGCGGCAATCCTGAAAGAACGGTTTCTTCTGCGATCACGGAGTGCTCCCGAAAGTTGACCATGCGTTCCAAGGTCTGAGCGGCGCACGCCACCGAGACGACGAGCGGCCATTTCTTCCGTCGTGCCAGAGCCTGAATCGCTGCCTTGCATTCGAGCATGAGTTGATCCGTTTCGACACCAAGCGCCGCCGCTTCGAATATCCAGTCTACACTGAAATGATCGGCTTGTTCTTTGGGCCGGCCTGCGAGATTTAGCAGATCGAAGAGTTGCAAATGCGACGCGACCCGGTCACTATCTGGCGAGATGAAATAGTCGGCGAGTTGACTCGCGACCCGTTGGCGTTGGAGGTTTGAAAAACTGGCAAATTGCGCTGACAGAAAGACGCGAACGTCATTATGGCGAACGCGGTAACCGTCGCTTCCTTCTGAAAGCAGCGGGCCAAGAGAATCGAGAATCGCCCGCCACCACGGAGTTGGCTTTTTCCAATCGGCAAAGGCAGTTGAAAAAAGCTCGGGTTGGACGCCCCGTCGTGCCATAGTTATTGCGCCGGCAAGGCAAGGTTCCACACCCGCGCTATCACCGACAGACTCCAGCATGTGGGTCCAAATAGACGAATAATACGTAAGCAGGCCGTCAGCGAGTCGGCGGTCTTGCAAACGTGCCGCCAACTCCTCTACTGTGGCCGCCCGCTGCGCCTCGTTAACGGCAAAGACGGTTGCGAGTGTGTTTCCCTTGGCATTGTCTTCGATGACTCGAATGGCTGCCTCACTCTGCTCGGTCGGGAATTGCACCTGCGCTGTTGAATAAAGTGCTTCGACGTCCTCGGTTGAAAGTAGAGGAAGGTGGATGCGCCGAACCTGAGCATGATGCAGACGTAGCCAAGCTGGATACTGCTCATAATGTTCTGGCGGCTGGCCCGCGATAAACAGGCGAATGTATTTTGAGGCAAGTTCATCAGGGCTCGGGAGAGAGGCAAAAAAATCGGCTATTTGCTGTGGACTGGTCTGAGCAGCTCGCGCTGCGTGATCGATTCCGTCTATCGCCAAGATAAACCGTTGGCCGTGTTCTTTCCCAAGCAAATCAGCCAGTCTCATAACGTGTTCGCGAGCTTCTTGCCAAGTGAGCAGATTATTCCGAAGTGGCACCTTCAATTCATGTAGGCGGCCGCGTAGACCTTCGCGGATCTGGCTCAAAAAGCTGAACCAGAGGTCATTCGGATGCACCCGTGAGGCGTCCGGGGCAACAACCGGATTTTCGGGGCGAATCGGCTCGAAGCAGAAGAACCGGGCATCGATAATACCAGAAAACGGTACGTTAATACGTCGATTTGTCATCCAACTAATGACACTAGTCTTGCCGGCACCAGGCTCTGCGGTGAGAAGAACCACGGGTTCCGTTGTCGGTGCTTTCAGGGTTTTTTCCAATTCTTCCGCTATGGGCACACGTGTCGGAAAGAAAGGCGATGGAGGTGGTGGTGCCGGTGCTCGATCCTTGGTCTCGGCTGGTAGAGCCAGTTCAGAACAAAGTTCTTCGACGGTCACACCCGGATGGCCGGTCGTCCATTTACGCAACGCGCGATGAAGGGTATCCATTAGAGGGCTCACGCGTTCCCGCGACACCCCGAACGCTATGGCGAGCTTTTCATGGACCCGTGCAACAACTCCGTCTAAATCGGCCTCTGTGTCACGTATCTCAAAGGCACGCAAGAACTCATATTGCTCGGTGTTGGAACCAGGATTCAGTTCACCTAACCAAGTTTCCCAAGCTCCTGTGAATTCAGGCAGGGGTTGCAGTTCAGCAAGTGATGTGGCCGATGCCAGATTCTCTTTCAACCAAACAAAAAAATCGAACAGGGGAGGTCGGCGTATCCCCTCGCTAGTGCTTGACCAACGTCTTCCAGATTCTCGGTTTGTGTAGAGGATGCACTTCGTACCGCCATCATTGAGCCCTGCCTCGCGCCAGGCATTGAACAGAGTTTGGATCAAAGAGTCCTTGCCATCAATTTTTCCCACCAGATCGCCGAAGGTCAGGTCATTCTCGGCCCGCGTGTGTTTCACCTGATAACATCGGCGCTTGCCACTCTTTAGCAGGACAACTACATCGTCCCACCCTTTCACTCCTGCCAATTGGAAGGCCACACGAACGATATCGGTAGCTGGATCAAGTAGATTGACTACTTCGGCAAGGCCAACGAACCATTCGTACCAATATGGATCTCCTCGACCTGCGCTGCTCTCTGAGGATTGCATATATATCCTTGGATTCCTATCGGCCACTGCAGGACTCGGCATTCGGCGTAAGATCGCTCTTCCTGAACTACGCGAACAGCAATCGTCACATATTGTAACAGCCTCACACCGCAATTGCATGCATCGGTCCGACGCACTATAGTGCCGAAACCGTTCATCGGTCGATCACCACTCCAATATTCCAGATTTATCGCGTCGGCCCCACCCATGCGATGCCGGTTGTCGGAAAAAATGAACCAAACGGACATCAATTCCGACCCTTCCCGAAGCGCCGACAGGACCGTACGCCTTCGCCATTCGACTCACACCGCGCCCTCCGTACATTTCCCGAATGACCCGCGACACCATCCTCGGATTCCTCGCCTCCCGCGCGAAGCCCCCGGGCAGTCTTGGACGGCTGGAAGAACTGACTGCGCAACTCTGTGCCGTCCAGCAGTCGCTCGCACCCCGGACGACCCCCCGGCGGGTTGTCCTCTTCGCTGCCGATCACGGGGTTGTCGCGGAGGGTGTGCCCGGCTGGCCCTCGGAGGTTACGCGATTGATGACGCGGACCATTGACAACGACACCGCAGCCAGCAGTGTCCTCGCCGCGGCCACGGAAGAGTGAGCTGTTTCATCCGCAGTCGGCTGACACCAACCGGCGAAACCTGTCATCCGCAGTCAATGCTTCCCCATGCCCCGGACAATCCCGGCAGCGAGTACGCATCACCACAACACGACGCTGAGCAGCCCTCGTCGAGATGAGCGGGGGGTCGAATCGGTTCCACGTGCTGAACATGCATCGGTCGATGTGACCGACGCGAGCAACGTTGCGACTGGAATTCCGGGTGCAGCACGAGAGGAAAAATCTGGTGCGTATGATCGCCTAGGTTTGCGAGTGGAGGTCCAAGAAGCGTGTCAGTTCGTCTGTCTCGCTGGTGTCGGTCTCAGAGAGGTGGATCTCGTCGGCGATCGCCCGGGCGAGGGACGAGCGGGTGCTGCGCAGTGAAGTGCCTGAGATGCTCACGTGTCGTGCGCAACTGCTCCCGCAAGTTCTAGACTACCGAGTGGTCCGCAGTCACGCTCTTCATGCTCAACTTGCTCTCGACGACCCTGATTGACAGCATGCTCCCATCCAGTCGCAACCGGACGATGTCCGCCCGGCGCCCCGGACCGGTCAGTAGCCCACGGTGTTGGTCCAGCGAGAGCAATAGACCCAGGCACAGTTCCGCCAGCAGAATCGCCTGGATGAGGAGCAGGCCCACCGACCCCTCCACCTCCGTGAGGCTGGAGGCGCCGGCGCAGCTCAAAGTCAGTCGCGGGGGCGAGCCGGCAGGCCGCGTGAACGGCGGGCCTTTCCGATCGCCGTCTTGTCACCGATCAGCAGCCGGAACATCTCCAGGCGGGCCATGTCGCCGCCGAACTGCCGTGTTCCCACGCTCACGCAAACGTGGACCGCCCCGCCCCAAGTCCAGAGCGGGGCGGAACTCGAGCAGGCTGGCCAGTTGCGAACCGATTAGCCGACGAACACTCCATTCAAGAAGCTGGGCGTGAAGACGGAGAAATCCTCCACGGTGTCGAAGGTTTTTCCGTCGAGAACCTTCACTTCCGGAGCCAGTCCAGCGGGACTGCCCAGAACAATGTCGTCGTACCCCTGATTGTTGATGTCGTTGGTGCTGATACTCACGCCGCCACGCGAAGTCTGGCTGTAGCCGAAGAAACTGGTCAGGGTATTCGGACCCGCACTCTGACTCAGTGTCGTTCCGTCGAAGACCACAACGTTCGGAGAGCCGGAGAGGCCGGGGCCGGTAATGATATCGCCGTTTCCAACCGAGACATTGACACCGCCACGGAAGGACGAGCTGTAAGCGAAAAATGAGTGGAGCATCACATCGGTCGCGCCACTGAACACCCGAACGTTTGGCCCGCCGCCAACTCCGACTCCTGTGACAATGTCCATTTGACCGTTGATCGTTCCAGCAGCGACCTGGACTCCGCCGCGGAACGTCGAATTGTAGGCGAAGAAGGACGCGACAGTCGCATCGGTCTTGCCGTCGAACACCTTGACGTTCGGGCCGCCTCCGACGCCAACACCCGTAATAATGTCGGCGTAACCTTTGCCATAGACGTCGCCAACAGCAACCTGGACGCCGCCACGGAACGTCGAGGAGTATGCGAAGAACGAGCTCATGAGGGCGCCGGTTTGCGCGTTGAATACCTCCACAATCGGTCCGCCGCCGTTCCCAGCCCCGACGACGACTTCCGGGATTCCGTTGCCAGTCAAGTCGCCCTGGGCCACGCTGATCGAGCTGGTGTAATTGGCGCCGAAGGGTTGTAGGGTCAGCATCACAGCGCCGGTTTGGGCGTTGAGGACTTCAACCGTTGACCCACCACCTGAGCCGGGACCAATCACGATGATCGACGGGAACGTACTGGCACCCGAGTAGGTGAACTGGTCGGCGGCCGAGGTAGCCGACGTTCCGCCAGCGGTTGTGACCGTGACATTCACCGTTCCGGCGGTGCCCGTTGGGCTGGTGGCCACGATCTGAGTGGCCGTGTCGCTCACAATCGTCGCAGGGGTCGTTCCGAAGTCAACCGCGGTGGCACCGAGCAGGTTGGTGCCGGTGATTGTAACCGAGGTCCCCCCGGCCGCCGATCCCGTTGTCGGGCTGATGCTGGCCACCGTTGGGACTGCCGTGGCCGTGTACGTGAACTGGTCGGCGGCGGAGGTGGCCGACGTCCCAACAGGGGTCGTCACCGTGACGTTGACTACCCCGGTGCCGGCCGGGTCGTCCGCGGTGATCGTGGTCGACGAGACGACTGTGAAGCTGGTCGCTGGGGTGGTGCCGAAATCGACCGCAGTAGCGTCAGTCAGATCTGTGCCGGTGATCGTCACGGTGGTTCCCCCGGTCACCGGTCCGGCTGTCGGGTTGATGCTGGTGACTGTCGGGCCTGCCGTGTACGTGAACTGGTCGGCGGGAGAGGTGGTCGATGTCCCACCAGGGGTAGTCACCGTGACGTTGACTACCCCGGTGCCGGCTGGATCGTCCGCGGTGATCGTGGTGTCCGAGACTACGGTGAAACTTGTCGCCGGCGTGGTGCCGAAGTCGACCCCAGTAGCGCCAGTAAAGTCGATGCCGGTGATCGTGACCGTGGTTCCACCAGTCACTGGTCCGGCTGTCGGGTTGATGCTGGTCACCGTCGGGGCTGCCGTGTAGGTGAACTGGTCAGCGGAGGAGGTTGCCGACGTCCCACCAGAGGTCGTCACCGTGACGTTGACGACCCCGGCGCCGGCCGGGTCGTCTGCGGTGATCGTGGTCGGCGAAACGACGGTGAAGCTGGTCGCTGGAGTGATACCGAAGTCGACCGCGGTAGCTCCGGTGAAATCTGTGCCGGTGATCGTGACCGTGGTTCCACCAGTCACTGGTCCGGCCGTCGGGTTGATGCTGGTGACCGTCGGGGCTGACGTGTAGGTGAACTGGTCGGCGGGAGAGGTTGCCGACTTCCCACCAGGCGTCGTCACCGTGACATCGACTACTCCAGTGCCGGCTGGATCGTCCGCGACGATTGTGGTCGACGAGACCACGGTGAAGCTGGTCGCTGGCGTGGTGCCGAAGTCGACCGCAGTAGCGCCACTAAGATCTGTGCCGGTGATCGTGACCAAGGTTCCCCCAGACGCCGGTCCGTCTGTCGGGTTGATGCTGGTGACCGT
>PLDW01000131.1 GCA_003136315.1 Gemmataceae bacterium | reverse complement strand
CACTCTTGAGATGGAGTGAAGAAGGGCAACGTCACGGTCAAGCTCGAGATCCGGATCAGCCAGACGATCTTGATACAGGAACCAGTTGAGGCTATCGCATCTCTATGGAAAGACGATTGAACGTNNCGCCCTCCCATTAGACCGATGGTCGCTCCTCGAATGAGGCAGCCTATCGGGTTCCTGTATCAGGCTCGAACGGAACACTGTCCCGGCCACGCCCGTTGGGGGGCTCACCCGCGGGTGACCTCTCCGTTCACCCGTCCCGCAGGATCTCCCGGGCCGCATTCAGTCCACATGCCCCCATCACCCCACCGCCGGGGTGGGTCGCAGCACCGCACATGTAGAGGCCACGGACGGGCGTTCGGTAGTTCGCGTAACCGGCCACCGGGCGGAAACTGGCCATGCTCGACAGGTTCATCGCCCCCTGCATGATGTTCCCCCCGGTGATCCCCCAGAGCCGCTCCATGTCCGGCGGAGCGATCACCATGCGGTGCAGGACCGATGCCTTGAACCCTGGAGCGTACTCCTCCAAGATGTCGAAACACCGGTCGGCGAACTTGTCACGCTCGACATCCCAGGTCGTCCCCTTCAGCTCATACGGAGCGTACTGGATAAACATGCTCAGGATATGCTGACCGGGCGGAGCCAGGGTGCTATCCAGGGCGGTCGCCATCGTGCATTCGAGCATCGGGTTCGTCGCCGTCTTGCCGTACTTCGCATCGTCGTAGGCCCGCTCGATGTAATCCATACTCGGACATACGTGCATCGTGCCGTGGTGCTGCGGACCGATCCCCTGACCTGGGAGGCACTTGAACTGCGGCGGTTCGCTCACAGCGACATTGATCTTCACCGTCGCGGATGCGTAGTCGATCCGCTTCACCGCTGCGAGGAAGTCGGGCGGCAGCTCTTTCGCCTCCATCAACTTCACGAAAGTCACATTCGCGTCTGCCCCGGACACCACCCGGGGAGCCCGGAACTCCGTCCCATCCTTGAGCGCCACCCCCACCACTGCCCCCCCCTTGACCAGAATCCGCCCAACCTCGGCTTTCGTGCGGATCTCTGCCCCGTGCTTCTTCGCAGCAGATGCGATACTGTTCGAGATCGTCCCCATCCCCCCGCGGACGTACCCCCACACTCCCCGCACCCCGTTGCACTCCCCCATCACATGGTGGAACAGCACGTAGGCTGTGCCCGGGTGCGACGGCGGAGCGAACGCCCCGATCACGGCGTCGGTGGCGATTGTCGCCTTCAGCTCGTCCGACTCGAACCACCGGTCCAGGATCGGCTTGGCCGCGCCGGTCATGATCTCGACAGCGTCGGTTGCCACGTCTCGACCGAGCCCGCGGAACCCCCACCCGGTTTTCGCCACTTTCCACAGATCGCCAATTCGGTTGGAGAACGGGTCGGGCGGGGTCTGAACGAGCATCGGTTCCAGGAAATCGGCCACCCGCGTCAGCATGGCTTCGTACTTGGGGTAATTCTCGGCATCCCTGGTGCTGAACTTGGCGATCTCTTTGAGCGTCATCTGCTGGTCCGGCCCCATCATCAAGTACCGGCCGTCCTGGTACGGGGTGAACGACGATGGCGACCTCGGGAGCATCTCGAACCCGTAGCTCTTCAGATCCAGGTCGCGGATGATCTCCGGACGGAGCAGACTGTTCACGTAGGCCGCGGTGGACACTTTGAACCCCGGCCAGAGCTCCTCGGTCACACAGCACCCGCCGACCAGATCGCGGCGTTCCAGGACCAGCACCCGGTACCCCGCTTTGGCGAGGTAGGCAGCCGTGACAAGTCCGTTGTGCCCGGCCCCGATGATGATTGCGTCGTAGTTCGTCGCCATGATGCTCCCGTGGTGAGGTGTGTGGCGGTCGGGTCGAGTCATTTCTAGGGGGCACAACGAACGAAGCCCACGGGCGGCGACCCGTGGGCTCCGAAGATGGCCGGGCGGATTACTTCGCGGCCGGGATCGTCCACAGGTAGACAGTGTGGGTCCGGTCGGCATCGACTTCGATCTTCTTGTCTTCCTTCCAATCACCCATGTCGAAGTCGTGGGACACAATCCGGGCTCCCGGCTTGAGCCCCTTCAAGAGAACCGGCTTGAGTTCCCTGTTGACCGACGGGAGCAGGTACAGGGTGACCACATCGACGTCTTTGAACTCCTCCGGGGTCATCTTGAGCACATCGCCTTGTTTGAACGTGAGCGACTTCTCCTGATCGGCGGTCAGCTTCGCTGCCGCTACACTGGCGGTGCAGTCCTTGAGCCGTTCCGGGTTGAAGTCGATTCCGAGCCCCTTCTTGGCCTTGAAGTCCTTGACCGCAGCAATGACGATTCGGCCATCCCCGCAACCGAGGTCGTAGACCGTCTCGCCTTCCTTCACGGCGGCCAGTTTGAGCATGGCCTCGACCACCTTGTGGTGGGTGGGGACGTACGGAACGATGATTTTCGGCTCGTCCTTGGGAGCAGCGGAAACGAGGCTGGCGGTAGCGATCACCGCGCAGCCCAGAACGGCAGCGAACAACTTTCTCATGGTGCAAACTCCGTTGGGGGTGGATGGTACAGGTCCATCACGGACAGGGACGATTATGCGTGACGGGGGGGCCGTTGGGGAGGGGATAATCCGAATTTGTCACGGTTTCGGCTGCGAAGGACGAGCGAACCATTCAGGATGGGCATCGGATCTTCCGCGAGAAGTATTTGGGTTCCTCGTGGTCAGTCACTCCTTTCACCATGAACTGTTCGAGCTCGAACTTCGCGTACCTGGCGGCCAGGGCGTCCTCGAAGGTGGGAAATGTGACCGCCTCCACGCAATCCCCGTGAACCAAAGCGAACGTCCCCCGCACTACGGGGTTCGCCAGGAGCGTTGGTAGCTCCCTCGTGAATGCCGCCATCTCTTGTTCGAGTCCCACTGCATGCCGTCTTACTGACGATGATCCGCCACAGAACTCGACCGCAGGGACATCATACACCACATCCTGTCCTGGGAAAACCAGCACCCGGAAGGATAATGCCAATCACGCGGGTTGCCCAGACCTCTTCCCTGCGTGCTATCAAGATCGGATTGACATGGAGAGAGACGACGGGAGACAATTAAGAATATCTCCTGTGGAAATTGTGTGGATGCTTTTCGAGCCGAAACTTCCTTTTCGGGTGGATGCCAGATCTGCGATCAAGACATGTGGTCACTTGCTGGTCTCCTTCGCCTGCTCGATCAGTCGCATCTCCACCGGCAAGGAGCACGATCGTGCAGCCTCAAGATACACTCGATGTCCGACCCGCCGTTACCTCAGCTCTGGCGGCACATCGCCCCGTGGTGGCTCTCGTCACGTCGCCGCTCTCCAACACCATTCCCTGGCCGACCAACATTGAAGCCGTCCGGATGGCAACTGATGCCGTGTCGCGGGAAGGCGGACTGCTTGCAGTCGTTGGCGTCTGGAAGGGAAAGCTGACTGTTGGCCTGGAAGCTGGCGAAATCGAGGCTCTGGCCAGGGATAGGAACGCGAAACGGGCAAGCCGGCGCGATCTGCCTACTGCGGTTCTGAGGGGCTGGACCGCGGGGACCACTGTCTCGGCGTCGATATACATCGCCTGGAAGGCCGGAATCAAGCTCGTGGCCACCGGGGCCATCGGGACAGCCCGTAGCCTGATTCACGATTCCTCGCACTCGTGGGATATTTCTTCTGACCTTGTAGAGCTATCATGCACGCCCGTCGCCGTAGTGAGTTCCGGCGCGCGAAACACATCGCGACCGAGTTATGCCGCGGAGGTACTGGACACGTTCCGCGTTCCACTCGTCGGCTACCGAACGGACTCGTTCCCGACCTTCTACATGGGTGTGGGGAGTTCTCCCGTCTCGGCCCGCGTCGATACCCCCGCGGATGCCGCTCGCTTTCTCAAGCTGCACTGGAGCATGAACGGGGAAGGGGTCGTGCTGGCTCAGCCGACTCCGCCAGATGTGGCTCTTTCGCCCGATGAGCTAATCCCGGCCGTGCTTTCGATCGAGAATCAGGCGGTGCGGGATGGAATCACCCGCCAGTCCTTCTCACCCTTCATGATGGACAGGCTCAACCTCCTGACCCGGGGGAAGGCCCACCGAGCCTACCTTGGAATCCTCGTCGCCAACGCCAGGCTCGCGGTTGAGGTCGCCAAGGAGCTTGAGGATAAATGAGCCCAGGCCTCCGTTCGTCTTCTCGGCCCCTACGTTCTTAACAACCCTCAGTCGCACCCGTTCGCTATTTGAGTTATTTCGTCAGATTATTAATCTATCTTACAATTGAATCTGTTATGTGAAGTCGGTTTCCAATTCAATCTTATGGAACGTACACGAACTCGTTCGTGTTGAACACGACGACGCACAGGTCGGCCAGCGCTCGAACCTCCGCTGGGTCTACACCAGGCGGCAACTCGCCCGCCGGAAGCCCGATCGGCAGACGGGCTTTAAGCCGATCGCGGATCGTGTCGCTTTGCGCAGCCAGGAACTTGATCCCCACTCGCTTCTCGGCTTCGGTCGGCCCTCGCCCCACTGTCCGTCGGTAGAGTGCATCGATTTGCTTTCCTGGGTCGGCCCCGACCTCCCGGGCGAGTTTCACCGCCAGGGCCTTCCCTTGCTCCTGCACGAACGGTCCGTTCATCAGGATCAGCGATTGCGGAGCGAAGGTGCTCACCGGTCGGACTGCGCACGAGTTCAGCGTGTCCGGCTGATCGAACGCCTCGAACAACGGCAGTCGGACATTCCGCTTGTTGAACAGGTAAACCGACCGCCGCACGTGCTGGGTCGCGTCTGGCGTGACCGGCCACAGCCCGTCCGGCTCACCCTCGGTAAAGATCAGGTCGTACACCTCCTGCTCAAGTGGGACTTTCACCGACGGTCCGCCCCCTTGTCGGTTCAGTGTCCCCGCTGCGGTAAGCACCGAGTCGCGGATCGATTCGGCATCCAGTCGCCGCCGGTTCATCCTCCACAACAAGGCATTGCCCGGGTCGGCAGATTGCGGACTGCGGGCGGCCGGTTGCGGTGCGAACCCTCCAAACCCGATCACACTCGCCACGGCTGGGGGGATGGGGGTTGGATTCCGCACTTCCGTTGACTGGCGGTACGTGGCCGAACACACCATTAGCCGGTGGATGTGCTTGAGCGACCAGGGCTTTCCGCCCCCGGTGGGAGACACCAACTCGGAAGCGAGCCAGTCGAGGAGTTCCGGGTGTGTCGGACGGTCGCCGCGGACCCCAAAGTCGTTGGGGGTCGCCACGATCCCACGACCGAAATGGTGCTGCCAGAGTCGGTTCACAATCACCCGGGCTGTGAGGGGATTGTCTGGCTGGGTCATCCACTTCGCCAGTTCGATCCGGCTCTTCGGATCGACAGGGGTCGAGACCAGCACCCGCGGGAACGCTGGCCCGACGGCCGCCAGTTTCCGCCTGGGATCGCCTCGTTTGAAGACAAATGTCTTCGCGCTCGGATCCTCATTTCGGATCGCCCAGGCGGCCGGAGTGGGTGGTGGGGTTTGGGCTTCGAGGGTGTGGAGTTTGTCACGCAGGACGGTCCGTTTCGCCAGGTCGGCGGGAGACATGGCCGCGAGGACTTCGTCCCAGCGGACCACGAGGAGTGGGAGGGAGTCTGTCACAAGCCTTTTCTGCTCGGGGGTCCGCTTGTCGTTCTGGACGGCCATCGCGTCCCTGTACTTCTGCTCCAGTCCGTCGCGTTTGGCCTGTGTAAGCTTCGTCCGGTAGGGAGCATCAATGGCAGCGACCTGATCCCGCAATGCGGTGATTTTCGCTGTCAGGGCATCGGCCTGTTCCTTCCGCGCGGCCTTCTCCGCAGGCGTTGCCAGATCCATATCGTGGTATTTGGCACCAGCAAAGAACGCCTGAATGCGGTAGTAGTCACCTTGCGAGATCGGATCGAACTTGTGGTCGTGGCAGCGAGCACAGCCAAGTGTGAGCCCCAACACGGTTGCTCCGAGCCCGTTCACCATCTCGGTCAGCATTTCCTGGCGGATCACATCGACTTCAAGATTCCCGCTCACTTTGTGGACTGGCCCGCACCGGTGGAGACCGGTGGCGGCCCACAGGTCGGCACTGTTCCGTGGGTCTTTTCCGGAGGCCAGTTCGTCCCCGGCGATCTGCTCGGTCAGGAACACATCATACGGTTTGTCGGCATTCAGGCTGCGGATGACATAATCCCGGTATCGCCAGGCATGTGGGCGTTCCGTGTCTGCCTCGTAGCCGTTGGATTCCGCGAACCGGACCACATCCAGCCAGTGGGCCGCCCACTGCTCCCCGTAATGCGGTGATGCGAGGAGCCGGTCAACAAGTCGCTCGTAGGCATCCGGCCAGTTGTCCGCGAGGAACGTGGCCACCTCGTCGGGTGAGGGCGGGAGCCCGGTGAGGTCCAGAGAGAGCCGACGGATGAGGGTGATCTTGTCGGCGGGAGGCGACTGGGGGAAGCCCTCCCGGATCAACCGTGCGGCGATGAAATTGTCGACTGGCGTGCGGATCTCGTACTTCGGGTTCCGGACTTCGGGGACGGCCGGGCGTGTGGGCGACTTGAACGCCCAGTAGCCCTTCTCGGCGGGTGTGATCGGCGGATCGTCGTAGCCTGCGGGGTCGGCCCCGCGAGTGGGCGCAGGCAACACCAGGAGGATGAGCAGGAACAGGGGGAGCGCCAGGTATCGGGCCATGCGGGGTGGGCTCCGCGGGCAGGTTGGGTCTGTGGGGGGATGTTACCAAAGTAACCCGAACTGGCAGTGAAAGGCAACCTGTTAGAGGAATGGTGCATGAACAAGTGTCGTAATTCTGATCAATTGGTTGAGCTACCCCCCCCTGCCCCCCTTCGAAAGGGGGGGAGACGGAAGGAGAGGAATGGAAAGGATGAACAGGCCCCCGATCCTGGACCGAGTCGAGCAATGGCATGTTTTCTCCCCCCCTTTCAAAGNNCTCATTGATGCGCTGTTCCTTAGTCCCTCGGTTCCACGTCGATACGGGGAGCATTGCCCACCGACCCCAAGGCGTCACCCCAGTTCAGCCGTCGCACCTGGCTTCAGATCGATGACGTGAAGTTCGATCTTCCGTGCGCCCCGCCATTCGTTCACCTTCGGGGTGAAGGCGATACAGCACTCGCCACCGGCCGAAAGGAGTTCATCCATTCGGTCGGCCATCCCCCAGGCGACCGCCCTCATGACGGTTTCGCCTTGCCGGACCCGGAAATCCATATGTCGCTGGACCTCTCCGGTCCCAATCTTTCGTACCCCTTCCGCTTTCAGCCCCGCCGCCAGAAACTTCGGTTTGGGGTTCTGTGCTCCGTATGGCTCCAGTCTGTCGATATCGCGAACCAGTCCCCAGGTCAGAGCGCTGAGAGGAACCTCGGCATCCAGCGTCAGCCGTGGCGTAGGCGGCTGGCCTCCCAGGAAATGGGCCGTGGCGTAGGTGTTGAAGGCCACGCGAAAAGCATCAATCCGGTCCGGCTTGAGCTTGAACCCGGCTGCCGCGGCATGTCCCCCGTGTCCGATCAGATGCTCTTCACAGGCTTTGAGTGCCTCGTGCAGGGGAAAGCCCGTCACCGAGCGGCCTGAACCGATTGCGATCTCCTCATCGGCCTTGATCGCCATCACCAGAGTCGGCCGCGCGAACTGCTCGGCCAAGCGACCTGCCACGATCCCCACGACCCCCTGGTGCCAGTCCGCCGAGGCCAGCACAATCCCCACGGTGGTCGTCAGGTCGACCCCGGCCATCATCTCGCGCGCTTGCTGGGTGATCTTTCGCTCCAACCCCTGCCGCTGCTCGTTCTGCTTTTCCAGATACTCGGCCAGTTCGCGGGCCTTGCCCGGGTTCTTGGTGGTTAGCAATTCCACCGCCAGACGGGCGCACCCGAGACGCCCGGCCGCGTTCAGTCGAGGAGCCAGCCGGAACCCCACATCCTCTGCGGTGATTGGCTTGCCATCACCCATCTGAGCCGCTTCCATCAGTGCTCGCAACCCAACCGACGGTTTCTGCTTGATCCGTTCGAGCCCATGACGGACCAAGATGCGGTTCTCATCCTGGAGTGGGACCACATCCGCCACCAGACC
>PLDW01000248.1 GCA_003136315.1 Gemmataceae bacterium | reverse complement strand
GGGCGGCTGGTCCGGGGGATTGGGTGCCACGGGCGGCTGGTCCGGGGTATTGGGTGCCACGGGCGGACCAGCCGCCCGTGACACCCACTATCTTGGTCGGTCATTTCCGACCGTCTCCCACAGACCAGGGCTGCCGCCCTGGAAGATCTGACAATTGGTGCATAGCTATGTTCGTCGATCGTGTAGAACTGTACGTCAAGGGTGGCGACGGTGGTCGGGGGATGGTGTCCTTCCGGCGGGAGAAGTACGTCCCCAAGGGCGGGCCGGACGGTGGCGACGGCGGGAACGGCGGCTCGGTCATCGTCCGCGCTGACCCGAACGCCGACAATCTCGCCGGGCTCACCATGAAAAAACACTGGAAAGCCAAGAACGGCGAGGCCGGAATGGGCGCCCGGTGCTCGGGGTCCAATGCCGCGGACATCATTCTGTTGGTGCCACCTGGCACCATCGTCCGCGACCGGGATCGTGGGAACGTGCTCAAGGATCTCATCAAGGAAGGCGATGAGGTGACGGTTGCCAAAGGCGGGCGGGGCGGCCGGGGGAACGAGCACTTCAAGTCGGCCACCAACCGCACCCCGCGGCAATTCGAGCCCGGGGAAGACGGCGAGGAACGAGTGATCAGCCTGGAACTCAAGGTGATCGCCGACGCCGGACTGGTTGGGTTCCCAAACGCCGGGAAGTCCACCCTCCTGTCGCGACTGTCCCGTGCGACCCCGGAGATCGCTCCGTACCCGTTCACGACCAAGTCCCCGATCCTCGGGATTGTTTCGCTTGGGGGTGATGCCGCGTTCGTCCTCGCCGACCTCCCCGGGCTCATCGAAGGGGCCGCGCAGGGTGTCGGACTGGGGCACGAGTTCCTCCGCCACGTCGAGCGAACGCGAGTGCTCGTCCACCTCGTCGAGCCATTCCCGTCCGACAGTTCCGATCCCGTGCGGAACTACCACACCATCCGCAAGGAGTTGACGGAGTACACAATCCCGCTGAACGACAAGCCCGAGATCGTCTGCGTGAGCAAGGCAGAGTTGACCGGTTCCGAAGAGGTTCAGAAACGACTGGCTGACGATCTTGGCCGCGAGGTCTTGCTCATCTCCGGAGTGACCGGCCAGGGGCTCTCGAAACTCGTCGGGCAGTTGGTCCAACTTCTGGCCGACCTCAAACGGGAGGAAGCGGAGGCCGCGGCACGGAAGAAGCCGATCGAATTCCCGACCGTGGCCGCGGTCCGGACCGAGGACTTCAAGATCGGTCCAGTGGCAAGCATCACCACGCCCGAGACGGATGCGACACCATGACGCCCGATGTGGTGGTGGACATCGGCAACAGCCGGATGAAGTGGGGCCTGTGCCGGTCCGGTCGGGTCCGGGAAAAGGTGTCGCTGCCACTCAGCCAGTCGGCCGCCTGGTCCGACCAACTCACCGGATGGAACATCACCGGGCAGGACCGCTGGGCGGTGGCGGGGGTGAACCCGCCACGGCTGCGGCGATTCCTGTCGTGGCTCGGGACTCGGGCGGGGGCCGTGGCGACGATCGACCACTGGCATTTCAACGGGCTTACGGTCGCGGTCGACAAACCCACACAGGTCGGTATCGACCGGTTACTGACGGCTTTGGCCGCTCGCCGGATCGCTCCGTCTGACCGGCCGGTCATCGTCATCAACGTTGGCACCGCCATGACCGTTGACCTGGTCGATGTCGCCGCCACGTTCGCCGGTGGGGCGATTCTTCCTGGTCCAACACTCATGGCCCGTTCGCTCCATGACTACACCGCGAAACTACCGCGGGTATCGATCGACCCGGTCAAGCCACTCGCCACCTGGGGCCGGAATACCCGGGACGCGATCGAACTCGGCATCGGTGCAGCAATCACGGGTGCGGCCGATTTCCTTGTCTGGGAATGGGCGAACCGGTTCGACCCGACGCCATCTGTCTATGTCACCGGTGGGGATAGCGGCTACTTCGCGGGGTTCGAGTTTACGGCCGATGTCGGACCAGCGGTCATCAACGACAACCTCACCCTCGAAGGCATCCGGCTCGCGGCGGAGGCCCTGCCGTGAGTGACACCCGGGTGTCGGTGCTGACACCGCCCGGTGCGGGGGCGATCGCCACGATCGCGGTGATTGGGCCGCTGGCCTGGGAATGGACCCGACGCCTGTTCCGCCCGGCTGGGAAGATGCCGCTTCCAGAACTTCCCGAACGGAATCGAATCTGGTTCGGTCGACTTGGGGCTGGGGCCGGGGATGAGGTTGTTCTCGCGGTGAAGCAGGTCGCCCCCGAGCCGTGGGTCGAGATCCACTGCCACGGCGGTCGTCGAGTTGTGCGGTGGGTGGTCGAGCAATTCGTGGAACGGGGGTGTTCGGAATCCTCATGGAGCGTTCAAAGTAGGTCACTCGCTCCGCGAGTGACCGTTTCTGGTGCATTCAGAAACGACGACTCGCGGAGCGAGTCGCCTACATTGAAAACTTCAAGCACCGACCCCCGAGCCCTCGAACCGCTCACCCGTACTCGGACCACTCGAACGGCCTCGATCCTCCTCGACCAGTTCCACGGGGCGTTTGCCCAGGCGGTCGCAACCATCCTCGTATACCTCGATGCGGATCGGATCGAAATGGCGGCCCGCGAATTGCGAGAATTGGCCTCACGTGGCCCGATCGGCCGGCATCTGGTCGAACCCTGGCGAGTCGTGATCGCCGGGCCGCCGAATGTCGGGAAGAGTTCACTCGTCAACGCCCTGGCAGGGTATCAGCGGTCGGTTGTGTCCGAGGTGGCCGGGACGACTCGTGATGTGGTGACCGTCTCCGTCGCGTTCGATGGCTGGCCGGTCGAACTGGCCGACACCGCCGGATTACGCGATGCTTCGGGACTGGAAGCCGAGGGTGTCGAGCGGGCTCGCCGAACCCTGGCGGATGCGGACCTGATCTTATGGGTCATGGACGCCTCAACCCCCGATCTGGTTTACCCTGATCCCGACACCATCGCAGTCGTGAAAGTGCCGACAGCGACCGGATGGGTCTTGGTGATGAACAAAGCCGATCGCACGCTTGGGTGGCCGCCCAACGTGCCCCCAGGGGCAATCCACCTGTCCGCTGCGACGGGGGAAGGCATACCGGGGCTGGCGTCGTGGGTGGCGTTCCGGCTCGTGCCCGACCCACCCTTACCTGGGGTCGCCGTTCCGTTCACTCCGTCCCTCGCAGACCTCATCGAAGCCGCGCACGCCGCGCTGACCGAAGGCCGGACCGCCGACGCCGTGGGGTTGCTCCGCGCCGCCCTCCCCGGCGACTGATACAACACCCCGAATACCTTCTTCCCACGTCCGACGACAGACGGGGCACGGCAATGCAGTTCGGAAAGATCCGGCGTACCAGCGGCGAAACCGCAGTTGTCCTCATCGAGTCCGGTCAGGTTTTCACCCTGGACATGAGCCGATCACCGGATGTCGCCACCCTCGCCGACGTGCTCCACGCTCCGAATCTGCTCCAGACTGCCCGTGAATTGATCGATGCCTCCACCCCGCCCGAACCGCTCGCCAACCAGACATTCCTCGCCCCGATCGACCGTCAGGAGATCTGGGCCGCCGGAGTAACCTACAAGCGGAGTAAGATCGCCCGCGAGGAAGAATCTCGCGGTGCCGCCCAGTTCTACGACAACGTGTACTCCGCTGCTCGCCCAGAACTGTTCATGAAGGCCACCCCCGAGCGGGTCGTCGGTCCCGGACTACCGGTCCGGGTGCGGGCGGATAGCAAGTGGAGCGTACCCGAACCGGAACTCGCCCTGGTCGTGTCGCCAGCGCTGAAGATCGTCGGTTACACGATCGGGAACGATATGAGCGCCCGGGACATTGAGGGAGAGAATCCGCTCTACCTGCCCCAGGCCAAGATCTACAAGCAGTCGTGTGCGGTCGGGCCGGTCATCACTCCCGTGGAGACGATGCCCACGCTCGCGGAAGTGGAAATCCGGCTCATCATCCGACGCAGCGGAGACGTCGCCTTCGAGGGGACGACCACCCTGGCCCAGATGGCACGCACTCCGGAATCCCTGGTCGACTGGCTTGGCCGGGAGAACGAGTTCCCAAACGGGGTGCTCCTGCTCACCGGCACCGGAATTGTCCCCCCGGACGAATTCACCCTCGCGACGGGTGACGAGGTGACAATCCGTATCGGTGGGATCGGAGTCCTGATCAACCCGGTCGTTTGATTCGTCTGATACAGGAACCCGTTGAGACTGTCGCATCTACGGAAAGACACTTAGACGCATATATGGGAGGGCGAGGCTCCTGCCGAGCTTCATCACTCACGCTCGGCAGGAGCGCCTCGCCCTCCCATATATACGTCCAATCGTCTTTCCATAGANNTCGCTCCTGGAATGAGACAGCCTATGCGGGTTCCTGTATCAGACCATCTCAACTCGACGGTAGCGCCTCACCCGACAGCGTGGTCGATGGGGGTTCAGTCGGGGGGAACAGAGCCGCGACTGGAGCGCAAAAGCCAGGGAGGATGTCAGGGGCGTCGAGTTGGTCGGCAACGGAATAGACCCGAATCGGACCAGTACCCGGCAGATAGGCGTGGATCTCTCGGGCAAGCGGGTAGATCACCCATACCAGCCGGACGCCACCGCGGATGTACTCCCGAACCTTGGCGAGCAGATCGTCGGCACTGTCCCCTGGGCTCACTACTTCAACCGCAAGATCCGGCACCACATCCAGCGCATTCCCGGTGTACGGAAGGGGTCGATTGGCTGGCCAACGGTCATACGAAATGTAGACCGCGTCCGGCTGACGGTTCCGGGTCTGGTCTTCCGGCAAAGGGATTTTGAAGAGCAGTTCCAGACGATTACGGCCGGTATCGTGGGTCAGAAGGTGACGGCCAATCGCAGCGTTCAAGACGTTCGCCACTTCTCGGGCGTAGAAACTCATGGGTGGCAACTCCACGATTTCGCCGCCGACAACCTCGTATTGGTCCGGCAACCGGAGGAGTGGTTCGGCTGCGTCGAGGGCGGTAGCCATGTGTGCGTCTCCTTTCCCGCTACTCTACCACCCGTCGCAAACCAGGGACACCTGTGCTGGGGCTCACCTCGTGTTGAATAGGGAGTTGGATCACTGGGGTATGAGTGGCGGAACATCTGTCCCGCTTCCAGCGTGAGACTCCTCTGGACTCACTCGGTTGTATCCCGACCTCGCCCGGCGGTCTGGGCGTGGGAGACGCTCATTTCGGGACCGACTGCGGCTCCACAACCGGAATTTCGACGGTACACGGGGCCACGCTAACGCCCTGCCAGTCCGGGAATGAGAACGTGACTTTGGCCATTCCAACGCCTGCCTCCTTCGGGACCGGGATCGGGGCGTAGAAGTTGGACCCGCAGCAGACCTGATCCAGGACGTACCGCCGCCGGACCACCGCTCCGCCCGGCTTGGCTGGCGGAAACTCGACCTCGGCGACCGGCCGGACGTCTTTTGGGAAGCGGCTTTTCACGCCCGTGTCGTCAGTCGATTCGACCACAACGTGGCAGTCCGCACTTGGATGGCGGTTGTGAACCTGTGTGTTCAATTTGGCCGGCTTGTCACCGATCACAAGCGGCGGGATGTTGTGCGACTTCCACTCCAGCTTTAGGTCGGGAGTAGCCTTGGCGGACTCGCAATGACCGATCGTCAGGCCCGAATGGAATGCGACGGTCGTGGCCTTGTCGGTCTGTTCGTTGAGCCGGATGTGAGCACCTTGCCAGTACCCGATCGGGCCGCGAACCTCCACGTCGACTGCGAGTCCACGGCCGAGATCCTCCACATAGTCGATGTTGAAGACCGCTTGAATGACGTAGGAGGTTTTCCCATCCGGGTCGGCGATGGTCACGGGCTTGAAGTCCTTCAGTTGGGCAAATCGTTCTACCGGACCGGTGGCTTTTCCTTTGTCGTGTCTCTCAAAGGAGATGGCCTCCCCGTCGTAGCGTACGAAGACCCGGACCTTGGCCTCGGGGCCGAAGGTGAGCCAGCAGTACGACGGTTCAGGGGCGGCGGTCGTGGTGGCGAGCATGAGGGCAGAAGCCGTCACCAAAGCGTGAAGCATCATACCTCGACCTCTGTCTGAGTCAGATCGGAGTTGAAGTGGCGACGGCTGTCTGCCATCGCTCCAGATTGACGTTCCTGGGCGCGGAGCGTTTCAGGACCGAGGCTCTGTAAGAATCTGTCCAGGATCAACACCGTGTTTGGGCGACTTTTGGGTCTCCAGGGTTTGGGGCTGGGGTGGAAATGGGCCAGTCATCATGGGGAATTGGTTCAGCAAGAACGCCTGGAGAGGGCCGAATGCACCACCAACCGATACCCTCTCTGGCAGGCAACTTTCCCCAGTATGGTGACCTGAATGATCTCTCCCGATGACATCCCTCAGCAACCCAAGATTGGGCCTCTGGCCGCAGGGTGGAGGCCGAAACGGTGTCAACGAATGCTTGGAAACCGATTCCTGGAGTGAAAGCAAGAGGTAGTCGTGACGATTCCCAGCCAAAACCCCTGCAACTCGTCCCATCTGGAACACCCCCGACAACCCCGTGAACCAGTCGAAGCGGGGGGCTTTGTAACAAAAGTATGTATATTGTAACAAAAGTAATTTTGACTATGTTTATAAAGATAGTTAATCCGGTTTGCACGGAATTTTTGGAACCTTGGAAATTGTTACACGGAAAGAGTTCTAGGCTTTGCGGATTATCCGGCTGTGTTATGGGGCAGCCCCTAGAATGAGGTGTAAGATGGCGACGACGGTCAGCAGGAATGGGAGCGAGGGGAATGGGGCCGGAATTCACTATTTCTGTTCAACCATCCGCCTCCGTGCCTGCCTCCACGGAAAGTGAGGTTATCGTCGCCACATCCGGTGGAACCGATTGGGTACAGATATTTCACGGAACGGACTTGGGGACCGCTCACTGGATTAGGGAACACGGCGTCGATCAAACCCGGATGACTGCATACTACAATGCATCATATGCATTTTGCACGACCACTTGTCTCAGGACTGCCAAACAGTATTCCACGCTGAATAATGCAGTAATGATGGATGGTGCGATTGCTGCAATCTTTGGTGCCAAAATACCAATTGGAGTCATAAAAGATCTGTTGAACAATAATCTGGTGATAGAGGTGGCAGAAGACAAAGCGTATGAATTCCGGCCACCTTCCTTTACGACGATTAATTCTGTTATGATTGATCGGACTGTGACGGTATCCTCAGAAATAACATTTGTTGGTTAGATTTGGTGTTGATATGAATACTGATCTTACAATAGCGAGTATCGTTCGTGGTGATTCCACAGAGACACTGCGCAAAGCGACGGCTATTGCAAGAGAGATGACTCGTCTTGACGAGGAAATAACCCGGACTTTTATCACGTCCCCTGGCGGGATCGAAAGACGAGAGGTACGGGCTTTTCGGCTTGGAGACTATTTCGACAGGATTGAGTTGCTTCCAAGCGAGTCAGACAATTCTGCCTCCTTCACGCTGACTTTTCGCATCCGGCACGGCGTTGATTCATCTTGGAAAGCACTCCTGGTGGCCGTCTTGCGAACAATCAGCGAAAGCGTGCCCGGTATTAGCGCGTCTATTGTATCAAGCCGCGGCGGAACCTGACTAAGCATTGTTGTTCATTTGAACATTGGCTGGCATTTCCGCTCTTGTAACGGTTAGGTTCAATGGAATACGTGTCATTATTACGTCATCAAGATACACGTCAACCAAATACAGGCCACCATTACTGACTATGGACATTGCTATGTTATTCTTGATATTAATGCCGCCATATGGCGGATCAGTTAGCGTAATATCCTCGTCTTTTATAATGTCCCGCCTGCCGCTTGGGCTCTCGATTTCAAGCTTGAGCCTGTGCTTCCCGGGGGCATCGCCAGACTTGAATGCCAACATGATTTGAATGTTGAAAGGAAGTGGGGCCTTATCTGACGGCATGTCTTTTGGAGAGAATGGGCTCAAGACTATGTGAAGAGAATCGATGATATTTTGAATAGTCAATTTACCATGCGTGTCTTCTAGAATGCCTTCACAGTAGAACGCGGCCGCCAAGAACGGACCACCGATCACCCTCTCGGCAGTCTTTTTCTTCGGCTTCGCCTTCGCCATGATCGTCCTCCCACCGCGAACCTTGGGCCTGGTTCGACGTATCCATCCGATTATGACTTCGCGTTCAAATCATGCCCTGTTGTGCTCGTGTTGCGAGCCGCCTTCTGCTTTGCCGCGTTCAGCACGATCGCGCGCACCCATGCGGCCATCCCTTCGGGCTCATCCCGAGTGGCTTCAACGATTATCTGCTTCTGTTCGCTGGTGACAGGTATCCGGAGACTCGTCTCCATCCGGAGCCGGCCGTCTTTGCGGGGTCGTGCCATTCCGGAATCATATCCAACCTTTGCTCCAAAAACAACTGAGTTAGTTTCCTATCCAATATATAGATATAAAACAGTTGTACACCCCGGGGTCGTGTGCGGAGCAGAAGATGGACATGCGGGAACTGAAAGCCCTAGAATCTGTCCAGGATCAACACCGTGTTTTGACGTCTTTTGGGTCTCCAGGGTTTGGGGCTGGGGTGGAAATGGGCCAGTCATCATGGGGAATTGGTTCAGCAAGAACGCCTGGAGAGGGCCGAATGCACCACCAACCGATACCCTCTCTGGCAGGCAACTTCCCCCAGTAGGATGACCTGAATGATCTCTCCCGATGACATCCCGCAGCAACTCGGGGTTGGGCATCTGGCCGCAGGGTCGAGGCCGAAACGGTCTCACCGAATGCTTGGAAACCGATTCCTGGAGTGAAAACAGGAGGTAGTCGTGACGATTCCCACCCAAAACCCTGGAACTCGTCCCATCTGGAACACCCCCGACAACCCCGTGAACCAGTCGAAGCGGGGCAGCGCAGAAAATGTCACATAATAGAGTTGTCAGAGTGTCCACGTGTTACACAGGCCGGGTGCCATGTCCACGCTTGTGGTGGACATGCATGAACCACCAAGGGAGGACTTCGCCCGCATGCCCACGCAAAACCGTGGGCATGGCACACGGCAGAGTGTCCGAATATCCCCCAAGCGGTGCAACCCAGAAAATGTAACAGAATAGACTTGTCAGAGTGTCGTATCGTGATCCAGCTCGGTCCCCACTCCTCAAGCCGTAACCGAGACCCCGGCCGTTGGCCTGGGCTGGAGGAAACGGCTTGTCAGGCCGAAGATTCGGATCGCACGCCACCTCCCGGGTTGTTCCTGGACGACTTCTGACCTTCAGCGTCGCTTCTTCCTGGCTCGTCATTTGTCACTCGTCACTCGCTACTCTGCGTCCTGGCCCTTTCGGTCGGCACTCGGACGGGGTAGACTCGCCGTGTGTGGCGACGTTCTGGCTTCCAGCATGAGTGTGGGGATAATGGCGCAAACAAAGCCACGTGATCGATACCCGGCCTGGCTGGTCGGCTTGCTCCTCGGCGGAGCGGTTCTGGCCTTGTATTCCCGAGCGTGCGGGACGGAACTGGACTTCATCAATTTCGACGACGACGATTATGTCACCACCAATATCCACGTTCAGCAAGGTCTGACCGTTGATGGGCTGTGCTGGGCGATGACCTCCCTTGAACAGGTGAACTGGCACCCACTCACCTGGATGTCGCTTCAGCTCGATACGCAGCTTTTCGGCACAGCCCCGGCAGGCTACCACCGGACCAATGTGCTCCTGCATGTGTGCAACACCGTGCTGCTGTTTTGGCTATTGCAGCACATGACTGGTGCCGTCTGGTGCAGTGCGGCCGTCGCTGCTTTCTTCGGCCTGCATCCCGTTCATGTCGAGGCGGTCGCGTGGGTGACTGCGCGCAAGGATGTTCTCAGCACCTTCTTCTGGTTGCTCACGATTGCTGCGTACCTCTGGTACGCCAAACGGCCCACACTCGTACGTTACGTGCTGGTCATGCTGCTCTTCGCGCTGGGTCTGATGGCCAAGCAGATGCTGGTGACCTTGCCGGCGACGCTGCTGCTGTTGGATTATTGGCCGCTTCGCCGCTGGCCGGGCACATCGACCCCGGCGACGGCGTATGCGCCGGCGTCCTTGCGGTGGTTGCTCCTGGAAAAACTCCCACTGCTGGCCCTGGTGATCCCCGCGAGTCTGCTCACGCTGAAGGCTCAATCATCAATTATTCATGCTCTGTCGGATTACACGGTCTACGACCGTGTCGCCAACTCGCTGGTGTCCTACGTGCGCTACCTCAGGATGGCCATCTGGCCCACGGATCTGACAATCCTGTATCCACTCCCGCGCCAATCGCTGCCGCTGTGGGAGCCACTCGCCGCCTTCGGCTTGCTTGCCGCGTTGACGATTGGCCTGCTCCGGGCCAGCCGGTCGCGGCGCTACCTGGTCGTGGGGTGGTTCTGGTTTCTCGGTACACTGGTCCCGGTTATCGGGCTGGTGCAGAACGGCCCGCAGGCACTTGCGGACCGCTACGCCTATGTGCCCTACATCGGCCTGTACATCGTCGTGGTCTGGGCCGTGGCGGAGGTCTGCACTCACGACAACCGCCGCCAGGCTGCCGCCCTGCTTGCCGGCATCGCCCTCGCGTGCTGTATGGTGCTCTCCTGGGAGCAACTCGATTACTGGCGCGACAGCGAGACCCTGTGGCGGCATGCCCTGGTGGCCACTCCTGACAGTGGCGGCGCTCATACGATGTTGGCAAAGACCCTACTCGACAAGCACGAGTTCCCCGAAGCCGTGGAGCAGTTCCAGGCTGCCTTGCGCCAGGCGCCGGACAACGTCGCGAACCTCGGCAACATTGCGGTGGCTCTGGGCACGCTCGGCCGACTCGATGAGGCGGCGATCCATCTGGAGCGGTCGCTCCAGCTTCGGCCAGACCATGCGTTTACCCACTTCAATCTGGGCTCGATTCGCGATCGGCAAGGCCGTCTCCCGGAGGCGTTGCAGCAGTATACGACCGCCCTGGAGCTTGACCCCCATCTGACGCAGGCCGCCGTGAGCCGGGCCAGTGTCCTGGCCCGGCTGGGCGAGTTTGCCCAGGCCCGGCTGCAACTCGATCTGCTCCTGGCGGATGATCCGCAGTCGGCCGCCCTGCACATCGAATTGGGCCGCCTGCTCAGGCAGCAGAGCCAGTTCGCCGAGGCTGTCGCCTGCTATGACCGCGCCCTGGAGCTGAAGCCGGATTATGTCGAGGCCTGGAACGGCAAGGGCGTGGCGCTCGAGGGTCTGGGCCGCTTCCAGGAGGCAGCGATCTGTTATCGCCGGGCCATCGACCAGCGGCCCAAGGATCTGCTTTACCGCCTCAACCTGGCCTATGTAGAATCGGCAAGTGGACACGTCTCGGAGGCAGCCGAGCAGTTTCGCGCAGCGTTTGAGTTGCAGCCCAACTGGCCAGCTGGTGCCCTCGCTGAGGCGTGGACACTGGCGACACATCCAGAGGCCCGCCGCCGCGACGGAGCCCTCGCGCTACGCACTGCGACGCTCGTCTGTCAGGCGACCAATGACCAGATTCCGCAGGCCATCGACGTCCAGGCTGCTGCCTACGCGGAACTTGGGCAGTTCGACCAGGCCGTTGTCAAACAGCGCAAGGTGCTGGCAATGCTCGGGCCGGAGGTTCGCCCAGCGACTCGCACAGAACTGACTGAGCGGTTACACCTTTATGAGCGCCGACAACCGTATCGTCAGGACTTGCCCGGAATGCCGACCCGAGGCCCGTAACGCCGCTCGGTACCTTCAGGAGACCGACCTTTGGCGCCTGATACAGGAGCCCGCTGAGGCTGTCGCAGCTAAGGAAAGACGATTGGACGTATAAACGGGAGTGCGAGGCTCCTGCCGAGCTGTATCACCCTCACGCTCGGCAGGAGCCTCGCCCTCCAGTTAGACCGATGCTTGCTCTTCGGATGAGACAGCCTCAGCTGGTTCCTGCATGAGTTCACCCTGTGCCGGTGATGTTCCCACTCCCGGTTCTCGGCTAGACTGAATCTTTTTCCTCCCGCGATAGGAGCCCGAACATGACCCCCCGCCTGACCCGTCGGCGGTTCCTGGCTGCCTCGTCAGTCGCCCTCGCCGCCCCCATGTTCGTCCGCGCGCGGAACGCGAACGAAAAGGTGAGCCTGGCCGTGATCGGGGTCACCAACCGTGGAGCCGCGAACCTGGCTGGTGTTGCCGATGAGAATGTTGTTGCCCTGTGCGATGTGGATGAATCGAACGCCGCAGCCGCCCGTAGGCAGTTCCCGAAGGCCACGTTCGTCACCGATTATCGAAAGCTGTTCGACAAGGCCGCCTCCACGTTCGATGCCGTTGTGGTGAGCACTCCTGACCACAACCACTGCCTCCCGGCGATGATCGGCATGACCCTCGGAAAACACGTCTACTGTGAAAAGCCGCTGGCTCACTCAGTCAACGAGGTCCGGCTGATGCGGCAAACCGCGATCATGGGAAAGCGGGTCACCCAAATGGGGACGCAGATCCACGCAGGCGAGAACTATCGAAGAGTGGTTGAGATCGTCCAGTCCGGGGTACTCGGCCCGATCAAGCGCGTCCACGTCTGGAACAGTAGCGGACCGGTGGGAGGCAAGAAAACTCGGACCGCGCCCTCGGCCAAATTCGACCTCGATCTGTGGCTCGGACCGGCTCCTGTCGAGTTCTTCGAAGTGAAAGTCGACAAGCCTGGGAATTATACGTGGCCGCAATTCCACTGGCGATGGTGGTGGGAGTTCGGGGGCGGAACCCTCGCTGACCTCGGATGTCACTACATCGACCTGCCATTCTGGGCGCTGGGGCTGAGCGTTCCCACCACCATCGCTGCGACCGGCAAAAAAACCTACTCCGGCGACAACGACGTGCCCGACGAGATGCGAGTTGACTACCACTTCCCACCAGTTGCCAACCAACCCGGAGTCCACCTGACGTGGTCGCATGGGGTCACCGGTGTGGACCCGGAGGGGAAAGAGACGTATCCCGGGTTTGGCTCGGCGGTTCTGTTTGAGGGCGAGAAGGGGAAGCTGGTGGCCGACTACGGCAAGTACAAACTGTTACCGGAGGAGTTCGCCAAGGACTTCAAACCGCCACCGGTGACGATCCCGCCGTCGCTGGGGCACCACAAAGAGTGGCTGGAGGCCATCCGGACCGGCGGCAAAACAACATGCAACTTCGACTATTCCGGAGTCCTAGCCGAAACGGTGCTGCTCGGGAACGTCGCGTATCGCGCTGGGAAGGAACTCACCTGGGACTCCAAGAATGGTAAGACAAACGTCTCAGCCGCAGATGTCTTCCTCGGTCGGGAATACCGGAAGGGATGGGAGTTGCCCAGAGGGTGAATCAACTCACTGCTCTTTCTGGGTGTTGAGCGTTTTTCGGTGGGGAAGGCGGCGCGTGGGCGATCGCGCCGCCCTCGACCCAATCCGCGCTCCCCAGGCGATGGTAGAGCTTGAGCGAGGGGGGCTTGAGGACTCGGCATGGATCATGTGGCCAAAGGGATATACGCACTTCGGAGACCGTAGAGGACACAAATTCCAACTTTTCTACAAGACCCTCTCCAGCCAGTACTTGCGCGGAGAGATCCTGCCTGTCAAGCCTGACTGGGCAGCCCTGTGGCTATCGGGTCTGCTGACACCGACGGGGTGTCGGACACCGGCCCTCGGACAGCAGTGAGCAGACCGCGTTTTTCGGGGACTGGCTGGCGAGTTGGCCTGTCGGTGGCCATAATCAGCACTCGAACGTTTGCCGCCACGATTTTGGCGGGTCAGACCGACCATCCGGGAGAACGTCATGACAATCGAACCGCTGGCGATCGGGGTGTGCAGTTGGTCGCTTCAAGTGAAGAGTGTAGTGGAGCTGAAAGGCTTCCTGGACCGTCTTGGGGTCGATGTCGTTCAGATTGCGTGTGGGGATCCGCACCACGCTGCGTGGGATGAGGGCGACGGGATGCCTGCCGCTGCGAAGGCGGCCGGGTTCCGGATGAGTGGTGCAATGCTCGGATTCCCGGGAGAGGATTACACGACTCCGGCGACGATCGAAAAGACCGGTGGATTCGGTGATCCGGCAACGCGGCCGCAGCGATTGGAGCAGTTCCGCTGGGGACTGGCTCGAACGAAGGAGTTAGGATTGACTGACCTGATGCTCCATGCCGGTTTTATCCCGGAAGTGGGGAGTACGGAGCGGTCGTCCTTTCTGGACACCCTTGGACAGGTGGCGGACCTGGCGCGGGGGGTGGGGGTAACAGTGGCATTCGAGACCGGGCAAGAATCGGCGGCTCTGCTTCGGCGGACTTTGGACGACCTGAAGAGCCCCAACTTGAAGGTGAATTTCGACCCAGCGAACATGCTTTTATACAATAAGGACGATCCACTGCGGGTGGTGGAGATGTTGGCTCCGGACATTCGGAGTGTTCACCTGAAGGATGCGAACCGCCCACCGCGGCCAGGTGTCTGGGGGGAGGAGGTGCCGCTTGGGAGAGGGCAAACGAACACGGCCAAGTTTGTGAAGGCGCTGGTGCGGGTAGGATATCGTGGGCCGCTGTGCATCGAGCGGGAGGTGGGGTCGCAGACGGAGCGATTCCAGGACATCGAGCACGGGGTCGGGTTCTTACGGGCGTGTCTGGCCCGGAACTGAGCGGGTGGGGAGAGAAAACCCACCGTGTGTATTGTCGTGATGGTTACGGGGTGCTAATATTCGCAGGGAGAAACACCCCGCCGGGTCGTTCTGGAGAGGTGGCTGAGTGGTCGAAAGCACCGCTTTGCTAAAGCGGCGAGGGGGTAAAACCCCTCCGCGGGTTCGAATCCCGCCCTCTCCGCTCTCGGTTGTCTTCGATGGTCCTTGATCGTCCTCAAACCCCTGCAAACACAGGGGTTTCTTCATTTCTGCCCCTTCTCCTTCTTCCCCTCTGTCCCCGGCCCCCGCTACCTCAATCATCCCCGATTGGCCCCGTCTGGCCCCGCCAGCAGGTACATCCGGTGGTACATACGCTGTGCATCCGGAGTCGGTTCCGGTCGCCCGAAGTACCCCCATTTCCCGCCCTGGTTTGTTGGGTGCCGACAGCTTCGGCAGGTTTTGGACTGCCGCCCCAAGATCATGCAGTTTAGCCCGGGTATACCGGTTCATCGTGAGTCGGGGGTCGGAATGCCGCATGAGGTCTTGGCGGGCCTTCAGCGACATATTGATTTCGTCAAGGAAGGTTGCGAACGTCCCGCGGAGAGAGCGGAAGTCGAGGACTTGGAGTCCGTCCTTCGTATCGAGGTCCAGGGTGAGCCCTGCGGCCTCTGCGTCGTTCCGGATCATATCGGCGGACCGATCGACCCATTTCCCCGGCCACACCGGTTGACCCGCTGGGCGGTCCTTCAGGAAGCCGCGAAGGGTGGCGACCAGTTCGGCCGGAATCGGCTGGCTGGCGTCCTTCCCGTTCTTCGTGAATTCCCCGGACAGGTCGATCGTCGCTGTTCCAGCATCGAGAAGGAAACACTCTGGGGTGAGAGCGGCCAATTCCCCAGCCCGATATCCGCTGTACGCTCCGACGGAGTACAACATTGCCCGTGCTTCTGCGGTCAGCTTCCGCCGGACCACACCCCCGTCCCTGGTGCCTGACACCAGGGTCCGGAGTTCGGGGGAGTCGAGGGGCCGACGGATGTGGCGACGGTCGCGTTCGGGGTTCCCCTTTTGCACCTTCGCGAATGGGTTCCGCTCCAATCGCTCGTTCTCGACCAGCCAGTTGCAGAACTGCGAGGCAGCTTGCAGGTAATCGTTCGTGGTCTGAACGCTCAGTTTCTTCGGCCCTGTGCGGAGGGATTCGAGGAACCGCTCCAACCGTTCAGCAGACAGGGCAGCGATAAACATGAACCCGCACCCGTCGAAGATGGCGGACACCCGGGTCTTCTTCAGGCCCGTGTACTCCGCCTCCCGGCCACGGGCCTGGAGGACGGCTAGCCAGTCCTCCAGATGGCTGGAGAGGGGGGTTTTCCGGTGCGGAGCGAATGTATCCTTCTGCCCGGTTTTCTCCCTCTCGACCCCTTGAGAACTTCGGCCAACATGAGCCGGGCCGCGTCCTTGCTCGGGCTGAGTGGAACCCGTTGCACCACCCCGGCTGCGTCGCGGTACTTGGCATACCACTTCGTAGCGGGCTTCAGGTACTTCGCGCCGTCCTTGGTGATCGGGTAGAACACGAACTTCCCCCCATCCCTCATCCGGACATGCAGCTTACCCTCCCGATCGACAAGCTCGGGATTTGCGGGCAGCGGATAGGGGCGGGCGGGCTTGAATAGGGTTGCCATGATGGGGCCTCTGAGAACGGCCGGGTCGGCGGATGTGGTTCTCAGGTCACATCTCGCCGAACACCGGCCAAAGGCAAGGGGATTATATCAGCGAACACATTCGATTGCTACACACGTTGCAAGAAATCACATCGCGAACAGGTCCGGCAGGTCGAGGTGGTCGACCGGGTCAATACGATCCCAGCCCGGGTCACCTTCGACGCAGAGCAAGGTAGTTCCTGCTGGGATGGGCTCGCCGGGGTTCAGTACGATCATCTGGACTCGGGTGAACCGGCCTGCCTTCTGCCCCTCGACGGTCGCCCACCATCGGCGACCCGAGAGCACAGCACGCACCCCGGTGTGGAGCACTGCCAGTACGGGTTCCAGGTCGGCGGGTGGGTCGAGGTCGTGGTCGAGAACCTCATCCTCGACTGTCGGCCCGTAGGGTTTCAGCGCGGCCCTGAGTTCGAGGGCCGTTCTCGGGGTGTGGGTGGTTGGCATTGATCACCCCCTCCCCGCGTGCGGCCGGTCGTCGTTCCGATATTGGCGGCGGGATTTGCCAGCCCTCCTATCCCCCTCAGAAACTGGGACAGGAAACTGGGACAGGAAACTGGGACAGGAAACTGGGACAGGAAACTGGGACAGGAAACTGGGACAGGAAACTGGGACAGGAAACTGGGACAGGAAACTGGGACAGGAAACTGGGACAGTTTCCGCTTCATTTGCTGGGGTCTGTCCCAGTTGTCCCAGATTAGCGCGAAGTTCCTCCCCCGTTGGTGGTGGAGGCAATCGAAATCCGTCGGCAGCGCCATCCAGGCTCACCTCGATCTGAGGCCCTGGGATCGTCGGGACAATTGCCCCGCCTGCGTGGAGGTAACACCACTGGCCGCCGATCTCACGCCATCCCGTGTGGCGGTAGATTGTGGTTGAGGGATGTCGTCCCCGCTCATCTCCTGAATGGCGCAGCGAAGGTGGTCTCGTTTGCCATTACCGGCCTGAATGACGTACCGCGGGCCAAACCGCTCGACGATCCAGTCGAGCGAATTGAACCGCTCCACCGGCACGTTCACACATACTGGAGGTCTGTTGCGCTGGACTGCGGAGACTCCGAATTCGCGGGTTTGTTCTGCCCCATCATCGTTAATCGTCTCGCTGATAATCTGTGCAGAAAAATTTACGAGTTTCGTCTGCTTATCAGCTTTCAATTCTCCGCTGTCTGTGTCGCGGACCAGAACGCAGTGATAGGTAAGACCATTGATCACTGTGTAACCGCTATCAGTGTAACGGTTGCATCCGGTCGTGGTTTCTCCCGGATTGCTCGGCCGTCGAAGCCTACGTCCGCAGCCAGGCGGGGGAGGGATAGGCGCTGGTCCCGGATCAGTACGACGATGGTGGCTTCACCGGCGGAAAGACCGACCGTTCTCGCGCCTTCTTGGCAGTCCACGGGGCAGCAAGAGGAACTTCCTTTGCCATCGTGCCGAGTTTCTCCTTGACCCGTTGGATGTCCTCGGACTTACCCCGATCATCGAGCCCCGCAGTGAGCCGGCCACCGCCGACAGCGAGGACCGTCTTGCCCTTCGCGTAGGTCTTGAACGTCTCGACACCAAGCTCCTTGGCCAACCCCAGGATCGCGGTCTGAGTCGGGCCACTGGCCGACATCCTCGACGAAGTGCGCACCACCAATCGGGTGACCCAAGGTCCGACCGCCAACCCGATCTCTGGCCTCGAGAACACAGACCCGGACCTTGTGCCAGCATAGTTCGCGGTCAGCGCAGAGACCAGCCAACCCCGCTCCTAACCCGACCACATCGATGTCGCGGTTTGGCAATCCGGCAGGGGGGTCTGATCCCGTTGCCGGGCGGGCCTTGACAGATCCCGCTCGGGTTGGCAAGCCGGGATCAGGTGACAATGACCGGGGTGTAGTCGAAGTCGGAATAGCTGACAGGCTCGAGGGTTGGGCCAGTGAACGTGATCTGGCCGCCCCCATTGTCGGAGCCTACTGACGAACCTTCGTGGACGATCAGGCTATTGTTTGTTCCCATCCCCCCATCAACTGCAATTGCACTGGCCGCCGACGCGCTCACCGCGAAGGTGTTTCCGGTCGTTCCCCCATCCCCACTCAACACCGTGATGGTGTTGAATCGAACCGCCCCGGAAATGGCCAGGGACGCTGCGTTCGACCGTGAGATGAGAGAGTCGCTCACGGTCCAGTCTTCGTTCGCCATGTTGGAGGTGTCGTTGATCGATAGTACGTTGTTGGTGCTTGCAGCGTTGGTCAGATTGATATGCACACTGCCTGCCAATCCATACAAATCGCTGATCAGCCCCACCCCAACCTGGTTGGTACTCCCGCCCAGATTCAGAGTCAGAGTGTCACCAACAGCGCTGCCTTCCAAATCCATGCTGACCGCTCCGGACCCGGTCGTGACCGAGGCATTCTCGATCCCCGTGTAGTCGATGCTCACTGCGTTCCATCGGATGTTCCCAACACCGACCGTCCACACCTCAGCGTTGGTGTCCGCTGCGTCAGTCACATTCAGCGTGTTCATTCCGCCCGCACCGAGCAATGTGAGGCTCCCGTTCTGGTTCGCCAGGTTGGACACGTCGAACACATTCGGCCCGCCCCCTCCCTTGAGCGTCCAGATGCTCCCCGGGCTGGTGCTGACGAGATTGAACGTGTTGGCTGCCCCGCCGCCGATGAGCAATTGAAAATTCGAGAAGGCAAGTGTCTTCCCGCCGGATGAATAGGTCAGGTTCTCACTGACCTGATCCACTGTCCACGTAGCGGTTGCGTTGAGCCCGTGCAAGGAGTTGCTGGTCCCCGGGGCTGCGATGATTGAGGTGATATTGGTGAACGAACCCGCGATATCCGGTCCGGTTCCTGCGAAGCCGACCGCCGAGCCCAGTCCAGTCAAGGTGATCGTCGTCGGACCCCCAGCGGCGGAGTCGTCGACGGTATTCACTCCGGCCCCCCCATTAATCGACCCGGAGAGAGAGCCGCCTGTGAACGCGAAGGTATCAGCCCCAGACCCGCCGCTCAGGTTCTGGAATGAGGTGAAGGACGGACCGCCAGTAATGCTGCCGGAGTTCACTCCACTGACGACCCAGGTTGTCGTCGCGTTCGTACCCGTGAGGGTGTTTGACCCGCTACCGCCGACAAGTGCAGAGATTCCGGAAAACGTCCCCAGGATGCCGGTTGCGGTTCCAACCGCAGCTCCAGTCATCTTGACCGATACGGCGGTTGACCGCCTGGCGTAGGTGAGGGTGTTGGTCCCGGTACCGCCGATGATCGAGCCGGTCAGAACTACCCCGTTGCCACCGAGGTTGAATGTGTCGTCGCCCGACCCACCGTTAAGGTTCGCCTTAAAATTGGTGGCCACCGTGAAACTGTCATTGCCGCCGTCTCCATTCACCGTCATGTTGCTGCCGTCTCCATTCACGGTCGTAATGCTACTGAGCAGAGGACCGGCAAGGGTAAAGGCAGTGGCCGCAGTATTGGATGCATCGATCATCACCCCAGTGCTACCGAACGACCCTCCGCTGGCCTGGTAGGTGATCGCAACCGGGGCAAGTCCGGTGATCGAGTTGGGTGTGATCTGAACATTGGGGTCCGCCCTCGTGCTGGCGGCGTCTGTGATGGTCAACACATTCCCGACACCGGTGCCCTCGTCGATAAGCAGAGCACCGGTGATCTTGTCAAGCCCCACACCTCCGGTGCCAGTCGTGCCAACGGTGATCGTATCATTACCTGACGTAGATTTGATCGTCGTGGCCGCATTGTTGCCGGACATAGAGTTGATCGTCGTGGCCGCGTGCGTCGCCTGGACAGCAACCGTATCGTTCCCGCCCGGGGTGTCCACTTCGAGGGCCGTGCTCCCGGTAGTCACATCGACTGTGAAGTTGTCGGCGCCCTGGTTCGAGCCGATGACCCTCAACCTCCCGATATTGCTATACTCCACCGTTTTTCCGCTGGGCAGCATCCCAGTAACCTGGGTAGCCGTGATTGTGGAGGTCGAGCCGGTCGCGGCCGAAGAATTGCTAATCACGACTGCGTTGGTCCCACTCCCGCTGCCTGTCACCGTCACGTTCCCGACAATTCCGGCCAGGGTGCCACTGTTGCTGGGGGCGTTTGTCGAGAGGTTGGTGGTCAGGTTGCCGGACGATGTGATGGTGATGTCAGCGGCTACCGAGCGGATATTCGCGACATCGCTGCCCGCACCGAGGTTGACGCTGATGCTGCTGACCGTGGCGGTTGGCCCGCTCACCGTCTGGGTTCCAACCCCGGTCCAACCGGAGGGGACGCTGGTGATCGCAACCACGTCACTGATGACATAGTTCGACCCCGAAACCGCGATCGTGAAGTCATTGTTCACGGCACCGCCAGTGTAGACAAGCACACCGGTGGACATGGCAAGGGTGGCTGGTGTGCACCGGTCCTCGATCGCTTCGAGCCTGAGCGCGGCCTGAGTGCGAAGGCCGGAGCGTTTCCAGATCGTCCGAGGGCGGGGCTGAAAGAGCCGAACGAACTGACTCAGCCAGTGATGCTGTGAAATCATTCCCTATTCTCCTATTCGGGAGTCGCGATACGCCCTCTGACTCGACTCGTTTGCCGCAGCGTATGAAGAGGCCACGGCCTGGCGACCAGAGTGCCGAAGCAGCGATCTGGGGGGCGTGAGTGTTCGGGAATTTCCTAGAACGCCCACAGAGCGGAATGAGAGCGAAGGAATCGCGAATTGGATGAAATGGCTACGAATTTATCTGAGATTCGGGCTGAACTGTGCGTTTTCATCGCCGACACGAGACCGCGTCGAGCGTTTCGCAGCGAGGGACGAATCGATGTGGACCCATTTCCGTGGCTGGCCTCAGTTCGATGATCCCAGGAGGAGGCATCGACGGTTCAGGCAGTTGGTGAGAGAAAATCGACCAGTGGGATCGGGTGACAGCGGCTTGTCCGCCCGTGAAGGTGTCACACGGGCGGGCAAGCCGCCCGTGGCACCCTCCATCTCGTGGTAGGTCATTTCCTGGCATCTGCCTCAGACTCGCGATTCACTTTCGTGCAGTTTGTGGAGATGCTCGATCCCGGAAATGCACCCAGTCAGTCATCTCATCGCACAAACAATCATCCTATGTCGGGCCGACTCCGATGGTGACATGGTCTGGTGGAATCCATTGCCACTTCATCTGCCCGTTACCGCTTGGCTCGTCACCCGTTCGCCATCTCTTCTGTCAGGATCGCGTCGGTGTGGACGTTCTGAACATCGTCGTGATCGTCGAGAGATTCGATGAACTTGACAACTTTTCGGCCTGTCTCGGTGTCGATCTCCTTCTGCATCTTCGGGAGGTATTTCACTTCGGACTCGGAGGGCTCGATGCCCGCTTTCTTGAACGCCTCCAGCACCGCCGAAAAGTGGGATGGATCGCAGGTGACCTCAAACACATCGTCTTCCCGTTTCAGGTCTTCGGCCCCAGCATCGAGGGCGATCGTCATCAGCGTATCTTCGTCTGAGTATTTCGCCGCGTCGATTGCGAAAAAGCCTTTTCGGTCGAACATGTACCCGACGCAGCCGGGGGTGCCGATGGTAGCGTTTGCCCGCTCAAAGATCTTCTTGATCTCGCCGTTGGTCCGGTTCCGGTTGTCGGTCATCACCTCCACCAGAACTGCCACCCCGCCTGGGCCGTAGCCCTCGTACAGGATCTCGTCGAAACTGATCCCTTCGATATCCCCCGTCCCACGCTTGATCGCCTTCTCGATATTGTCCTTGGGCATCGATACCGATCGGGCCTTGTCGATTGCGTAGCGAAGCGGAAGGTTCATCGTCGGGTCGCCCCCACCGTTGCGGGCAGCGATGATGATGTACCGACTCAGCTTGCTGAAGACTTTGCCCCGCTTGGCGTCCACGACCGCCTTGTGGCGGGCCATGTTTTTCCAGTGACTGTGCCCGGCCATGTCCGTCTGTCCCCTGTCGTTGTCGGCGTGATAATGTCGTATGGCGCGGCCCCGGGTCGGGTCAGAGTGCCGGGCCGCGAGATCCTCGGGCATGAGGTCGGAGACGGTGTCTAGGAAATCCGCTTGAGTTTCCGCTTGACCTCATCGAGCCGCCCCTCCCGTTTGTCGCGCGGGTTGGTCGTGTAGAACTCGGCGGCACGTTCCCACGCCGCCTTGGCTTTGCCCTTCTCACCAGCCCGGAAAAGGACGTCACCGAGATGATCCCAAACGATCGGATCGGTGGCTCCTTCTGGCATCCCAGCCGCCTTTTCCAGCATCTGCCGGGCTGGATCGATCAGTCCTTTGTGGAACAGCACCCAGGCGAGGCTGTCGAGGTAGGCAGCGTTGTCGGTTTCGGGATCTCCTGAGCGGCGCCGGTCGGCCCGGTCGATGGCAATCGCATGTCGCAACAGTCGCTCCGCCTCGTCCAGATTACGCCCTTGCTCGGCGAGGTGGTAGCCGAGGTCATTGCACGCTCCGGCGTGATCCGGATCTGCATCAAGGATCGTCCGCAACTCGGCCTCGGATTCCGGGTATTTCTTGGCCCCCCAGTACGCATGGGCGAGGGCATAGCGGATCCGTGACTGGTCGCCCGGCGTATCAAACTCGTCAAGGAGCTTTTGGCAGAGTCCCACGGCATCATCCCATCGGCCCAGGAGTCCGAGGACGGAAGCCTTGTTGAGGCGGGTGACGAGGCGATTCGCATCTCCCGCCTGGCGGATAGCGGCATCGGCGGCAGCGATCGCCTCGTCGGCGTCGCCAAGTTCAGCGAGGGCCTGAGCCAGGTAATAGTTGAACCCGACCGGAAGGTCACTCACACCTTCCCGGATTGCGTCCCGACAGACAGCCGCTACGTCCGCAGGCTTGCGACTCTGTCTGAGGATGGCAATCAGTTGATGGTAAGCTTCCGCTTGCGCCCCCCGAGGCTCGCGAGGGGCGTTGCGGACAGCCTGGCGGAATTGAACGGCAGCAAGGTCGAGTTTGTTGTGACGAGCAGCCAGTATTCCGAGCAAGGACCATGTCTGGTGAGTTCGAGTGGTCCCCATGCGAAGGTCGTCGGCTCCGGCTCGTAACACTGCGTTGGCGGCAGCGAGGTCGGCCCGGAGGATTTCCGCGATCACCCGAGCCTTCTCCGCTGCAAACGCATGTTTTTCACCCGTCGCTGCCCCTGTGAGCACCAGGTAGGCTTTGTCCAGATCCGCTATCACCTGCCCAGCTCGGCCAGTTTCGACGTGCGAGCGGATCGCCACACGCACCACGTTCGGGTCGTTCGTCGCAGCGCTTAGCCGAGCGAAATCCGCATCGGCCTGCTGGCGGCTGCTGAGATCGCGTGCCCGCTCAGCTGCCAGAACCACCTGAAGCGACAGATTCCCAGGTTCGCGATCAGCGTATTTCTGGAGACGGGCGATGGCTTCGCCGCTGCGTCCGGCTCCGACGAGCAGCGCAGCGAACCGTTCGTAGGGCTCGACTGCCTGCGGTTGCAACTTCAGGAACGCTTCGAGGTGGGTGAGGGCCGCGGCTGTTTCCCCCTTGGTCGCGTAAACACCCGAAAGATTCCAATCGAGCCTCGCAGCAGCGGCCCGGTCGTCTGCCCGGGTCGGGTCAGCATAGAGAGCGTGAGCAGACCGGAATGCCTGGACGGCAGCATCGGTTTGCCCCTTCTTGCCAAGGGCGTTGCCGAGCCTCTCGAATGTCTCCGCGGTCAAGGCATCGGTCTCTTTGGGGGTGAACCTTCTGGTCGCCACTGCGGCTTTGCGGTTTGCGAGGAGGATGTCGAGGGCCTTCTGGAGGGCGGCAGCGGCGCTGCCCGGGTCGCCAGATCGCTCCAGGAGAGTGGCCAGATCGCGATGCACCCCGATGGCTTTCTCAGGGTTGACAGTCGGGTTGACGTGTTCGGCTGCAAGTTTGGCGGCGCCGACGGCTTCTTGAAGTTCCCCGGCCTCAGACAAGAGCCGGGCGAGGATCTGGGCGGCCTCGGCGTCGTTGGGGTCGCGTTCAAGGATGGTTCGGGCGACGCGGATGGCATCCGGTTCCCGACCGATCAGCGCATAGGTGCGGACGAGTTCCTTGAGCGGGGCGGTGGCCTCGGGATCTTGCCTGGCAGCAGCCTCAAATGCTCGGGCAGCGGACAGCAGACGGTTCCGTCTGGCCTGCCAGATTCCCGCGCCGTATCGTGCGAGGGCGTCTCCGTGGGGGTCCGCAGAGGCCCGCTCCGCCGGGGGTGGATCCCCTCCTGGCAGGCCGACCGAGAGCAGTAGAATACCAGCGATCCACCCCGGAGACATGGTTCACCTCTGGGAGACGATCCTTTCAACCTGCCGGATTGTACCCGCCGGCACGAACCCTGCCAACGTGAAGGTCTTATCGAGGAACTCGCAGAGGCTGTCCGATTCCAAGAGCAAGCATCGGTCTAACGGGAGGGCGAGGCTCCTGCCGAGCGTGCAGGTGGTNNTCGTCTTTCCATAGATGCGACAACCTCAGCGGGTTCCTGTATCAGTCGCCCGCATTCCTCTGGTTCCCACTCGTTCCCTCTCTGGACACCCGTTCCTGGGTACGGGATAATCCCCTAGGCAAGCGCCAGGAAAAAGTTTACCCGGTTTTGGGACTTGCTTCGGGCCGCCACGGAGGGCGGCCNNTCCGTGGCGGCCCGGCCTGTCCCAGACGGGTGGTATTCCTCCATCTGCCGATCCCCTTATCATCCCGCTCCTTCCCGGGTCCGTCCATGCTGATCGCTGGCCAACCTCCGCCCTCGCCCCCCCTTCAAGAGGCCATTCGGCTGCTCGCTGACGGCGACATGGCCACGGCCGACGAGGTAGTGACCCGGGCCGCCCGGGCCGCCAAGGCCCGGTATGGGTCGGGCTCCCACCCACTCTCGGTGGCGTACGCAGACATGGGCCGGCTGCACTTTCTGATTGGCGAGTACAAGAAAGCGGGAACGGAGTTCCGTCACGCCTGTGACTCCCCCATGCCCACCACCCAGCCGGGTCGGGTCGACCGGCTGGCATTCATGTTCGGGTTCGCTGCCTGTCTGGATGCCCTGAAAAAGCCAGAGGAAGCCGAGAAGGTTCTGCGCCAGTGCGTTGCGTTTGCCCGAAATCTGCATGGTCCAGCCTCCCCCGGGCTGGCCGCGGCCCTGGAACCACTTGCCCGGCTATTACTTCGCACCGGGAAAGCGGCCGAGGCGGCAGAGTTGATGGATGAGGCGTACAAGATCCTGTGGAAGCATGGACACCCAACGATTACCTCCGCGATCCCAACCCGAGCCGAATCGCTCAAGGCCGTTGGTCGCGGGGACGACGCATTCGCCGATCTGCACAATCTCCCCGACGACCTCGTGTCCGAGGCCGTGGCCGGAGTGGTCGTGCGGCACAGTGAGGCCGGCGAGAGCGGCGAACGAGTCCGGAAGGTTCTTGTGGACTTGCTCAAGTTTGTCGACCGGCGGTTCGGGGACGGGCATCCAGCAACGATCGACACCCTCGCAGCGATTGTCCATCAGGAGGGTGCCCTCGGGGCAACCGGGAACCAGACCAGGAGGGCCACCGCAGCTCGCCGGGTACTCTGGGGGTACGCGGTCCGTCGGATTCCGGCTGAACTCTTGCTGAATCTGGAGGTGGGCTTCGAGCCGGGTGGGGAAATCCACCTTGTTCCTCACCTGACCCGTGAACCGAACCCGACCGAAGCCGTTCAGCTGGAGGCCGTCCTGACCCAGGCGGTCGATGATCTCTACGCACGGCCAGCGAAGAAATCGCTAATCTGACAGACAGTACTCGAAACTCCTCTCCAACCGAGGCCCCTCATGCGATCCGTCCTCCCCTGGTTCGTCGCTGCCCTTCTCGCCTCGTCCGGTTGCGGTTCCGGGTCGAACATCGACCCCGTTCCGGCGAAGGACACGAATCCAAATCCGAGGCCTTTGCCTCAATCGCTCCGAGACCTCCATGTCAATCCGAAACTCACGCCGCCACCGGCCCCGAGTTCCGATGCCGCCATCCCCGTCGCTCCCATGCCACGCGAGGTTGTGCGATAGCCAATCCTACACGCCCGTCTGGAGTTCTCTCATGGCTGTTCTGCGATTGCCCAGCCGAAGTACCCCGCTCGTACTCCTTGCCGCGACCGCTCTGGGGGTCGGGTTTAAGCCGGGCCAATCCGCTGGCCTCCCGCTGCCCGAAATCGCTTCGCCGAAGGAGGTATCGGCCATCGTGCGTGAGATCGAGGTTCCCCCGCTCTTCCCAACACCACCTCTGCCGACGCCGCTCGACCGCCGCGCATTCCCAGCAGCAGCCCTTGCAGGGTATGAGGCAGACGTTTCGATCGATGTGATCCGAAAACCCGAGAATGCCGAGATGTACGCGATCAGGTTAGCAGCGCTGGATGCCATTGGGGTGGTGCGCGACATTTGGGGGAAGTACCGTCTGGTGATCCGGACGGAATTTTCGGGGGAACCGACAGATGAGGTGAAAAAGACCATCATGGAAGAACAAAAAGAGATGTCGCGGGCGATCCTGAAGCTGGAAGCCGCCGTGAATCGGTTGGAGAAGGTGCGGGAAAAACGGGAAGACGAAACGAAACGATGGCAAGCGACTTTCGACTATGCACTGGCCCTGGCTCGCAGCCGACTCATCTTCATGCAGGAATACAACTTGGTTCTGGGCCAAATCCGGAAGGAGAACCTTCCGCCCCTCGACCCGAAGAAAGGCCGCTCGGTTTACCGGCTGACCGCTTCGGACACGATTCAAAGCGGCGGGGACACACGGAGGCTCGCGGATCGGACCGAGCGGCTACTCGATCGCATCAAGAAGGAGCACGCGAATACCCCTTGGGCGGCCGCAGCCAAGCTGGATCGAGCCATCCCCCCCGGCCTGGAGTGGGTGGCGGTGAAATCGAAGTGACCTGACGATACGCCGTAATTACCGTCCCAATGTCAGGGGGAACCTCGGCCGGGTCTTGGCGGGAATGGGCAGCTGTGGGTGCGACCGACTAGCCCTGGCCTCCTTCGCCGGAGGGTGGTGCTGTGCCAACTGGATGGACCGCGGGATCCTGATTTGGCTGCTGTTGCTTGCACCGAATCCGCCAGAAGGCAAGTACGACCACGGATGAAATAACCAAGCCCAAGTTAAACAGGGCAAGCTTCCAGATATGACTTTGGCCCGGTGACGGACCCTCTTTGTAGATCGCTTGGCCCTCCAAGTATCGACCCTGCTCCGATAGCCTCAGACCAAACTGAATCCCGATGAGATCGTGGTCATTGACCGCAATGGCACCGTCCACAAATCGGAGAAAGAAAAGATAAGAGACGCATAAGAAAAGACAGCCACCGATGAAGACGCAGCGATGCATGTCGGTGAACTGCCTGATTCGTAACCCCAGAGCGACGATGGCCAAAATCACCGTGTCAAATCCAAGTGAGACAGTAAATAAGTGTGCTTGCCAAAATCGAATCTCTTCCCGATTTTGTTCAAAAAGCTTAATGAGCACTTCAGTCCACTTTTCGTCATTCACTTCCAATTTCGCAATCTCTCCTTTCCCTTTCTCGGCCTTGTTCCCCAATTTCGCAATCTCTCCTTTCTCTTTCTCGGCCTTGTTCCCCAAGGCCGGTTTATTCATCCACTTTTCTCGACCTTTGAGAAATTCATGGTCCGTTCCCCACGGGAAGATAAACCCAGCCCAAATGGCCGCTACCAGCATGGGGATCGCAACAAGCAAATACAATCCTGCCCGGGAGCATAGCCGGTGCCGCCATCGTGCTCGGAAACCTTGCTGGTTTTGGAGAAGAGGGTGCGGATTCATCACGGCTCCTACCCAGGGCTGAGTCGCAGTGAGATCGAAAACCCCTGATGCCGCCCCTTGGCGGCCGTCGATATTTTCGTGAACCAAGAGCCTGTTCACGGGGAGGACGGCAGACCACCTCGTAGCCGCAAGTGTGAGCCTGCGAGCCCCAACGCGAATCGAGGTCGCATGCTTTCGCCTGCGGCTACAAACACTGACGTTCAAGTCACCAATGAGGTCATGCCATACGGGTGGACAAGGCCCAGCGCTCATCCTACTGCGGCGTCGATCTGCATGCAAGAAATCTGCGGTCGCACGGTCGCACACGCTCACGGTTCGCCGTCCCGACGGTGTCACTCCTCGCATCGACATTTTGCGTGCAACATTCGTAGAGTAGCGCCTGTCGTTGCCCAGGAGCCATCATTTCCCCGATTCGGGTGGGATCGCGACGGCGATTTCGGCATCGAAGACGAGTTTGGGGTCGCCGCGGCCCACGAGCGTTTTGATCTGCGTCGCTGCTGTCCGTGGGACGACTCCCTCGTGAAGCACCTTTCCACCGAAAGTCACTTTCACGGGTTGATCGAGGTCGAGGAGCCGGTCGTCGAGACGGATCACGAGCTTCGACACCTTCTCTGCCACGACCACTTCCACGGTTTGACCGGCGAGCTTCACATCCACCAACGAGGCGGGTTTCGCCTCGCCAGGGGGGACCGCTAGCCAGTAGAACCGGTCGTGGGTCGTGCTCGCCTGCTTCCACACCACCCGCTTCGGAACCGGGTTGCGGGTGTGCTTTGCCATCCACGGCAGGGCGACCTTGTCTTCCAGGTTCATCCAGTGCGCTTTGTCCTCGTGGATTTTCACGAAGTGCTCATACCCGTCGGGATCCTCTTTGCGGAGCTTGTCGAGCTTCTCTCCCCAGTCGGCGGCCACTTTGTTGCGGTTGTAGGCGGCATCCTTCCCACCGACCTGAAGGGCGAACGGGAGGTTCCGCAGGCCGAGCGGGGAGGCGTCGTTGGGGTGGCCAGCCATCATCGCTGCGGCGGCCAGGTAGTCGGCCATCCGCGGGGCAAGCTGGTAGACCCCGTCACCCCCGGCCGAGTACCCAAGGATATACACCCGGTCTGGATCGACACCCTCGATCGCGATCAGGTCTTCAATCAGCCGACCGAAGAGCCGGTCGATGTGGCTCTCGTGCCACAGGTTCCAGGTGTTGGTCGGAGCTCGAGGGGCAAGGTAGAGCCCCTCGTCGAGGGTGTAGAGCCGCTTCTGGTTCTCGTACTGCGAGTCGTTCACCTGCTTGGGAGCCCCGCCCCCGCCGTGCATCGAAATCCACAGGCTCCGCCCTGTCGCTGGCTTCTTGCCAAACTCCTTGATGAAAAACGGCATCTCCAGTTTGCCATCCTTGAGGATGCGGTCCCTGATCTCCCCCGCATGGTCCTTGGCAATGTGCGCGGTATACGCCTTGGTGAGGAGAGTCCGTGCGGTGACAGCGTCGGCTTTGGTGAGCGGGACAGGTGCGAACGCTTTCGTGGCGAGATCTTGGCCGGGTGAGGGAGTGGCAGCCAGTTCAGCCCTTAATGCCTCGACAGCCGCCATCGATTTGGCGGTATCAGCCGCTGGGGCTGAGACAGGTGGCATCAGTACCACGAGGGCAGCCAGACCCCACCCGGCAACGACAATGCGGGCGATCCGGAACATGGCAGACTCCCTCATTTTGCATGCCAACACATGATCGTCAATGGGAACGAACCCGCCGGTCAGGAGAGCAGTGAATTGATGTTTTTAGCCCCGAAGGGGCGGTAGACAATGGCTGAGGGCGTGAGAGCCGACCCAGGGCAACGCCCTGGGTTGTGGGG
>PLDW01000363.1 GCA_003136315.1 Gemmataceae bacterium | reverse complement strand
CTTGTCCGCCCGTGTGACGCCTTCTCGGGCGGACTAGCCGCCCGTGGCACCCACAAGCGCGGTAGGTCATTTCCGGCCGTCTCCCTTACCGTTTTCCCAGCTGGGCGAAACGCGGCGCAGGTACAATAATTCCTGCCTCTCTCCTCGGCGACTGGGGCTGCTGAACCTGTCAGGTGGATGTATGATCAGCAAGGGGATTCGCTGACCCTTGTGAAGACACACTCACGCACTTTCCCCGTGAGTGTTGGAACCCGAGTATGTCCGCCGCTGCGAAACTGGACCGCGATCCCATCACAGTGTCCGCCTTGACCGCCCAGCTCCGGGGGCTGATCGAGGGACGATTTCCGTCCGTCTGGGTGGCCGGGGAAGTGTCCAATTACACAAAAGCGACGTCCGGCCACATGTATCTCACCCTCAAGGACGCCAAGGCCCAACTCAAGGCCGTCCTCTTCCGCGGTGTGAATCTCCGGATGAAGTTCGAGCCGAGAGATGGGCTCGATGTGATCGCCCGCGGTCGGCTCACGGTGTACGAGCCTCGCGGGGATTATCAGTTCCAGATCGAGGAACTTCACCCTCAGGGCGTTGGGGCGGCCGAACTCGCTCTCCGCCAGCTCAAGGAGAAGTTGCTCGCAAAGGGCTATTTCGACCCCCGTCGAAAGAAGCCCTTGCCCCATTTCCCGGCCCGGGTCGGGCTGATCGCCAGCGCCAGCGGGGCGGCGGTCCGGGACATGATCGAACTGTTCGCCCAGCGGTGGCCGCTGGCCGAAGTGATTGTCCGACCCAGCCGCGTTCAGGGGGAGGGCGCTGCCGAAGAGGTTGCCGTCGCGGTCCGACTGTTGAACCGTCTCCACGCGGCTGGGAAACTCCGGCTCGATGCAATTATCATTGGCCGCGGCGGGGGGAGCACCGAGGATCTGTGGGCGTTCAACGAGGAAGCCGTCGCGGATGCGATCTTCCATTCCACTGTTCCTGTGATCTCGGCAGTTGGGCACGAAGTGGATGTGACCGTGGCCGACCTCGTCGCCGACCACCGGGCGGAAACACCCAGCGCGGCGGTGGTCGCCCTCACTCCCCACCGACTGGAACTCATGGCGGGGCTGGTCGAAGCCCGAACGCGGTTGCGGGATGCCGTCGATCGCCGATTGCATCTCGCCCGCCAGAGGCTCGACATGCTGGCGTCCCGTCCCGCACTCCGTCGACCCCTCCAGCGCATCCACGATCTGGAACAGCGCCTCGACAACACGAGTGCCCGCCTGAACCGGGCGGCCAGAGTCCGGCTGGACAGCGCGGCCGAGCGACTCGCTGCGGTCGCTAGCCGACTCGACACCCTGAGCCCCTTGAACGTCCTCCGCCGTGGATATAGTTTGACACACACCACCGATGGACATCTGGTCCACGACCCCGCAGATGTTCGCCCCGGTGACCGGCTCGTAACACGGGTCGCGGGCGGCGAGATCGAATCGCATGTCATCGCCTCATCAGGGACACAGTCCGGGGATGTCTTCCCGACCGGACCTGACAACCTGACAACCTGAGACTGGAGGTACGGATGCCCCCGTCTGGCACTGAACCCGTTCGCTTTGAACAGGCACTCGCCGAACTGGATGGCATCCTCCGTGATCTGGAGGATGGCACCACCAGTCTTGAGGACGCCCTCGCACGCTATGAACGTGGGATCGGACTCCTCCGTCAGTGTTACAGCCAATTAAAAGACGCCGAGCAGAGGGTTCGCCTCCTCGCCGGGACATCGGATGATGGGTCGCCAGACCTTCAGCCGTTTGAACACGTCGCATCCATTGAAACAGCCAAGGCTTCCGTCCGGCGGTCCGGAAAGAGCGGCAAGGATTCGGGAATACCAAACTGAGCCGGGTGTCGAATGGAGGACACGAGTGGAAATGGGAGTATACTTTGCATTGCAAAGTTGCTATGAATACTCCCATTCGGCTATCGCTGGGGCGAATGGAAGGGCCGACCGTGTTTGGTGAGTTGTGGCGAGACCTGAAAGCGCGGCAGGAACGGGTCGAGGCCGCACTACGGGACGATCTTGCGACCTTGACGAATGACGCTCCGCCCGCGGTCGTCGAGGCGATGAGCTACAGCCTCTGCGCGCCTGGGAAGCGGCTCCGCCCGATTCTGGCCATCCTGGCGTGTGAGGCTGCGGGAGGTGGACCAGAACAAGCCCTACCGGCCGCATGCGCAGTCGAGATGGTTCACACGTACTCTCTCATCCACGACGACCTGCCCGCGATGGATGATGATGACCTTCGCCGCGGGCTCCCCACGTGTCACAAGCGGTTTGGGGAAGCCCTGGCGATTCTCGCGGGTGACGCCCTGCTGACACTGGCCTTCGCAGTCCTTGGGCGGAGTTACCCCGCGCGGACAGCGGCGGTTAGTTGTGTAGAATTGGCGTCCGGTGCCGGTGCCGCGGGGATGGTCGGCGGGCAGGTGCTAGATCTGGAGGCCGAAGGCCGCATCGGCGGAACCCTCACCGGCCCCAGCAAAGGCGAGAGTGGGGTCGGGCTTCTGGAAACGATCCACAGTCGCAAAACCGGGGCATTGTTCCGGTCCTCGCTCCGGCTCGGAGTGTACGCAGCCCAGGGCGAACGGGTCGGTGGTGCCGACCCGGCCATTCTGGCCGCCGCAGACGATTATGCGGCAGCATTCGGGCTGGCGTTCCAGGTGACGGATGACTTGCTCGATGTCGAGGGCACGACCGACAAGGCGGGGAAGCGAGTCGGCAAGGATGCGGCCCGGGGCAAATTGACTTACCCCGGGCTTCTCGGGGTAACCGAGAGCCGCCGACGGGCGGCAGCCCTCGGTCAGCAGGCCGTACACGCGGCCGGACGGCTGGGCAGCGAACGACTCGCCCAGCTCGCACGGTACGTGGTGGAACGAGATAAGTAGTCAAGGGGAACGCGGGTTCGGGATGCGGAGTGAAAGAACGAGCCAGACAGAGGCTCCCCTTCTCATTCCGTATCGCGAGATCCGCATTCCACATTCACAATACGGGGGTTTCATGATGTCAACCCTATTGCCCCAGATCAAGAGTCCAGCCGACCTGCACACGCTCTCGGATGAGCAACTGCAGCTCCTCACCCGCGAGATCCGCGACGAGCTGATGCGGGTGCTGACCAGCCGTCCGGCTCACTTCGCCAGTAACCTGGGAGTGGTCGAGCTGACCCTTGCCCTTCACCTCACCTTCGACTTCTCGGTCGATCGGCTGATCTGGGACACCGGCCATCAGATCTACCCGCACAAGATGATCACCGGCCGGTTCGACCGGTTCCACACGATCCGGACCAAGGGTGGGCTGATGGGTTTCCCCCACCCGGGGGAGAGCCCCTACGACCTGTTTATGACCGGTCACGCCGGGTGCAGTGTGTCGACCGTCAGCGGATTGAAGGCCGCCGACGACCTCCTCGGCCGACCCGACCGGCACGCGGTTGCGGTCATCGGAGACGGAGCGTTCCCGAGCGGGATTGTGTTCGAAGCGCTCAACAATATCGGCGGGATGAACCAGAATGTCCTCGTCATCCTCAACGACAACAAGATGAGTATCTGCCCTCGAACGGGAGGAGTCGCCCGATACCTTGACCAGTGCCGGATGACCGGCCTCTACCAGGGTGGGAAGCGACGGATCAACCAGATCTTGAACCTCATCCCGGTATTTGGAGAGATGGCCCACTCGGCCCTGGAGCAATTCCGGGATGGGCTCAAGGCATTCTTCAAGGACGGGATGCTCTTCGAAGAACTTGGCTTTCGCTACTTCGGACCTGTCGACGGGCACGATCTTCCGGGTCTGCGCAAGATTCTACGCGATCTGAAGACCCAGCAAGGACCGATTCTGCTCCATGTGTTCACCAACAAGGGGCATGGGGTGCCACAGGCGGCCGAGGATCCGGTCACCTACCACACCCCCCCCGTGTTCACCGAGGTCGGCCCGAACCGGACGATCGTTGCACTCAAAAAGAGCGGTGCGAAGGCGTACACCGACTCCGCCAGTTTCGCCATCCACCAGGCCATGCAGGACAATCCGAAAGTCGCCGTTCTGACCGCAGCCATGTGCCAGGGGAACAAGCTGGAGAAGGTTCGGGAAGATTTCCCCGACCGGTTCTTCGACGTCGGGATCTGCGAGTCCCACGCGGTCGCCTTCGCAGCGGGGATGGCCAAGGCCGGGATGCGGCCAATCGTTGATATCTACTCGACTTTCCTCCAGCGGAGCTTTGACCAGATTTTCCAGGAGGTGTGCCTCCAAAACCTGCCGGTCGTGTTCGCGCTGGATCGGGCCGGACTGACCGGGCCGGAAGGACCAACGCACCACGGGATGTTTGATATCCCGTACATGCGGCTATTCCCGAACATGACCGCGATGGCTCCGGGTGACGAGTTGGACGTCCAGCCGATGTTCAAGCTGGCGATCAACCACCCCGGCCCGATCTCGCTGCGATACCCCAAGACGAACCTGGAACAGATCGACCGGCCGAACGGAGTTGCGCCTCTTGAACTCGGCCGGGCGGAAGTGATCGAGTGGGGTGAAGACGGTTGCTTTGTGGCGTTTGGGACGCTTCTCTCGAACTGCGTGGCAGCGGCAATGGCGTTGCGGGATGAGGGCTTACAGATCGGGGTCATCAACGCCCGGTTCGTGAAACCGCTCGACCGCGAGACGATTTTCAAGGCAGTCGAGACCCTACCGCTGGTGGTCACGGTCGAAGAGGGGACAGTGGAGGGCGGCTTCGGGTCGGCCGTCCTGGAGGCGGCCAACGCGGCCGGGCTCGATACGCGAAACGTGGTCCGCTGCGGCATCCCGGACCGGTTCATTGAGCATGGTGATCGGAACGAACTTCTGCACGATCTCGGTCTGGACCCGGCCGGGCTCGCCGAGACCGTTCGCAAGCACCGCGGAGCGGCGGTTGTGCGGTGACTGGACCGGTCAACGCAGCGAACCACGAGACGCCCGCGGGTTGATCCCGCGGGCGTCTGGCGTTTAGTTCGGGTGAGGCTAGATACCGCGATCCAGATTGGTTATGGTGTAAACGGGGACCAGGAGTTATGTTTCTGAGTTAGGTGCGTCTTGGCACAGCAACTGGTCTAATTGGTCGCTTCATTAGCGGCGTCCGTGGGACAGAGTGGGAAACAAAATGTGCGCCATAGGGGGATTCTCGCAAGGACAACTATCCTGAGGACGATCTGCTGCGACTAGTAATGAACAATATATTCGATTTACTCTTATGAGTGTAGAATATGAACAGCGGACCGAAAATCTATCTAAACTATGTGATTAACGATGAGAAGCGAGCGGAGGAATTGTACGCCAAGTTAACGGAGGCGGGTTTTCGACCGTGGATGTGCCCCCGCGACGTTCCCCCCGGAGCTGATTGGATGGAGCACTGCTACGAGGCGATCCGGCAGGCAGACTTCTTTCTCCCGCTCTTGAGCGACAATTGGAGATTGGGACACTTCGAGGTTACCGAAGCCGCAAGGGCGCTCCAGATCGCCGACGAGCGAAAGGGTAAGACGTATTTCATCCCGATCCTCCTTGAGCCAACTGAAATTCCTGACAATCAGGGAAAATATCGAGCAGTCAAGTTATACCGTAGGGGCGGTTTCAAAGAGTTGGTCCTCGCGATTAACCGGGCCATCGCCCCCGAACCGCTCCCGGCCCCGCGACCACCTGAACCGTTGGTCCGGGCTTGTGCGGACAAAGAGTGTGTCCTTTACGTTGGTGCAGGCCTGAGTGCGCCAATGGGGCTTCCGCTTTGGGGCGAACTCGTCCGGAAACTGATGGAATGGGCCGAATCCGAGCGGCTAATTGAGCCCTATTTGATCAAGAGCCTCGATCAGTCTCTTGAGTCAGACGCTGACCTGGTCGCTGACCTAGTGTTTGAAGCGGCCCGCTCGAAGAACAGACTGGATGGGTTGATCGATACCCTCAAATCGATGTTCGTGACCCCCCAGCCTGTACCAGGACCGAATCACGAGTTACTGAATCGCGTCGGGTTCGCGGCAGGCTTGACAACGAACTTCGACAACCTCCTGGAACAGGCATTCGGGAGTAGCCCTGTCTATGTACCCGGGGAGAGTGAGTCACTCCTTGAAGCCCTCTCCCGACGCGAGTTCTTCCTCCTCAAGCTTTTCGGTACTTTGAATCGGCCTGAGACTGTTCTGGTCGCCCCGCGGCAGTACGAAGACGAGATTGTCGGGAACCAGGCATTCTCGCAGTTCATGGAGAGCCTGTTCGTCTCCCGCACTCTGTTCTTTGTCGGTGCCAGTCTGGCCGGAATCGAGGCGTACCTACGGGGGATACGGTTTCGTGGCACCCTGTCCCGTAAACACTATGCGCTGGTCGCCGTGAACGGGACCGCGTGGCGAGCCAAGGCCGAGGCACTTCAGAGGAGGTATCAGATCGAAGTGCTTCCCTACGAGGTGAGCCCCGACCACCCAGAGGTCGGCAAGTTCCTGAAAGAGTTGGGTGAACGGGTCCAGCAGCGAACTGGGGGTGTACTTGCCGCCCCTGGTCGCGAACAGAGCTGGCTCAGGCGAATCCGGCTTGAGAACATCGGCCCCTTCACGGAACTCGAACTCGAACTCGACCGCCACTGGAACGTCTTGCTCGGCAACAATGGGGTGGGCAAATCGAGCATCCTCCGGGCGGTCGCTGCCGCACTTTGCGGGCGCGACGCAGAGACCCACGCCGAACGGTTGATCCACTATGGAAGTCCTTCGGGAAAGGTCATTTTGGAGGCATCGGGGGAAAATCCGGACAAAATGACGGAGTACGTGACGGAACTCGCGCGGACGACTGGAAAACCGATAATCAACTCGCTCCCAGGTCGGTTGCAGGAGACCGAGGGCTGGCTGGCCCTTGGGTTCCCGGCCCTCCGCACTGTCACCTGGCGGCGCGCGGGCGGCCCGCAAGTGGAGGAGGGCCGACGGCGGCCCAACGCGGAAGACCTTCTCCCGCTGGTCGCGGCGGATACGGACCCACGGATGGAGAGCCTCAAACAGTGGATCGTGAACCTGGACTACAGGATCAAGGACCAGGCGAACCCCCACCGCGATCGTTATCAGCAACTCCTCGCCGAGTTTTTTAAAGCCATCCGTAGGCTGACGGGTAAACTGAAGATCGAGTTCGTACGAGTGGACATCGACCTCGGGCGGGTGATACTCAATACAGACGACGGCGAAGTCCCCCTCGAAGCGGTCAGTCAGGGGACCGTCTCCCTGCTCGCCTGGGTCGGTGTATTGATGCAAAGGCTGTATGAGGTCTACGACGACAACCCACTGGGGCGGTATGCCCTGGTTCTGATGGATGAGATCGACGCCCACATGCACCCGGAGTGGCAACAGGATCTTGTCCCAGCCCTGACCGAGTTGTTCCCGCACGTTCAGTTTCTGGTCACCACTCACTCCCCGCTCATCGTCAGCGGGATGGATGTCCGCCAGGTGGTTCGGTTCGTCCGCGACGACGGAAAGATCACCCGTGTCGAGTTAGCGCCCGACAGCACGATGGGGCGGGCCGATCAGGTATTAACAGGAATGGGGTTCGGCCTGGAGACGACGGTGGACAAGGCGACCCGAGAGGCGATCAAAACCTATCAGGAGTTGCTTGGAAAACCAAAAACATCGTTGACGCCGGAGCAACAAAGTGAACTTCGACGGCTTGAGAAAACCCTGGCATTTCGGCTCCCTGGACCGCAGGAGGGTCCGGTCGAGCGCCGAGCCCACGAGCTGTTCAAAGCTCTCCTCTGGAGCCAGATGGAGGACGACCCTGCCGGGTTACGGGACGACCTGCTGAGGAAGGCGGATCAGCTTTTCCAGGCGATCCAGGAGCCGAAAGGAGGTCGAGGGTGATCCACATCGACTTCGACCCGTCACGGCTCTTGGGGGAACAGAAAACCTGGTGGACGCAGTGGCAGGCCACAGCAACCGCAGCAACACGGGAGATCATCGAGAAGTGGGAGAGGACGGGAGAAATATCGTCCAAGAAGGACTTCGATTCAGACATCTGGGGAGAACTCAGAAAATGGCTGCTCATTCATTACTTTAAGGGAAAATGTGGCTACTGTGAGACGATCCTGGGTCGCCAGAGGTCCGAGATGGAGCACTACCGCCCAAAAGCCGGAGTGAACTACCGGGAATACCGCGAAGACGGCAAGTCACCACTCAAGACACCGAAGGTCGATTGGCCTCCCGGCACTCAAATCGATCATCCGGGCTACTTTTGGCTCGCGTATCATTGGAAGAACCTGGTGCCCTCCTGCGGGCGGTGTAACAGTGGTGCGGGGAAGAATACCCAGTTCCCGGTGAAGGAATCGGGTAAGCACATGCTGCTCCACCCTTTGACGGGGGGTGGGCCGAAACGGTTATCGGAGCCCCCGCACGCCTGCGGGAAGCATATTGGCTACTATTACCTCGATCCCGACAGTTTGGACGCGCACGAGAACCCATTGCTGCTAAACCCGTACGTTCCTGACCCTCGGAAGCACCTGAAGTTTGGCGTTGACGGGATCGAGGCGGCACAGGAAGTTGCGCCTGGGGAGGTCTCCCTCCTGGGGTTGAATTCGATCAACGTCTATGACCTCAAGAGCGGAGAATTGAGGGCCCTGCGAGCCAAAGCCCAGAATGAGGCCGAAACCCTACTCTTTACGCAGTTTTCCCTCGCGAAAATGATGCATCCCAGAGACGAGGCATGGGCCGTGGCTTTTCGAGCAACGCATGACCTACTCAAGGCCCTGAACGGGGAATATCTGGCCGCATGCCTCGACTGGGTTGAGCTGGTGTTCCAGGATCCCTCGCGGATTAAACTCGGTGCCAGGCTTCCCGCCAACTGAATCTTGCCTTCCACCCAGAGCCATTCGGCTTCGTTACGGAACGTGGTCCGCTGCGGCATCCCGGATCGGTTCATCGAGTATGGTGACCGAGCCGGTCAACGTTCAGGACGACCAGAGGCCCGCTGGTTGATCCCGCGGGCCTCTGGTACTTCTGATGCGATCTGCACAACTCTCATTCGGGAACCCGCAGAGGCTGTCGCATCTGCGGGCAGGGTGGCGAATGAGGCTACGGGTCAACTCAACTGCCTGGGAGGTCAGGCGGTTGATAGAACCAGCTAACGCCTGGAATTCTTCTCGTGCAACGGTATCGGGATAAGCCACCCGTTGCACCCACAATCCGGACAGGTCAGTTCCGGTCGGCTCACTTGGGTTCTCTCCCATCATCCTTCAGGCCGTCACCAGCCGAGGCCCTTGGCTTCACGTTCGAGCTGCTTGGTGCGCTCTTCGATGATTTCCTTCTTGTTCTCTTGCCGCTTGGACACCATCTCCTTGAGCTTCTTGACCTGGGCTTCCAGCGCTTCGAGTTCCTTCTCGTGGCGCTTCTGCCGGTCGTCGAATTGCTTGTTCAGGGTTTCTTTCAGCTTGTCCTTGAGTTTATCCTTCTCAGCATCGGTCTTGGCCTCGACGATCTGCTTGGCCAATTTGATGGCTGCGGTGTCCACGGGCTCGACGAAGCTGTAGTGGTACCGTGAGTATTGACCGTCGGCAGACAGGGAGGGGATGGAGATCCGTGGTACTGGGGCTGGGATCGGCGGGGTCGGGGGGAGCGGGAGTTCCGGCGGGGCCGGTGATTGGGCACCTGACCCAAGAGCCAGTGTGGCGACTCCGAGGGCAGCGAACAGGGCAGACCTCACGAACACCTTCATCTCGATCTCCTCGCGACTGGGGAAAGGAATCAGTTCTTTGTGCGAGCCTGGGTGGACTCGCACGTCAGGGTCAACGCCGTCACCAACCGAGCCCCTTGGCTTCACGTTCGAGCTGTTTGGTCCGCTCCTCGATGATTTCCTTCTTGTTCTCCTGCCGCTTGGACACCATCTCCTTGAGCTTCTTGACCTGGGCTTCCAGCGCTTCGAGTTCCTTCTCGTGCCGCTTTTGCCGGTCGTCGAATTGCTTGTTCAGGGTGTCTTTGAGCTTGTCCTTGAGCTTGTCCTTCTCCGTATCGGTCTTGGCCTCGACGATCTGCTTGGCCAATTGCACGACCTGGGTGTCGGCCTGATCGAAATGGTGATAAAACAGGAAGGCGGCGTTGGGGTCGGTGAACAATGGTTGCCCGAGGGTCACGGTATTTGTCGCTCCATCGGCCGTGCGGACGATCGTGGTTGTGTGTGGGGGCTGGCCGAAGGGATCGTTTGGCGGGGGCGGCACGGGGGCCGGTGGGGGGGGTTGTTGAGCACCCGACCCGATGGCCAGGGTGCAGACACCGAGCGCAGCGAACAAGGCGGATTTCACGAACACGTTCATCTCGATCTCCTTGCAGTGGGGGAAAGGGTTCACTTCCGGGTCCGGGTCTGCGTAAGCTCCAACTCCAGGGTGTGGGCTGCCGCATTGGCCCGCTTGATCTCCTTGTCGATGACATCGGCGGTCGTCCCAACTGCCCCGGCGGTGACTGCTTGCTCCAGCATCGCGGCCTGTGATCGCACACTGGCCAGTTCTTCGTCGATCACATCCGCCCGTTTGACCGCCGCGGACGATGGAGGGATGTTGCTCTCAGGAGTGGCCACACCGGTTGTGACTGTGGTGTCATCGTGTTGCCGCTGCGGGTCAGGTTTCGGAGCCGTGTCGCGAGGAAACCAGACGAGTGCAATGGCTACGGCCAGCACCACCAACCCGGCCGCGACCCCACGCCACAACCGCCAGCGCCGGCGGGGTGTCACGACCCCAGGAACTGACGGCATCGGCACCGACAGCGGTTGTTGGATGTGGGCCAGGCACTTCTCCAGTAAATCAGCTACTTCCGCCGCGGTTTGGAACCGGGCAGCGGGATCTTTCGCCAACAACTTCCCGAGGATTGCTTCGAGCCACTCCGGGAGGTCGGAGTTCGTCTCGCGAGCGGGGCGGGGGGTGTCATCGGTCACCCGGCGGAGCACAGCCAGCGGAGTATCAGCGCGGAATGGGGGGTGGCCCGTACACATCGCGTAGAGTGTACTGCCAAGGCTGAAGAGATCCGCCCGGTGGTCGATCGCATCTCCACGGGCCTGTTCGGGAGCCATGTAGTGCGGTGTTCCGGTAATCACCCCAGACTGCGTGAGGGTCGCGTCGGCCACCGCCCGAGCCAGCCCGAAGTCGGTGATTTTGACCCGCTCGACCCCGTTCTCCAGCAGGATATTGGCCGGTTTGATGTCCCGGTGGACCAATCCCTGCGCGTGGGCCGCAGCCAGTCCCGCGGCAGTCTGCATCCCAATCCGAAGGATCTCCCGGAGTTCGAGCGGGCCATCGTGGTCGATTCGATCCTGGAGCGATTGGCCGCAGATATACTCCATCACAAGGTAGGGAAGTCCGGCCGCCTCGTGGACCGCGTGGACCGCCACAACATGCTCGTGGACAACCGCTGCCGCCGCCTGTGCTTCCCGGGCGAATCGCTTCCGGGCGGCCCCGCTCCCTGCAAGCACCGACGCGATCACCTTCACGGCCACGAACCGGTTCAGTCCGGCATCGAACGCCTTCAGGACGACCCCGTTGCCTCCGCGGCCCAGAAGCCCCTTCACCTCGTAAGGGCCAACCCGGCCGATCGATCCGGGGTCGTCGGAGGGAGCGAGGAAATCGAGCGGCTCCTCGGCCAACTCCGGCCCCGACTTGGGGTCAGTTACGCCGCCCAGGTAGACCCGGACGGCCGAGGACCAGCGCGATCCGCCAGCCAGTTGGTCCAGGGATTGACGACACGCGGGGCACCCGTCCAGATGAGCTTCCAGTTCCGCCACCCGGGCCGGTGAGAGTCGGTCATTCAGCAGTGACCGGAGTGCGTCCGGGTGACAGGGATCAATCCGGGCAACCATCGTCCCCTCCAATGCGGGCGGCCGTCTCATCACCGAGTTGCTCGACTCGCCGACGGAGGCGCGCGATCACACGACTGCGGGCCACGTAAACCGCCCCGGGTGTGAGCCCGAGTTCTGCTGCCACTTCGGCCACTGGGCGATCCTCCACCGCGGTTTGCCAGAATGCTCGCCAGGTGTTCGGAGCGAACTCCCCTTTCACCTGCTCGGCCGCCCACCGGAAGATCCGTCGCCGGTACTCGGCATCAAAGGTGGCAGTCTGTGCGGAATCGCGGGCCGGAACCTCGGCAAGCCGATCCAGGTTGCGAGTATCCCCCGACCCCTCCGCCGCAGGGTCGCGGCGAGTCAAGAAATTGATGCACAGGTTCCTGGCGATGGTGAACAACCACCCCCGGAAGGTTCCCCGGGCGGTGTTCGGCTCCCACCGGTCGATCGCCCGGGCGACGGCCCGAAAAACCTCTTGAGCGAGATCCTGGGCATCGGCATCCTGCAACCCCTTCTGCCGGGCAAGCCGGTTCACAAGAGGTTCGTAGATGGCCACGAACTCGCGCCAGGCGTGAGCGTCTGCCGGGTTGCGGAGCTTGGCGATCAGGGTGTCCCGGGTCGGCGGGTCGTCTTCCATCGGGCCTCCCTCCAACCCCTCTCACACTGGACGGCCGAAATCCTTACAGGCAGTCTTTCACCGGGGTGGGGGGTTACGGCCGATTTCGCCGAAATTGCTGCCAGGTTCAATCCCTTGGCGCCCAGGGTAGGCGAGCGGCAGAAAAAAACTCACCCGACTTTTGGGACTTGCCCAGGCCGGGCCGCCACGGAGGGCGGCCCCTACGAATGCTTGTGTAGGGGCCGCCCTCCGTGGCGGCCCGGCTGTCCATGACGGGTGGTAATACTTCATCCGCCCCTCGCCTCATCGCTCAGGGTGGAGCCAGCTTCCAGCGCAACCCCGGAATCGCTCC
>PLDW01000344.1 GCA_003136315.1 Gemmataceae bacterium | reverse complement strand
ATGCAACCGGCCCGCCAATGCGCGGACAGGCCCTTTGAACGAAAGGGTTCGGTTATTCAAGCAAATCCACCCCCAGAAGGCCAGGGGTGATTCCGGAAAACTCGCAACTCAGCCGAGGGCAACGCCCTGGGGGCCTCTTAGGCGAGCGGTAGAAGAAAGCTGACCCGTGTTTTGGGAATTGCCCACGCCGGGCCGCCACGGNNAGGGGGTTGGGGGGTTAGGTTCACTCCGTTGGTCTTACTGCGCGTCGACCGTGGCATCCGGGGCGATATCGGAGTGGTCCCGGTGCCGGTCGTCACCGCCGGGCACGTTGATCCGAACCTCGGCCTCCTGATGGGTCTTGAACCCCGTCCCGGCTGGGATCAAGTGCCCGAGGATGACGTTTTCCTTGAGCCCGACCAGATAGTCGACCTTGCTCGCAAGGGCTGCCTCGGTCAAGACTTTGGTCGTTTCCTGGAAGCTGGCTGCGCTGATGAAGCTATCCGACTGCACGGCCGCCTTGGTGATTCCGAGGAGCTGGACCTCGTTATCAGCAGGCCCCGGAGTGGTGCAGGTGGGAAGCCTCCTCTTCCCGCCAGCCGCCTCCAGCGTGGCTCGCTCCTCCTCGTACGCTTCCCGGCTAATGACCCGTCCGGCAATCATCGTCGTCTCGCCGGGGTCAACGACCTTCACACACTCTTCGGTCAGCCGACGGTTCACCTCGTCGAATGCGAATCGGTCCATCACTGCCCCGGGCAGCAGCCCGGTGTCTCCAGTCTGTTTGACTTTCACCTTCCGAAGCATCTGGGAGACGATGATCTCGATGTGCTTATCATCAATGTCCACTCGCTGGGACCGATACACCGCCTGGACCTCCCGGACGAGATAGTCCTGGACCGACTCCGGACCGGTCACGCGAAGGATGTCGTGCGGAACGAGCGGTCCGTACACGAGCGGGTCGCCAGCCTTGACGTATTCCCCGTCGTGGACCCGCCGGATCGCCCCGGCCGGAACCTGATGCTCCTTTTCCTCCCCGATAATCTTGCCGTCCTCGGTCTCGGGCTGAACCCAGACGAGCCGCTTGCCCCGCTTCTTGTCCCCGATCTTGACCTTCCCCTTGACCTCGGCCATGACCGCCGGGTTGCGTGGTCGGCGCGCTTCAAAGAGTTCGGTGACCCGCGGCAAACCACCGGTGATGTCCTGGGTTTGGGACACTTCCCGGGGGGTCTTCGCCAGTAGCGTCCCGGCCGAGACTTTCTGACCGTCGAGGCCCTGAAGGTTAGTCCGCTCGGGGATGAAGTGGTACTCCAGGATCACTCCCCGGTCGTTGACGATCTCGATCTGCGGGTGCAGGTCACCCTTGTGTTCCATGATTGTCAGTCGCTCGACGCCAGTCGTCCTGTCGAGTTCCTTTCGCAGGGTCTCCCCCTCCTTGATGTCCTTGTAGCGGACAGTCCCGCCCTCTTTCGAGATGATCGGGATCGAGTGCGGATCCCACTTGACGAGTGGGGTCAACGGACCCACATCCTGGCCCTCGCCCACCAACACTTCTGCCCCGTTCGGGACGGCATACCGTTCGACTGAGGCCCCACGTGTGAGGACAATCTCCCCAGTTCCGCGGGTCAGGGCGATCCGGTGCCCGGCGTCGTTGGTGACCACGGCCATTCGCTCGAACTGGCAGATGCCCCCCTTCTTGGCCTTGTGCTCGCTGTCAACCGCAGCCCCCTTGCTGGCCACGCCGCCGATGTGAAATGTCCGCATCGTCAACTGGGTTCCAGGCTCCCCGATCGACTGGGCCGCGATGATCCCGACGGCCATCCCATCTTCGACCAGCCCACCTGTTGCCAGGTCCATGCCGTAACATCGGCGGCAAACACCAAGCGGAGCCTGGCAGGTCATCGGGCTGCGGACCGAGATTTTGTCGAGCCCGAGGATCTCCAACTCCTTCGCCTTCGCGGGGGTGATCATCTCGTTCTCTTCGACGATCGGAGCGCCCGAGACCGGGTGTTCGATCGTCGTTCGGCTCACTCGCCCCCGGATCGAGTCCGACAGGGGCCGGTCGATCTCGTCCCCCTTGTACATGATCCCCTTGGTAATCCCCAGGCTCGTCCCGCAGTCCTCCATCGTGATGACCACGTTCTGGGCAACGTCCGCCAGTTTTCGGGTGAGATATCCGGAGTCCGCCGTCTTCAGAGCCGTGTCAGCCAACCCCTTTCGAGCCCCGTGGGTGCTGGAGAAATACTCCAACACCGTGAGCCCCTCGCGGAAATTACTCTTGATTGGGGTCTCAATAATCTGCCCGCTCGGTTTGGCCATGAGCCCACGCATCCCGGCCAACTGGCGGATCTGCTCGATGCCCCCCCGGGCTCCGGAGTGGGCCATCAGGAAGATCGGGTTCAAGTATGGCACCACTCGCCCGGTCGCATCCGGCCGACGGTCGTTCGCCAGGTCGGTCATCAGCCGCTTGGTGATCTCGTCACGAGCACCCATCCAGCAGTCAATCACCTTGTTATACCGCTCGATCTCGGTGATAATCCCCCGCTCGAACTGCTTGCGGAACTTGTCCGCTTCCTTGTCCCGCTCCTTGAGTACTTGCTCCTTGTTCTCCGGGGTTCGCAGATCGCTGGCAGCGAATGACAGTCCGGACCGGGTGGATTCCCGGAACCCTGTTTCCTTCATCCGGTCCAGAAGCGCGATCGTTTCCCGCCGGCCGAGCAACTGGTAGCAGTCAGCGATGATCCGGCTGAGGTACTTGCTCCCCAGGGGCAGATCATAAAACGCCATCTTCAGGTTCAAGATGTCGTTGAAGATGACCCGGCCCACCGTGGTCCTGACCAGTCCGTTCGGCTTTCGGGGAAGTTCCTCGGCACGGGCGACCCCCTTTTCGTCCTTCACCTCGCTAATCACTTTCCGCTCGATCGGCAGGCGAACCCGGATCTTCGCGTGCATCCCCAGTAGTCCCTCGGCGTGGGCCTGGAACAACTCCTGCGGGCTATGGAACACCATCCCATCACCCGGCTCAACCGCCTCCCCCTCCTCGCCGCGGTTGGCGGTCAGGTAGTAGCAGCCCATCACAATGTCCTGCGACGGGGTGATGATGGGGTTGCCGTTGGCCGGGCTGAAGATGTTGTTCGTCGACATCATCAGGACCGTTGCCTCGACCTGCGCTTCGATCGACAGCGGCAGGTGGACGGCCATCTGGTCGCCATCGAAGTCGGCGTTGAACCCCTTACACACAAGAGGGTGGATGCGAATCGCATTGCCTTCGATGAGCGTCGGCTCGAACGCCTGGATACCCATCCGGTGAAGGGTCGGAGCCCGGTTCAAGAGAACCGGGTGGTTCTTGGTGACCTCTTCCAGAATGTCCCAAACCACATCGTCCTTCCGCTCCAGCATCTTCTTGGCCGACTTGATGGTGTCGGCGTGCTGAAGTTCCTTCAGCCGCCGGATAATGAACGGCTGGAACAGTTCCAGGGCGATCTTCTTGGGGAGCCCGGCCTGGTGGAGTTTCAATTCCGGGCCGACCACGATCACCGAGCGGGCCGAGTAGTCGACCCGCTTGCCGAGCAGGTTCTCGCGGAACCGACCCTGCTTTCCCTTGATCATGTCAGTCAGCGACTTGAGCGGGCGGTTGCTGCTCCCGAGGACTGGCCGCTTGCAACGGTTGTTGTCAAACAGCGCATCAACCGACTGCTGGAGCATCCGCTTCTCGTTGCGGATAATGACTTCGGGGGCGTTCAAGTCCACCAGTTTCTTCAGCCGGTTATTGCGGTTGATAATCCGGCGGTACAGGTCGTTCAGATCGCTGGTGGCGAAGTTGCCGCTATCCAGGAGTACCAACGGGCGAAGATCAGGCGGGATGACCGGGATGCACTCCAGGACCATCCACTCGCACTTGTTGCTCGAATCCCGCAGGGCTTCGACCGTCTTGAGCCGCTTGACCAGCTCCTTCAGTCTCTGCTTGCTTGCTTTCTCCCCGCGCGCCATCTCCTTGTCCAACCGCTCCCGCAAGTCACGGGACAGATCGACGAGATTGAGGCGCTCCAGCAATTTCTTGATGGCCTCCGCCCCCATGTCGACTTCAAACCCGTCGCCGTATTCGGCCCGTCGCTCCTTGTATTGCTCCTCGGTAAGCAGTTCCCGTTCCTTGAGCGGCGTCGCGCCCGGATCGATGACCACATAGTCCTGGAAATAGATGATCTTTTCCAGACTGGTGGTCTTCATGTCCAGGAGCGTGCCGAGCCGGGACGGCATGGCCTTGAAGAACCAGATGTGAACAACTGGGGCGGCCAGCTCGATGTGTCCCATCCTTTTGCGGCGAACCCGGCTATGCGTGACCTTGACCCCGCACCGGTCGCAGATCATCCCCTTGTATTTCATCCCGCGGTACTTCCCGCAGGTACACTCCCAGTCCTTCTCCGGGCCGAAGATCCTCTCGCAAAAGAGTCCGTCTTTCTCCGGCCGGTAGGTCCGGTAATTGATCGTCTCCGGCTTTTTCACCTCGCCGAAGCTCCACGAGCGGATGTCGTGCGGGCTGGCCAGGCTGATCCGGACCGCCCCGAAATCGTTGATCCGCTCGTATGTGCTCGTCTCGCCTGCATTCGTGTTCGCTGCGGCAGTGGACATATCAGAACCCCCAGATGGCAGGAGCGGGTTTGAATGATTTGGTCAGTGCTGCTCAACTGGCAGCTGTCGCGGTCTCGGGCCACGGCCACGAGATCCGGCGGTGCAGGTCGTGGCACGTCGCCTCGTCCATGTCCAGGAGCATCACGTACCGGCTTTTTTCCGGGTCGATGTCGGGGTGGTATTTGCGGGCGTACGCCATGAACTCGATCCGGAGGTGGTCAGGCAGTAAGTCGTGTCGCCCGACCATGAACAACGGGATGTTGTGGGTCAGGTCCGCCAGGTCGCCGATCCGCTCCAACTCGTCATTCTGATAAGCCAGGTCGCGGATCTCGGTCAACGCCTCATGGAGGATCTGGCTGCATTTGCGGATCAGGAGCACTCGGTCGCTCTGAGTCATATGACCGCCCTCCGATCGGCATCGAGTGTCACCTGCACCAATAAGAGCGGGCAGGCAGGGCAGGGTGGCCGGGGTTGAGTCCTCGAAACCCCGGCAAACCTACTTGACGCTAGACGCCTCATCCGTTCGATACCAAGGAAGACCCGCCGCTTTTTTGCCGGCTTGCGGGGTTTCGAGGACTCAACCCCGGCCACACCACCGGTGAACGCCGTTCTCGATGAAGAACTGGTCCACCGTGCGACCCCCACCATCACACCCGTTTTTTCTCAAGCTGCATATTCAGCCCGAGACCACGGATCTCGTGGGTGAGCACGTCGAAGCTGGCCGGTGTGCCGGCCTCCAGGGTGTTCTCCCCCTTGACCATGCTCTCGTAGATCTTGGTCCGGCCCTCAACGTCGTCGCTCTTGACCGTGAGCAACTCCTGGAGGATGTACGCAGCGCCGTAAGCCTCCAGCGCCCACACCTCCATCTCCCCGAACCGCTGGCCGCCGAAGCGGGCTTTACCACCGAGAGGTTGCTGGGTGATGAGCGAATACGGCCCGGTGGCCCGGGCGTGGACCTTGTCGTCGACCAGGTGATGGAGCTTGAGCATGTAGATGTATCCGACCGTGACCGGCTGGTCGAAAGCCTCCCCGGTTCGGCCGTCGTAGAGAACGCTCTTGCCGGTCGGGCTCAGCCCGGCCTCTTCCAGTGCCGACCGGATCTCTTCCTCGGTGGCCCCGTCGAACACCGGGGTCACGGCCTTGAAGTTGAGCTTCGCAGCCGCGTACCCGAGGTGCGTCTCCAGGATCTGGCCCACGTTCATACGGCTAGGCACACCCAGCGGATTGAGAAGGATGTCAATCGGGGTGCCATCGGCCAGGAAGGGCATGTCCTCCTCGGGCAGAACCTTCGAGATCACCCCCTTGTTCCCGTGCCGCCCAGCCATCTTGTCGCCGACCGAGATAACACGCTTGGTGGCCACGTAGACCTTGACCATCTGCTGCACGCCGCTGGGGAGTTCGTCGCCCCGTTTGAGCGAATTCAGTCGCCGCTCTTGCTCATCGATGAAGAACTGAATCCGCTCCCAGTGCCGGGAATAGATCTTCATCGCCTTCTTGGAGTTATCCGGGCTGCGGACATCGAGCGCATCGAGCTTGAACGCCTTGGCCTGATCGGCGACGGCCTTGTCGTCCTTGTCACTCCCCAGTGGCTTGCCGGTGTTCGGATCCTTCAGTTCCTTCCTGTCGAGCACTCCACTGAGGGCCTCGATGAATTCGCGGAACTGCTCGGCGATTTTCTTCGAGTAGGTGACATCAATCTCTTTTTCCTGTCGGGCGAGTTCCTTCCGCTCGTCCTCGGACATACTCGCACGACGGCTGAACCGATGGGTGGCGATGACGATCCCCTCGACCCCGGAGGGAACCTCCAGGGAGTCGTTCTTCACATCCTCGCCAGCACGGCCGAAGATCGCGTGGAGGAGCTTCTCCTCGGGCGTCAGCTCGGAACGGGACTTCGGGGACACCTTGCCGACCAGGATGTCGCCCGGCCGGACGTAGGTTCCGAGCTGCACCACTCCGTGCTCGTCCAGGTTCCCAAGAGCTTTGGGGGAGACGTTCGGGATGTCTCGGGTGAACTCCTCCTTGCCAAGCTTGGTCTCCCGGATCTCAATGTCGAATTCCTCGATGTGGATCGAGGTGTAAGTGTCGTTCTTCACCAGCCGCTCGCTGATGATGATCGCGTCCTCGAAGTTGTACCCCTCCCACGACATGAACCCGACGAGGACATTCCGCCCGAGGGCCAACTCGCCGTTTCGGGTGGCCGCGCCGTCGGCGATGATCTGCCCCTTCTTGACCTTCTCGCCCATCTTGACGATCGGCTTCTGGTTCAGGCAGGTTCGTTCGTTCAGGCCGTGGTACTTCCGGAGAACGTACTCGCGGACGATTTTGTCCTTCTCTTCGATCCGCAACCGCTCGGCATCGACGTAGACAACCTCCCCATCCTCCTGAACCCTCTGGAGCATCCCGGAGTGCTTGGCCACCTCCTTCTCAAGACCGGTGGCCACAAGCGGGGGTTCGGGGACCAGCAGCGGGACGGCCTGCCGCTGCATGTTCGAGCCCATCAAGGCCCGGTTCGCATCGTCGTGTTCCAGGAATGGGATCAGCCCGGCCGACACCCCGACCATCTGCTTTGGAGAGACGTCGATGTATTCGACCTTGTCCGACGGAATTCCGGTCAGGTCGCCATCGTAGCGGCCGTTGACCCGGTCAACCGAAATCTTGTCTCCCTCGGTTGGGGTATCGGCCGGTGCCAGCTTGGCGGTCGATTCCTCATCCGCCCGGAGTCGGACCACCTCGTCGGTCAGTTTCCGGTGCAAGACCTTCTTGTACGGCGTGATGAGAAACCCGTACTCATCGATTTCGGCATAGATCGACAGTGACGAGATGAGCCCGATGTTCGTCCCTTCGGGGGTCTCGATCGGGCAGATCCGACCGTAATGCGAGATATGGACGTCCCGCACCTCGAATCCGGCCCGTTTGCGGTTGAGCCCACCTGGCCCGAGGGCCGACAGCCGGCGCTCGTGGGTCAACTGAGCCAGAGGGTTGGTCTGGTCAACCACCTGGCTCAGTTCACTGCGACCGAAGAAGTATTCGATCGCAGCGGAGACGCTCTTGGGGTTGATCAGGGTCCGCGGGCTCATGTCCTGCTGGTCGCGGATCGCCATCCGCTCCTGAACCGTCCGACGCAGCTTCAGGAACCCCTTGCGCAACTCGTCGGCTGCCAGTTCGTCGATGGTCCTGAGTCGTCGGTTGCCCAGGTGGTCAATGTCGTCCACATGACCCTTGTGGGCACGCAGGTCGAGAACATACTTGACCGAGTTGACGAAATCGACGCTACGGAGCGTCATTTCCGTTTCCGGCACGGTCTGGTCGAACTTCCGGTTGATCCGGAACCGACCGACCCGTCCGAGCCGGTATCGGTTGGCGTCCTGGAACTTCTCCTTGAACAGCTCCCGCGCTTTCTCAAGTTGCTGCGGGTTACCCGGCCGCAGCCGGGTGTAGATCTTCAGTAGCGCAGCCTCGTGCGAATCGGTTCCGTCTTCGCCAAGCGAGGTCAGGATGATCGGATCCTTCGGGTAGACGAGGGCGGTGACCTCCGTCAGCCCGGAGAGGATGATCTTGTCGACCTTGTCGGCAGTAAACGGCTTGCCAGCGTCGAGAAACACCTCGCCGGTTTCGGGGTCGATGATGTCATCGACGGCAACCATCGCCGGAATGCCGGTCTCCGCGTCACCGACCATCCGGCTTCGGGCCGAAGCGTCGAGAGTCACTGTCTCGACGGGGTAGAACTCGCGGAGGATGTCGGCGGTTCGCGAATACGCCGGGTCCATCGCCCGCAGCAGCGTGAGGGCGGAGAACTTCCCGGACTGGTCGATCCGGACACCGAGAGTGTCCTTTTTCGAGACGTTGATCTCGATCCAGCTCCCCCGTTCCGGGATGATCCGGCAGGAGTGCATGTCCTTATCGGCCTCGCGGGTGACGACAAAGTCGACGCCCGGAGAGCGGTGCAACTGAGAAACGACGACTCGCTCCGCCCCGTTGATGATGAACTCGCCACCACCAATCATGATGGGCATATCGCCGAGGTAGACCTCTTCCTCGACAGCGGTACCGTCGCTCTTGCGCAGCCGCAGCCAGACCCGGAACGGGCGGCCATACGTCAGCCGGAGCTGACGACACTCGTCCGGATCGTAGCGGGGCTTGCCAAGCTCGTACTTGACGTACTCCAGCGCGATTTTCTTGTCATAACTCTCGATCGGGAAAATCTCTTGCAGCACCCCTTCGAGGCCGGACACGGTCCGCTTCTCGTGAGGGGTTTCAAGCTGCAGGAATCGATCGTAGGACCGGGTCTGGACGTCGGTGAGATCAGGGACCTCGACGGCGTCGCCGAACCGGCCGAAGTTTCGTTCCACGGTGGGGACGATAACCCGCAGGGCCGGGATGGGCATCGGGAGTGCTCCTTCCCAGAAACGATGGCGCGACGCACAGGCACCATTGCCCCGGTGGCAACGGCCTTGCGTCGGCTGGCAGGGGACGTTATTGAATCACAAATCGGTCGATGGCACACCGCTCCGGCGGCCGGGCACGCGAGGACGAAACACGATATACCCCGGTGTCAGCGGGGCAGAGCGATCCCAACGGTTGAGGCATGGTGCAAATTCGACGGGGTGGAACAACACATCGGAGCGAGTGGGTAGCGTGCATTTTCACCACTGCTGCGCGGGTCGACCTGTTCGCTTCACCCGATTGCGCTGGGCCAGCGCGGGGGAGGCTAATGAGGCCGTGAAGATCCGACCGCGGTAAACCGCTACACGACAATGATACCCGAGAGGGCCGGAAATGTCGACCCCCCGGGCACTTTTTTTGCAGCTTACCCAATTTCGCATCGCGAAATCGGGTGAAAACAACGAATCCGCCACTCGAGAACGGTCCGAGGTAGCGTCAGGCGGGCTTGATGGACACCTTGGCACCGGCATCCTCCAGCTTCTTCTTGAGATCTTCGGCAGCCTTCTTGTCGATCCCTTCCTTGATCGACTTCGGTGCTCCTTCGACGGTCGCCTTGGCCTCGGCCAGGCCCTGCCCGGTCACCTCGCGGACAACCTTGATCACGTTGATCTTCTTGGCCGCGTCGCAGCCGTCAAGAACCACGTTGAACTCGGTCGGCTCGGCGGGCTTCTCGGTCGGTGCGACTGGCGCTGCGGTGGCTGGCCCAGCTATCACTCCGCCACCAGCGGGTTCGATGCCGAATTTTTCTTTGAGATAGTTCTTGAGTTCGACGGCTTGTGCGATGGTCAGGCCGGCGAGCTTGTCACCCAGTTCTGCAACAGCACTCATATCTGTCCCTTTCAAAATACTTGCCGGGTGAAGCGGTCCGGCAACAGTGCGTAATAGCCGAGGTTTGTGTTCCCAGGGCTTATGCCCTGGGCGATTGTCAGGCGGGCCCGTTAGGGCCGAAAAACGGGGGAATGGTCGCCCCCGGGATTGTTTAATGTGACACCGCCCAATGGCGAGTGGTTCAGGTCACCCTGCCGGGGCTGGAGTCGGGGCGGCGCTTTCAGTGGGGGCAGGAGCTTTCTCTTCGATCGCCTTGAGGATGCCAGCCAACTGGCTGGCCGGGCCAACGAGGCACCCGGCGACCTGGCTGCCCGGGCCGAGCAGGGCGGCGAGAATACTCCCGATCGCTTCCTCGCGGGTCGGTAGGGTTTTGGCAAGGTCGAGCGTGACCGAATGGCCGTCGGCAATCGCAGTCCGTACCTTGAACTTGTCCGGGGCCTTGGGATCCTTCTTCAACTCCTTGATCACGCCTTCGACAGTCGTGCTCAGTTCCTTGATGCTGTTGGTGCCCCAGACCAAAAGCGTCGGGCCAGCCCAGCCGTCGATGTTGATCCCGTTCTCGCCAAACACCTTCTTGGCGAGTGTGTTCTTGACGAGTTGTGCCTTGGCCTTCTTCTCCCGCAGCTTGCGGCGGAACTCGAAGTCGGTGGCGGAGTCGACCTTGATCGGCTCCAGGATGACGTAGTTTTTGACCCCCTGGAATGTCTTCCGGAGAGTGTTCAGCTCGAATTCCTTGATTTTCTTGCTCATGGCTTCGCAACCGGCGGCTTGGAGCTTGGAGCTTGGAGCTTGGAGCTTGCGAAGACTGGAATGTCGGTACGTCTTTGACGACTAACTGCCAGCTACAAGCTACAAGCCACGAGCTACGAGCCCATCAACGCCAACTCCCATCAAATGTTAACCCGGATGCCGGGGGACATGGTGGCGGAGACCGTCACCCCGTTGATAAAATTCCCCTTCACGGACGACGGTTTGGCAGCCCGGACCTGTTCGACAAAGGTTGTGATGTTGGCCAGGAGTTTGTCGTCCTCGAAACTCATTTTGCCAACCCCGGCATGCACCTGGCCGGTCTTGTCGGAGCGGTATTCCACCTTGCCGGCCTTGAAGTCTCGGACCGCAGCAGCCAGATCACCGTTCGCAGGAACGACGGTTCCGGCTTTCGGTGTGGGCATTAACCCGCGGGGGCCGAGCACTTTCCCGAGCCGGGAGACCTGACCCATCATGTCCTGGGTGGCAATGGCGACATCGAAGTCGAGGAAGTTTTCCTTCTGGACCTTTTCCACAAGGTCTGCTCCGCCAGTCACATCGGCCCCAGCGGCCTTGGCCTTGGCCAGGTTCTCGCCCTGCGTGAAGACGGCAACCCGAACAGATTTCCCGATCCCGTGCGGGAGTGGGATCGCACCACGGACCATCTGGTCGGACTGAGTCGTGTCGATGCCGAGGTTGATGTGAACCTCGATCGATTCGTCGAACTTCGCCCGCTTGAGCTTTTTGAGTTCCGTGATGGCCTGGCGGACGGAGACAGAACCTGTTTCGCGAAGCCGCTTCTGGATATTCCGCAGGTGATTGCGAAGTTTCTTCCCTCGTCGCGGTGGGACACCCGGTTTTTTTTTCTTTTTCGGCGCTTCGGGTTCCGCTTTCTTGGCAGCGGCTCCGGGTGCGGCAGGGGCTGTGGCTGGCGCGACGGCCGCAGCAGGTTCGCCACTCGAAGGTGGAGCAGTGGGTGTAGGCGGAGGGGTTACTACGGCCTTCTCGGCTTCGGGCTCGGTTGGTTTTTTCTCTTTGCCCATGAACAACCTCGGATAGCGGGGCTCGCGAGCCGTAAGGCCGGTACAACCCCTCCCGCTTGACCCTGTGTTGGGCCGTGGCGGTAGATGATTACGAGTATACGAAGGAGGCGGAAACGGCAACGGGGAGGCGTTCGAGTTTCCGGTTTCGCCCAAACACCCAGGGTGTTGCCCAGGGGGTTGATTACCCCTCGACGGTGATTCCCATGCTTCGGGCGGTCCCGGCGATAATCCGGGCAGCATGGTCCACATCGCGGGCGTTCAGGTCGGCGAGTTTCTTCTTGGCGATTTCCTCGATCTGCACTTTGGTCAGGCTGAAGCCCTTGTACTTCCCACCCTTCTTGCCGTCTGGCGGGATCACTTCTTTGCCCTGTTTCTTGCCAGCAGGGATTTTGGCCGCGAGTTTGATCAGCACCGCCGCAGGCGGCGATTTGATCTTGAACTCGAAGCTACGGTCAGAGTAGACGGTGATCATCACCGGGAGCATCAAGCCCTTCGTATCGGGGCTGCCCGTCTTCTCGTTGAACTGCTTGACGAACATGCCGATATTGACACCGTGGGCACCGAGAGCGGGACCGACGGGCGGGGCTGGTGTGGCTTGCCCACCGGGGCATTGAAGCTTGACGACCGCGGTTACCTGCTTGGCCATATCCCACCTGAGGCGAATGACGAGTTTAGACTGGAGATTCTAGGACGGCACCCGGAGAGCGGCAACGGCGATTCGAGAGCGGAATACGAATCACGAAAGCACGAAATACGAAAGCACGAAAAGAAGGGACTTAGTAGAGTTATTTCGTGTTTTCGCTTTTCGTGCTTTCGTGATTCGTATGTCTCCTGTTCGTATGTCGCCTCCAGCGAGAAGCCTCCAATTGAGGGTCAGATTTTGTCCACGTGCCAGTAATCCATTTCCACATCGACTGGTCGGCCCCAGATGGTGACGACGACTTTGATCTTCGGCGAGTCGGTGGGGTCTTTGGGGAGGCTGATCTCCTTGACCTCTGCCTCGGAGCCGGAAAAGGCCCCATCTTTGATTCGCACCCGATCGCCCTTCTCGAAATCCAGTTTGACCGCGACTTTTGACTTCTTGGACTGGTCGCCAGTTGGTATCCCGGTCAGCATCTGCTGGACTTCGTGGTCGGGCATTGGGGGCGGGGGTTTGAGCGGCCCGGCCCCCCCAACGAAATCCCCGACCCCACTCGTCTCACGGAACAGGTACAGAATTCGGTCGTTGAACTCGACTTCAGTGAACAAATAACCGTGGAATTTCTTGCGGTATTTGACGACGTTCTTTTCTTGTGTCACCGTCTCGACAGTTCCAGTCTTTTTGTCCTTGACCTTCACCTTGACCTTTTTCTTCTCGACGAACTCCTCGACCGGGATCACAATTTGACCGTAGAATTCCTCCAGACCTTCAATCTTGACTTTTCGCTCGATCGCTGCCTTGATCGATTCTTCTCGCCCACTCTGGACTTTGACAATATACCATTTCTTGAGACTGGCAGGAGGGGTGGGAACGACCGGGGCCGTTTCAGAGACTGGGTCAGCAACGGTCGGAACTTCCGCGGTCACGGGTTCGGGCTCGGGCTCGGATTCCCCTGAGAGAGCCGCAGTGGGGTGCGGCTCGCTCACCGATTCCAGGGCCGAGAGGCCGAGCGGGTCGGTGGCGTTCGCAGGGGATGCAACCGTGTCGTGTGGAGGAGTTGGCACCTCATGTCCGGCCGTTTCGGTCGCGCTGGCATCCGTCAGAGGTGTAACCGGGTCGTGCGGAGGCGCGGACACCTCGTGTTCGGCGTGAGTTGGTTGGGGGCTCTCGTCACTCATGACAACAACCGGCACCGTGATGCCGCCTTTGGGACTGACTACCACTTCGCCTCGTGAACCTCGCCCTTGGGGTTGCCGGTTGACTTGGCCGGCAGTACGCCGACGGTCTCGCGGCTCAGTAGCCAGCCCCAGAAGATGTCGACGACGAGGAGGAATAACGCCATGAAGATGGTGGTGATGAGCACCACAACGGTATCCTGGGCAAGCCGCTTACGGCTGGACCACGATACCTTGTTCATCTCCGCTTCCGTGGCGATGAGGAATTCTGCGAATGCGGGCATGTTGACCACTCTGTAGGCCATCCAGAGGGTCAGGCCCAGCAGGAGTAGCGGCACGGAATACCTGGCGTTACTCAGAAGCGTGAAGGTTTGGTGGGCACCATCCACCTGGGAGAATGGCAGGGTGATCGTCCAGTTCTCGGGGAGGCTACCGTGATAGATCAGAGCATAGATCCCGCTTCCGCCAATGAGGAGGATTCCGAGGAGGGTCAACCGCCGCACTTTTTGTCCGAGTGCCCGTTTGAAAGGGCTGGTGTGAAACCACCCCTGTTCTTCCAGCCCGATCATCCATCGCTCACATCGACCAGACGTGAAGAGGCGGTAGGCACCAAACAGCAGAGCAAATGCCACGACCGTGGTGATAATCTGACCCGTGGCACCCTCGAAAACCGATTCTGCCCAAAGCCCGACAGCCTTGGTGATGAAAAAGATCGCGAAGGCCGCGGAGATCATCAGAAAAATCCCGCCCCGCAGTCCTTTCGGGGGGCTCACACCCGCAAGGGATCGGCCAAACCAGATCAGTCCAATAATGGCCGGGAGGAGAATGCTGTTCCGCAGGAGCCAATTGCCGACAAGGTGATTGCCACTGAGCTGGGGGTTGATGTATTCCAGCCACAGGTGAGGAATCGCGTAGAAAGCGGCTGCGAGGGCTGCCAGGACGTATCCCGCCCCAATCAGGCTCGCCAGAGCAAGGCTTGCCGGTGGGTTGGGGATACGAGACTGGGAACTGGTTTCGACGGCGGTGGCCATGCTCCATCCTTTCCGATCCGCTGTTCCTGTCGTCGGCCTGACCTCGCCCCAGACGACCTAACCGGCCCACTGACCCTGGACAACTCCTGGGTCGGGCCGGCAGCGCAACGGGCGGGTGAATCTAACTGGTGTGCTGGCCGGTAGCAGGAGCGGAGGGACTCGAACCCCCAACCGGTGGTTTTGGAAACCACTGCTCTGCCAGTTGAGCTACGCTCCTAGGGAGCCGTGGGGTGGGCCGAGGCCCCACCCCTGACTGGACACCTGGATCCGGGCAAATCGTCTGAGGGGTCGAGATTTCGGCCCCTCATTCGACTGGGATCACTTCTTGGTCGGCGCCTCGTCGGTGATCTTGGTGACGACCCCGGAGCCGACCGTCCGCCCACCTTCGCGGATGGCGAACCGCAGCCCTTCATCCATCGCGACCGGCATGCCTTCCATCAGTTCGACATCGACCTTGACGTTGTCACCGGGCATGCACATTTCGACGCCTGTGGGCAACTTGATCGACCCGGTCACGTCGGTGGTCCGGAAGTAGAACTGGGGCTTGTAGCCGCTGAAGAACGGGGTGTGCCGTCCACCTTCATCCTTCGACAGGACGTAGATGTTGGCTTCAAACTTGGTGTGCGGGGTAATGCTGCCGGGCTTGGCGATGACTTGCCCGCGCTCGATCCCGTCCCGTTCGATCCCTCGCAACAGGGCACCGACGTTGTCTCCGGCGATGGCCTTGTCCAGAGTCTTCTGGAACATTTCCAGGCCGGTGATGACGGTCTTGACGTTGTCCTTGCGTAGACCGATGATCTCGACTTCGTCGCCGACCTTGGCGGTCCCCCGCTCGACCCGTCCGGTGGCCACGGTACCACGACCCTTGATCGAGAAGACATCCTCGACGGACATCAACAGTGGCTTGTCTTCCTCCCGAATGGGCAGGGGGACGAATGTGTCGAGGGCGAACATCAGGGCATCGACCGAGAGTGTCCCCGGGTTGTCGGTGGTCGCGTTCTCCAGGGCCTCCTTGGATCGACCGTAGACGATCGGGATCGTATCACCGGGGAACTCGTACTTGTTCAGGAGATCGCGGAGTTCCATCACGACGAGCGGGATGAGTTCCGGGTCCGCCTTGTCGCACTTGTTCATGTACACCACGATCCGCGGCACCCCGACCTGCTTGGCGAGCAGGATATGCTCGCGGGTTTGGGGCATCGGACCGTCGTCGGCAGCGACCACCAGGATGGCGGCATCCATCTGGGCCGCGCCAGTGATCATGTTCTTGATGTAGTCGGCGTGGCCGGGGCAGTCGATGTGGGCGTAGTGCCGACCCTTGATCGGCTGGGCGTAGTTGATCTTGTCGATGTCCGGGTAGTCGATCAGATCCTTGAACGGCAGAACCCCGCTGCTGGCGTAGGTCCGGTCGTTCGATTCGTATTCGACGTGGGAGACCGCAATGGTGACCGTCTTGTTCGCATCGCGGACGATTCCGCCCTTGGCGATGGTGCTGTAGTCCTTGAATTCTTTGAGCTTGTTGATGTGCGCGTTGCGAGCCAGAATCGCCGCGGTGAGAGTGGTCTTCCCGTGGTCGATGTGCCCGATCGTGCCGACATTCACGTGCGGCTTCGTCCGCGCGAAATTCTCCTTCGCCATCGCTCCTCGCTCCTCGCAGGTGATACCCGTGGAATCGGTCGGTCGGAAGATCCGTCCGGCCGTTTGGCCCTCTCCCCGTCAGGCCGAACGGCCGCCCAGACAGTTGCCCGGGCGGCCATTCGGCAGGCCTGCTCGCCAGTGCAACCGCCCCGTTGGGCAGCGATCCCATTCTGGTCGATGGGGATCTGGCAAGGCCTGAGAGCTGCTGATGGGATTCGAACCCATGACCTCCTCCTTACCAAGGAGGTGCTCTACCAGCTGAGCTACAGCAGCATCATTCACGACTGAAAAACCGCAAGTGCCGACACGTGCAGTAATACGAATGGCGGCCTGTTGCGGCTAGAGCGGGCGACGGGATTTGAACCCGCAACAACTAGCTTGGAAGGCTAGTACTCTACCGTTGAGTTACACCCGCGTTCTGGAATTCGGTAGGAGGAAGGTCGGCCCGATCCGTCACAAGGTCTCAGACCACGCTTCGTCCTTCATCCCACGTGCTTCAACCAACATCCTTCCTTCCGAAGTGGGTAGGGAGGGATTTGAACCCCCGAACTCCGAAGAGGCCAGATTTACAGTCTGGTGCAATTGACCACTCTGCCACCTACCCGTGATTCCACTCCCTGTGCAATCCCTGCCCACCAACTGTTATAGCAGCCTGGGCCGTTAGGGGAAAGCTCGCGGAGGGACTTGAACCCACGACCTGCGGTTTACAAAACCGCTGCTCTACCAGCTGAGCTACGCGAGCATCTGGCCGCGACCAGGAAAGTTTTACAGTATGCCGACCCCTCCCCTGGTTCAAGCCGAATTTCCAAGCGAATCCGCCGCCAGGTCTGATGGAGAGAGCTTGGTCCGGGCAGGAAGGTTCACCGCAGTTCACCGGACAAGCTCAAGTTGGCCGAGGAGGTCAAGGGAACAGGGTTTTCGCCTGGACATGGACATTGCATTGGCCGACCACCCGGCTGACTCACTGACGCGGTGGCTCGGTTGGGAGGGTGTGAGAGGATGAGCGTTCGGATGGATGAGGCACTGCTTGCGAAATACCCGCTCTCGTCAGATGAGCGTCCCCCCCGGCACTAGACCCAACCCCCACCCCGTGGCAGTGTTGCGTTGCTGCGGCATCACGGAAGTACCATCAGCAGGGAGTCTTTATTTGATCTCTTTGGCTTCCTTCACCTTCGCCTGCTCCAGGTGAATCTCCGCTTCCAGACGCCTCGCTTTGATCTTGAGGACGCCCGTGGCAGTTCCTTTCCCAGACTCCTTCTGGGCGTTAGCCAACTCCTCGTATGCCTTCAGCGCGTCCACGAGCTTTTTGTAGAGTGTGATGCGTTCCGACTCCTTCTCGGCAGCCTCCAGCTCGGCATTGAGGAGCAGTATCTGCGCCTCGAATACCTCTTCATACGATGCTCGCGCGTTTTGGTAGCCGGCGACGGCATGGTCCACCAGATCTTTCAGGGTGGCGATCCGCTCCTTCTGGAGTTGCTTCACCTTCTTGGCTGACTGCTCGATCTGTTCTTTGGGCGGGATGACCTTGTCTTGCGCAGGAGCAAGAGTCGCCAACATGACGGCCAGGAGCAGTGCAGGCGTCCTCATTGTGAACCTCGGAGAAGGGATTTAGGATCATTGTCGGCTCTCACTGGGGGTGTGTCAAACCGATTTCAAGGACGGCAGATGCGTGTCCTGCCACGGGTGGAACTTGGTAGGTGACTTCTCCTCCTCCACGGCTTTGCCACAGAATGGTGGCGGGAGGCCCCTTTCTATGACATTTGGGGGAGGGTCAGGTTTGCGGGGACCGAAAACGGAAGAGTTGCACGGTCATGGAAGATTGGGTAACTTCGTGGGGAGTGCTATGAGATCCGAGGAGGAACAAACATGATCCGAATGACGGCCGTGTCGATGCTCGCAGTGTTCGCGTTTTCTTTATCTGCGGCACCGTTACAGGAGGGCAAGAAAGACCCGGCGAAAAAGGACGCTGCGAAGAAAAAAGAACCGAACAGCACAGAGTCGAGAACTCTGAGGTGGGTATTCCGATTCAAGCAGGATAATACGACTGAGTATTTGAACCAGTTGGCCGCGCTAGGTGCTGTCATACTCGTTGAGAATCCCGAGAAGAAGGATCAGATACTTTACATCGCTAACCTGACTCAGCTCGATCAACAGCGGCAAGCAACCAAAGATGATCTGGCGGCATTCCAAGACCGTGTGAAGTTTACCGACACTCGCAAGGAATCCGTCGCTGGTGTCGCCAAGGAATTGAAACTGAAGTTTACGCCCACGAGCTTCTGGGCATATTTCGCGACGGCGATCGAGAATGAAATGGCCCAGAAAGAGAAAAACTACAGAAACCGTCGAGTAGACGATATCGAGGAAACCATTTTTCGGGTGATCACAGTGCGAGGTAAATGCGAAATCGTAGTGATCGACCAAACTATCAGAAAGTGAGCCAAACCGCTTTCATGGCCCTCAGAAGTGAAGAGCGAACTCCGATGGATGACCTGTTTAACTATCTTCTGGGTAATCGCGAGCAGTCCCACCTACGGATTCTGTGAGGTGTGAGCGATGACGGAAGCGGAATGACTGGCGTTGACGATACGAAGCTGATACTGGAGTTCCTGAAGGTCAATACAAGCGACCGGAATGTTGTTGTGTGGGGGTTGTGGCTATCAGGGGTCGGGCTGCCCGAGATCGCCAGAAGATTCGGGGTTTTACAATATCCAGTGTCACGGCATCTGAGTGGGCAGAGGTAACGGGCCTCTAATGACCGCCATTGAGAGTTCGCCCTCCCCAGAACTGTGACCCGAAAAATACGCTGCGACCACACGTCCATCGCCTTTCCCGGTGATCACTGGCTCACGATCCGGGGGCGTCGAAGGGGTGACCTCGTCAGGTGCGTGGTCGTCTTCGATTGAGTGACGGCAAAAGCATGCGGCCAAAAGCATCTTCAGGAATCGAATCACGATAATACCTCTGTTTTTATACGGATGTCCATCAACACCAATGGGCAGCCTGGAGCATTTCGCCCCTGTTGTCAAGACCAGTACCGCCTATTCTGGAAGGCTTGAAGGCTTCATGGAGATCGATTCCTGGCTCTCCAGGCGGAACGCTTTTCAGTTCCACGATAGCTGCCTTCTTGGGATCTAACTCCGGGAGCAGACGTTTTGGGAGAACTACTGACTGCGCCAAAAAGGTAAGGGACAGCCACCAATAACACACGAAGTTCCTGAGTGATTGTTCCCCATCCCGTTGAGTGCTTTGGCCGCCACGGACCTTTCTGCGAGAATCCCACCCATCCAACTTCCAATTGAGTAGGCTCGGGTCTTCCGCATTGTTCCGCAAAACCCCTGGGATTCGTGATTTCCACTGCAACAGCAGGTTTTTCAAATTGGAGCCGATTACACTTCAGGGGCGATCGCTGCGAGGCCATGACTTGGACGGAACTTGTAACCAATTAAGGAGTTGTGCAGATTGTCTGTGAATATACATACATTCTTACTAGGATAATATAAAATCTTGAGATATGATACGAGCTAGTCGGTTTGAAAGTTAAAAGTTTGTTTATTACTAGCAAACTATCAAATATTTAGTAGAATTATGAATGCTCCAAAAAGGTTGTGTAGAAGGTCGATCTCTGCTATTCTGTCAACAGGAGTTGTCAGCTTTTCAGGTGTTTTTGCCGATCTTCTCTGCCGAATGCCTGCGACGAGAGGCGACGTGGACAGTTGCTGTTGCTCTGAGAGGACAAAACTTTCATGCTTACTTACAAATTCAACCTTCAGAAAACATTGCAAGCTGCTTCGGTGCTGCTCCAAGAGCATCATGGCCGTATGGAGTACATTCGCTTGCTCAAGCTCCTCTACATTACTGACCGAGAATTACTTGCCGAGACTGGTAGGACACTCACCGGGGATCGGGCAGTTGCCATGAAAAATGGCCCTGTACTGAGCGGTGTGTACGATATGATTAAGGGGAAGGGCTTACTGGCTGAACTTGTCGAATGGAACTCAACTATTTGCAGGGATGGATACGAAGTGACCCTCGACAAGCCAGCAAGTCCCACTCGGCTGACTAAAGCAGAAACCAAGAAACTGCGTGAGGTGTGTGTTCGTTACCGAGAGACAGACAGCTATGAATTGTCTGAACTAACGCACAGATTCGACGAGTGGGTAAAGTCTTTCGACATCACGAACCCTACTTCGTGTTTCCCGATCGATTGGGAGTCTGTTCTTGTTGCTCAAAATAAGGCCGACCTGATTCAAGAGGCACTCTTTGTCAAGTCAGAGCGAGATATGGCGGATGCGGCCTTCCAGGAGTAGGTTGTGCTACTCGGCGATTCTTTCGTTTTTCGATCCGGGAGTGATGGCTATCACCTTTGGGTGGTAACCTCCGATCCATTTCAAAACCCGGCAAAAGTGCTTATTGTTAATCTCACAACAGTGCGTGGTGGCCACTTTGAAGACCTGTCCTGTATCTTTGAAGCGGGTGAGCATCACTGGATCAAGAACAAGTCATACGTCGCTTTCGACAGCGCACGGGTCGAAAGAAGTGACTATCTCGATCGATTAGAAACAGGCACGACTGTAGAGATGCACAACCCTTTCCCTGACACCCTACTCAAGCGAATTCATGCCGGTGCGGCGATTTCTCAAAATCTGGAGTTGGGATATCTTCAGCTGCTTACGGACCAAGGATTGGTTTAAGAAGCCTTACACCGCCGATCCCTTGACCGCAGATGTAGGGGTCATCGGGGGGAGAATTCGAGCGGCAGTATTGACTACCCGAAGGGGGCGTTTTGGGACATTTTGACAGGTAGTTGAAGGCCGCCACGTGGAACGGTTGCGTCACCAAGCCGGCTCAGCTCTGCACGCCAATCGCCTGATTCACTTCCTGGGAAATATTCGCGAACACTTGACCGAGGTCAACGCCGGTCGACGAGGACGAAGTACCACCGAGCAACTGTGCGAAATCGGAACCACTCGATGAGGACGAACCGCTGGAGGGGTTCAAGGCGGTCAGGAGTGCCTGGTTGAGTTGCCCTTGCGAGTTGTAGGTTCCAGCGACACCCGTACCGGAGCCGGCCTGTGGTTGCAGGGAGGTCGCGTCACCGGTCTGGGCTGCCGTCTGGAACTGGCTCGCCAGGTTCGCCAGAAAGCCTGCCTGACCGCCCGTCGACTGCGTGGATGCGGTTTCCAACTGGCTGGCGATCTGCCCGGTCACCTGTTTAAACTGAGTTGGGTTTTGCGTCTGAAGCTGCTGGAGTTGGCCGTACAGTTGGCCCGGACCCGAAATTTGGGCCGAATCACCGGGACTGGCACTCGAATCCAGAAGTGCGTAGAGGGAACTATTCCCACCTGACAGTGCTGGCAGCCCGCTCGTCGATTGCGTCGAGCCGTTATTGATCAGACCCAGGATAGCAGTTGGCGATAACCCGCTACTGATGCCGCTGGTCGCCATTGGGCACCCCGCCTTATCGTGTGTAGACGTGCTCAACGACTCTTATCGAGCCCCAGTCCGGAAAGTTGCCTCCACTCGAGAAGAATTCGAGATTCGGTCGCGGGGAAGACCACGCGATCTCTGAGGCGATCAGCAGATGGTGGATTACCACCCGTAAGGGACAGGCCGGGCCGCCACGGAGGGCGGCCCCTACGAATCCTGTGTAGGGGCCGCCCTCCGTGGCGGCCCGGCGTGGGCATGTCCCAAAACAGGGTAAGCTTTTTGCTGCCGCTCGCCTAACGTCTTCATACGAGGGCGGAGCCTGACTTGGGCAGGAAGGGTCACCGCACGTTCCCCGGACAAGCACAAGTTGGCCGGAGCAGGTCAAGGGAACAGGGCTTTCGCCTGGGCGTGGACATCGGCCGACCAGGGGTAAATGACCGGCTTGCCAACTCCAGCGAGGTCGTATCCAGGGGATCGCTGTTGGCCAACAACGGAGTAGGAGTCGGACGTCCGGTCCTTCACAAGCAGAAGGAGATACGCACCTGGGCCGATGTAGCCGGCCTCGTCCTTAAGATTGGACACCTCGATCAGGGTCTCACTTGTCGGGCCGCCCGCAGCGAGGGGTTCGATCACCTTGACCAGAACATTCGGGCTCCCCTCCACATCCGTAAGTTCGGCGACCACGGGAGTGGTGGTCGCAGCGGCCTGCGCCCTTGAGACCACAGGAGCCCGGCTCTTGCTGAGTGCGGTATACCCCAGCCAGCCGAGCCAGCCGAAAAAGAGGGCTGAAGCCACGATCAAACGCACCTTCGCGCCGGTCATCGATCACCTCGCCGAGGAGCGTCCCCGAGCGTGAGGGCGAACCCTTCGGTCAGGGCCTTGTCGAGATCGAACACGTTGTGGAAGTCGTCCGGTTCGTCACGTTCTGACTTGCTCAACTGGCCCGCGTTGATCAGTTTGAAGACGAGTTCCCCAAAGTCGTCGGTGGTCCGGATGCCCCAGTGGCGGAACACCACCGGTGCCATCATCCCGAACTCCCGCACGGCCAGGTCACAAGCCCCCTTGAGGAGTTCTCCTCCACTCACATGTCGATCGGCCTCGGGGTTGTCGTCCTCGTCCGGCCCGTCCGGTGTACTCCGGCCGAGCCGGTTCTGAGTGTGGCTGACAGCATCGCCCACAAACTCGTAGGCTTCATATGCGAACCGCGGATCTTCGCGGATCAGTTCTTGAATCTTCGGGTCCACGGGAACTCCGGCGGGAAAGTCGGGGCTGTGGGGACCGGGACAACTCCGACGGTCGCGACCGACCGATTGGGCCGGGTTTTACCCGACACCCTGCCTTCCCGATACCCACAGTTCCATTTTAGAGGCGAGTGAGTACCTCGTCGGCGGCGACAGGAAGTCGCCGCCCGTCCTCGAACTCGATCAGAAGGCGACGGGCCAGGATCTCCTGGGCGAGCACCCGCCCCTGTCCCTTGCGGGTGACAACTCGCGTCCCGATTGCGGGCAACTGCTGCTGGAACTCCTCATACACATCCTGCTCAAACCGCAAACAGCACTTGAGCCGCCCACAGCGGCCGGAGATCTTGGTCGGGTCCAGGGTCGACTTCTGGAGTTTCGCCATCCTCATGCTGACCGGCGGCATGACCGCCATGTGGGTGTTGCAGCACACCGGCTTGCCGCAGTCTCCATAGTCGGCGAGCAGCTTGGCTTCGTCCCGGACCCCAATCTGGCGAAGTTCGATCCGTGTATGAAACTCCCGGGCCATACTCCGGACCAGTTCACGGAAGTCGATCCGATGCTCGGCGAGAAAATAGAAAATCAATCGCTCTCCGCCAAACAGGTGTTCCGCATCCACCAGTTGCATCGCCAGGTTGTGTTTGGCAATGAGAGCCGTGCCGGTTGAAAACTCCTGGCGCTCCAACTCCTTCAGGGAAGCAATCTTGGCGAGATCGCCGGGTCCGGCCACCCGGATCAGTTCGCCGCGGGTGGGATCGGGGAGTGCTGCGACGGCCGCTGGGGTGGCCGGGCACAACACGTCGCCCACCTCGTGGCCGCGCTCGGACCGGATGATCACCATGTCGTTCCGCCGAACCGCCACCCCGGGGGGGACGCTGTACTCACCCAAAAGCCGCATCACCCCGTGTCGAACGAGGTAACTGAGCGAACCCGACTGAGATGGGGCGGCGTTGGTGGTCATGGTGGTATCATCTCCCATCGGCGTCACAGATGCAACTCGACCACATCCTTGTCGCGGAGGATATGGTCTCGGCCAACCGTCTGGCCATCGAAGGCACCGGAGCCCCACACCCGGGCCGACTTCACCCCTTCCTCGAACTCCTTGTGGACGCGCCCGGCAAGTTCGGCGACGCTACTACCGATTGGGCAGGTAAATGGGCTGGCCATGTCTGGCGGCTTGCCGGGCAGTTTGGTGTAGATCCGCATCACCCCCAGAAGGTTATAGATTTCCTTCCGCAACGCATCGAGCCCGGTCCCTTGTTCCGCTGAGATCACGACCAGCGGGAACTGCACCCCAATTGCCTCCTGGGCAATTTCCAGACGGATATCGGCGGCCTCATCATCGGCCTTGTTCCCGACAAGAAGTGTCCTTAACGAATACGTGGTGGGGTCGTCGTCGGCTGGGATCTCCCGAACCAGGACACGACGGGCCTCCTTGAGCCGGTCGATCACCACCTGGGTGGCGGCCGGGCCGTCATCGTCAGCCAGGTCGAGGAAGAGGACCGCTGCGTCGGCCCCGCGTGTGATGTCGGTGATGAACGGCTCGTAAAGGTCGGCGGTGATCGGAGGAAGATCGACGAGTTGAACCCGGACATCCTCGTAATCCATCATCCCGGGGACAGGTTCCCGGGTTGTGAAGGGGTACGCTGCGACGGTTGGGGTCGCCTTGGTCAGCCGGGTGATGAGCCGCGACTTGCCCGCGTTCGGCGGCCCCAGGAAAACGACTTGCCCCGCGCCCTGTTTGGGGATCTTGAACGAGCCAGGGGCGGCCTTCTTCGGCCCGAGCTTGGCCTGCTCGATCTCGTCGGTCAGTTCACTGATTTTGGTCTTGAGGTCGGCCTGGACCTTCTCGCTGGCCTTGTGTTTGGGCAGGATCACCCACATCTCGCGCAGCGCAGCCAGTTTCTCCTCGGGGGTCCGGCCCTTCTTGTAGCGGGCTTCGGCATCGTGGTACTGGGGAGGGAGGTTGACAGCCATCGCAATCAGGGGTCAGGGGTTGGGGTCGGGGGTCAGGAAGCCCGTCCCCGCCACGTCGGGTCATCAGGTGATTGTACCGAACCGACTCTCCAACAGCCCGACTGCATCGGGTGGCAACCGCTCGTGGCTGCCCAGGATCAGACTCCGCAGACTCAGCAGGTGTGTCGATTCGGCAAGGGCGATGGCTCCGGCGAACCCGAGTTGCGTTCCCGTCAAGTCGAGTTCTCGAAGTCCGGCCAGATCCGGGCTGGCTGCGAGTGCCTTGAGACCCTCGTTCCCAAGTGGGTTCCAGGCGAGCGAGAGCGACTCCAACCCACCTGATGCACCGGTTGCGACCAATCCCAGCAGTCCCGCGTCAGTGATCCCACAGTTCGACAAGTCCAGATGCCTCACGTTTGCGAGCCCTTCCACGCGGACAAGCGCAATGGCACCGGCATCCCCGATTGGGTTCGCAGTCAGGTTCAGCGATTCGACCGCGCTGAACACTTCCGAATCCGCCAGCGCTACTGCCCCGGCCGCGGTCAGCCGGTTCGCAGCGAGATCGAGGGTGACCAGTCGACTGAAGTGCGTGGCCGAACTGAGCGCGGCGACCCCGTCATCACCGATGTCATTAAACCCCAGATCCAGGGTGAGGAGGTTTGCTAAAGATTCATCCGCAGCGAGTGCCACAGCTCCTTCAGGGCCGAGGTCGTTCAACCTCACATCGAGTTCGCGAAGATCCTCGAACCGCCGCGCGCGGAACAGCGATGCCGTGCCTTCTGCACCAAGCTGGCAGTGGGCCACTCGGAGCCGCCGGAGATGGGGAAGCACCGACGACCGGGCGAGGATGTCACCCCCGGCCACACCCAATAAGTTCCGCGAGAGGTCGAGTGTTGTGAGGTCGGCACCGGCTGCCACGAGGAGTGGTCCTACTTCCGCTGGTCCGAGTCGATTGTCGGCGAGTTCCAACCCCTTCAGTCCTGACAGCCACCTGGCTGCGCGAAGGGCTGCGGCCCCGTCGGCTCCGAGATCATTCCCGGACAGACCGAGTTCCTTCAACCTGCCAAGGAACGCCGATTCCGCAAGCTCGCGCATCCCGGCCGGTCCGATTCGATTCCCGGTCAGGTCGAGCCGATGGAGTCGGGTGAGAAGCTCACAGCGGGCGAGTTCGCCAAGGAATGGCTGCACCGCCACAAGCCGGACCTCGCGGAGCGGGGTGAGTCGGAAGAGTGAGTCTCCGTTGCTCAGAAAAGCCCGTCCCGAGAGGGACATCCCCTCAACAAAACCCCGGCGAAAGACGTGATCCGTCGCCCCCCAGGGGGCGAAGAGAGCTGCCAACGAGCCGGAAGCGTCAGTGACGGATGGCAGCAGGCGATCGGCAGATGGAAGATGACCACGATTTGGGTTGACAGGGAGGCCGTGTCTTTCACCTCCCCCCTTGTGGGGGAGGTCGGGGAGGCTTTGCGAGCCGGGTGGGGGGGCAGCCTGATCGACTCGAAAAGCTTGACCCCCCACCCGCCTGCTTCGCGGCGACCTCCCCCACAAGGGGGGAGGTGAGGAAAAGTCACAGCGATGGATCACACACCCTTTCCTCGGTACGATGCTATTACCAATCATACCAACGGTTTGAGCCTGCCCGAATTCCCCTGTGAGTTCCCCGCGGTCTTCGTAGTGAGCCTCCTCAATCTGTTCCCGGATCAATCTGGCCCGGGCGTGGTCGCCCTGGCGCTCGGCCCAGTCGGCGTAAGCGAGGCGGGGGGCATCGGCATCGGGGTCAGCAAGTATCGCATCGAGCAGCCGTCGTTCGTTCTCCGAGAGTTGGGGGAGGACGGGCGGCCGGAATGTGTTCGGGTCGTGGAGATCTGCCGCGCGGGGTGCTCGATACGAGGGTGACCAGGCCAGCCTGGTCAGTGCAGTGGGAGTGAGCCGGTCAAACCGGAACCGGCGAGCGCGGGGATTTGCGAGGCGAGGCCACCACATAGAACGTCCTTGAGGACTACTCAAGAAGATCCCTCCCTAACGTCCTCCGGCTCCCCTTCCTTTCCAGGGAACGGGGTTGGGGGGTTAGGTTTCTC
>PLDW01000450.1 GCA_003136315.1 Gemmataceae bacterium | reverse complement strand
TTCTTGTAGCAGGCGATGGCCTCGTCCAACTCGCCCTTGTCATGCAACGCATTGCCCAGGTTGTTGTGAGCTGCGACGTTGGCCGGTGCAGCGGCAACGGCCGCCTGGAACCAGCGCAACCTCTCGTCCGCCCCCTCCTTCTGGTCGATTGGGTACGTACCGCCCAGCGTCATCAGCAGACCCAGATCCCCCGACCGCTGGCTCACCGCCGCCTGCAATAACTGCCGCCGCCGCTCCAGGGGGATTGCCCAACTCTCACCCAGGAAGGCGGCGAACCCCGGCGGTTGCTCCAGGGTTTCCTTTTTGGCTGCCAGTTCCACCATCTTCGCCTGGTCATCGGCGAGGAACGCATCCCGGACCGCGTCACGATACGGGTCGGCATCTACCCGACGCAGTACAGCCCGCACACCGGCCGTCTTCTCTTGACGAAGCAGCCGATCCAGGGCCGACACGATCCGCTCCCGCACCACCGACCTGGAGACACACGCTGTCGCCTCGTCCACTGACACCGCGTCGGGATCGGCACCGAACCGCCTCAGCGCGTTACGAGTGCGGATCGCCACAACCACCGCGTCCGGGAACTTCTCCTTCTCGTTGTCCCAGGTCCAGCGGAACTGGTCGACGGCGTCCAGGTCGCGCAGCAGGGCCAGGTCGGCCTCAAGTTGCCCGAGCCGATCCGCTTCCTTTTCTGCCCCGCCCTCGGCGGACCGCTTCTTCGCCGCCTCCAGGGCAATCGCCGCCTTGGCCGCGTCTCCGGCCCGTAACGCTTCCTCGCATTGATTCAGGAGCGCGGCCACAGCCTCGGCGTTGCGGGCGAGACGGGCGGTGTCGGCGGCCTCACGCTGCTCGTCGGCGAGTTGCTGACGAAGGTCCGCCTCGCGCCGCTGATTCGCCTGGTCGTTTTGCCACCAGGCGAATGACCCTGCTCCCAAAACCAAACCCATCACCGCCGCGGCCAGAGCCAGTTGCACCTTTCGCCGCTTCCGCTGCTCGCCTTCGCGCACCACCGCCACCGCCCGCTCACGCTCGGCTGCCTGCAACCGTTCCTGCACCCCGTTCAGATAGGCCGTCAGACTCTCGCTCACTTCCTGGGCGTCCTTCGGACGGTCGATCGCTTCGGGGGACAGACACTTCTTCGTCAACGCGATCAGTTCAGTATCCCCTCCACAGCCGTCCAGTCGGGCCGTGGCGTCGGCCAGATCGCCGTTTGCTGCCTTGCGGCGGACTTCCTCGCCCGAACGGCCCACATACGGCGGCTTGCCGGTCAAGATCTCGCACAGGATCGCACCCAGGCCAAACACGTCGGCCCGTCGGTCGAGATTGGCGATATCTCCATTCGCCTGCTCCGGTGGCATGTACGCGGGGGTGCCCAGAAGCGAGCCCGCTTCGGTGTCGGTGCCGTGGCTGCCCGACGTACCTGTGCTGCGGGCCGTGCGGATGTGGGTCGCATCGTCGGGCTCCCGGTGCGCCCGGCTGGCGCGCTCCTCGTCGGCGACTCCCCCCTCGGCCAGCACCTTGGCCAGCCCCCAGTCCATCACCTGTACTTCGCCAAACCTCCCCACCATGATGTTGGCCGGCTTGAGGTCTCGGTGGATCACCCCCTTGGCGTGGGCATAGGCCAGCGTCTGCGCCACCTGCAACGCGATCCCCAGCAGCCGAGGCCGGTCCGCAGACGGACCCTCGCGTTCGCCCAGGATGGCTGAAAGTGTCTGCCCCTTCACCAGTTTCATGGTGAAGAATGGCCGGTCGCCGAAGTGGCCGATGTCATACACCGGCACCACACCCGGATGCTGCAACTGGCCACCGATCTGCGCTTCCTCGACGAACCGCCGGGCCACGTCCGGGCGGTTGGCGTACTTCTCCAGCAGCACCTTGATCGCCAGGTCGCGGCCCAGATCGACATCCCGACCCCGTAGTACCGCACCCATCCCGCCGCGGGCGATCTCGCCGTCGAGCCGGTAGCGGTCGCCGGTCTCTTCTCTCGGCGGCATGGCGTCGGACATGGGCTTCACGACGTGGGCGCTCTCGCCCTCGGCTTCCTTGAGCAGCACGGGGCGGAGGTTGCCCAGGCTGGTACGCGGAGCCGCCGGACGGCCAAAACCCGCAGCCAGCCCAGCGTCGAGCGAATCGGGTGGGAGCGACGAGGCCGGGATGTCGGCGGTGACGCTCGGGTCGTGGGGCTCGTTCATGGTCGGGACTCGGGTTCAGGGGGGCGATGAGCCAGGATCTGAGCACGGGCCGTTTTCGCGCGGGAAAAATCGCAGAAAACGAAAAAATGAGGAAAGTGCCTTCAACAGCGCTCGCAGCTTCCCGTTCGAGTGCCACCGGGACGCCCGGCTGATGGAACACCACGACCGCGCGGGTCGTCATGGCGGGGTCAGTTCAAGCGGCCCCTTGAGAGCCGCGGGGAACACGCCCCAGGTCACCTGGTACGATGTTTCCAGCGGGCACGGCACGTAGTGATCCGGCGTGAGGAAGATCGGCATGTCCGGAAGTCGGTCGCCGACCGCTACGTTCTCGATGTAGGCCACTTTTTCCGAACCGGCGGCATATGCCGCAATCGTCAACGGCTTTTCAGGAGGCAGTTCGAACGGCTCTTCCTTGAACTGATCCCAGATTGCCTTGTGGATGCCGTGCGGATTGCGGACCGACGGCGGAAAGAGATCCACGACCAACAGGTGGACGCCGCGGCGGAGGAGTTTCCCGGCCTTGCGGACGAATGTCTTGAGGCCGTTCGTGTTGTCCTTGTTCCCCGCCGACACGATCTCGATGACTGCGATCAACTCCCCTTGCGGCAGGTAAATCGACAGGCGGTCGGCCCGCCGCGCGTACCCGGCCGTATTCTCCCCACGGCTCACGACGCGAGCACGGGGGGGACAATCGAGCACGGCGACACCGGCCGGACCGTTCGGTGGCAACGGTGGCTGCGCCTTGAGCGCGAGCACGTCCGGGATTGGCCCTTTCGCGTCCACCTCGCTCATGGCGAAGTAGCCCTCGGGCAATCCACCGGTGTTGAGCTTGTCGGCGATGGCAGAGATCCACCGCTGGTGGAAGAAGTGGTAGGTTCCGGCCGGAACGCGGGTCCAATCGTGAATCGGCATGGTGACCCCCCGACAACAGTGTAGTGGCCCGCTCACCAGATCGAATGCCTCAGGCTATAATAGTGCAACCGGAGCACCATGCGACCACGCGACCACTTTCGCTCTGACCAAGATCAAGAGGGCCAACCATGCCACTCCGCGATCATTTCCGTTCGCCGGTGAACGATACCCACTCCTGGGACGAGGTCCATGGCCAGTGGCCCGGTGAGATCGTCCGGCACTTGACCACGATCCTACCGACCGGTTTCCGCTCTGCGCCGAGAGTCCATCTGGGCTCACCCTTCGAGGTGGATGTCAGCACCTACGATCTCGACTCCCGCGATCCAGACACGAACTTGGCTTCCAGCGCGGGCGGCACTGCGACCTTGACCGCCTTGTCCCCAACTCTCACTGTCGAGGCGGAGTTGTTGGAGCAGGACGAGTACGAGATACGCATCTACGACGTGGAGAGAGGCCGACAGTTGGTCGCTGCGATCGAAATCGTCAGCCCATCGAACAAGGACCGTCCGGACACCCGTGAGTTGTTCATCGGCAAGGTGACGTCGCTGCTGCAACAAGGGGTGTGCGTTTCGCTGGTCGATCTGGTCAGCGTTCGACAGGCGAACCTTTACGCCAATCTGTTGCAGTTGCTCGGCCGCACGGATCCCGCCTTCGCCACCACGACACCGCACCTCTATGCTGTCACGGTTCGCACTCGCAAATCGCTCAAACGGAGGCAGAGACAGTTGCTAGACGCCTGGTTCTACCCCATGAACGTCGGCCAACCGCTTCCCACGCTCCCAATTTGGCTCACCCACGACCACTACGTGATGCTTCCGCTTGAAACTAGCTACGAAGAAACCTGCAAGGTTCTTGGGATTGCGTGATGAGATTCATTTGGGTGCAACCGGTCGGGCTCGCCCCAAAGCCGAGGTTTTGAGTCCCGAAGGGACATCAGACAGTAGCCCAGGGCGTAAGCCCTGGACAGGGCTTGGGCGCGTTTTCGCGGAAAAGTGGCAGAAAACGAAAACAATCAGGAAAGTGCCTTCAACAGGCTTGCGGCTTCCTGTTCCAGTTCGACCGGGCTGCCGGGCTGATGGAACGCCACCACTTCCAGGAGAGCGGCTCGAAACTCCTTTCGGGCAAGGGCATAGGCGTGGTGCAGTGTCGCCGCGGCGACGCCCCAGCGCTCGGCGATGGTGCGGATCGGCAGGTTTTCCTCGAATCGCAACCGCAGCAACTCCACACGCTGGACCGCCTCAGCCCCTCGCTCGTCCGCGCGCTCGCGCTGCAAGGCGACGGCTTCCGCCATGATCGCTTGAGCCCAGGCCCGGTCGAAGAGACGGGACTGGCTTGCCTCGTTCGCGTCGATTTCGTCTGGTAACGGGCTGAAACGGGGTTGCCGACTCTCGAAGCGGCGGGCGACATTGCGGGTAACCCCGTAGAGGAAAGCGCGAAAGCTGTGTACCCGGCCGGCCCCCGCCGCCTCCACCGCGCCGCCGCATCGGAAGCACTCGACGAAGACCTCCTGGACCGCGTCACCGATGTCACCGAGGACCGCCGACCCCCTCCAACGGGCGACCAGATAGGCCCGAACGACGCCCAGGTATCGGCGGGCCAGCTCCGCGCGGTCGGCGGGGCTGCCTGCCGCGGCGGCACGGATCATACTCCAGCAGGTGGATTCGGAGTTGGGCATGATTCACGCGGATGGGTCGCCCATTGTGTCGGCGTCGAGAGGGCGAGTCGCATCGAACATGGGTTCGAGTGTACCCGGTGTGGGCCGGCCAGCAACGCGAAAGCGGTCGAGATGACCGAACCGGCACACATGATTCCGAGCGGCACCCGGGGACTTGAACAGAAATTGTCAGCCAGCCAGGATTTCTTGAAGTTCTTGCCAGGAACAACCGATACAACCCGTTGCCAGGGACAGCCCGCGCCGGTTTCCGCGGCTGGACTCCGGCGCGGGGTGCCGGACCTTCCGGGAGGGGATATGAGCGTCACGGTTGTCGCCCTACTCGGCCTCACACTGGGTCAATCGCCGGCTCCGGATTACTACACATTCCGATCGAGAAGTCTCACCCTCCCGATCGAATACAAAGCAGGAAATGATAAGAGGAACATCCGTCACGTGGAATTGTATGCGTCCAGTGATAAAGGGCAGACCTGGACAGCGGTTTCGACCGTCTACCCAAATCAGGACAAGTTCGTCTACATCGCCCCAAAAGACGGTCTGTACTGGTTCCACATCGTGATCGTTGACCTCCAGGGGCACAAAGATCCGCAGAATATGATGACAGAGCCACCCGCGATGAAGATTCTGGTGGACACAATCCCACCTGTCGTCACGATCACGAATGCGAAGCGGAACGGAGAAGAGGCCAGTGTCGAATGGCGGATCGACGACGAGTTCCACAACGACGTGGCCACCCGGGTTTCCTTCCGCCCAGCCGCTGGAAGACCAGAGGAGTGGTGGGAGGTGTCTCTCCAAAAACTGCCGCCAGGAGCACGAAACGGGGTCAAGTTTCCAACCGGGACGACCGGTCCACTGCTTGTCCGAGTGATCGCGAAGGACTTCGCCGGTAACACTGCGGAGGCGATCAAGGAGATTCCGGCCCCAGGAGTTGGCAACCAGACGGTGGCGAATGCGTCTCAATCCACTCTCACTACACCCCCTCCGCCGAGCTCGGTGATCCCCCCACCCGAGTCCTTGACACCAACGAGCGATCTGGGAACCTTCCCGCCTACGGCACCATCAGTCGGACTATCGGGGGGGGCTGTTGCAGGGACGATCAATCCGGGGCCAGCCTCTCCGCTTCTCATCACTCCCGCGGCTCCGGCGGTGGCCCCGCCCAGTGTGGCGAGTACCCCACAGCCCTCACCCACACTAACCCCGACGGTGGTTGCGACCGCGCCTGTCGCGCCCTCGGTTGCTCAACCCGCGCCATTGCCCGTGTTTCCCACGGCGGTCAACCCGTCGGCACCCCCTGCGGGCACTGGATCCCAGCCGGTCGCCACGTTTGATCCTCACGCATACCCCCCCCAGGTTGCCAACTCGACGCCTCCTCCTGCAGTTGCCGGACCCCAGGCGCTCCAGACGTTCGACCCACGACAGCCGGTGACCCCAGCGGGGGTTGGCTTTCCCATGACTCCCACCTCAACAACTCCTGGTGGGGTGGTGAACGAGATTTCTCGTGCTGAAATTGTCGGCTCGTTCAAATTCGATCTCAACTATCAGGTCGACCAACGGGGTCCGTCCGGGATCAAGTGTGTCGATGTGTGGGTCACCCGCGACAACGGCCAGACCTGGGCATTGAGAGGCAAACACACAGGCCAGGAAGGCGTCGTCAAGGTGGATCTGTCCGCCGCCGGTCAGCCCCAACCTGAGGGGCTGTATGGCTTCCGGCTCATCCCCGTCAGCGGGGCTGGAATCAGCGAGCCCGCACCCGTATCCGGCGACGTTCCCGATCTCCAGGTCGAGATCGACGTGACTCCCCCAATGCTCCAGATTCTGCCCCCATCGTCTGATCCCGCTAACCCCGCCGCACTGGTGATCCACTGGGAGGCAGCCGACAAGCACCTCGGGGATCAGCCCATCACTCTGGAGTGGAGTGAAAGCCCGACCGGCCCCTGGCGACCGATCGCTCTGGGTGGGGAGGTTGTCCAGGGACCAGCAACGGTTCCAGGCGTGGCCCGTCTGGCGAACTCCGGGAGTTACTCCTGGCAAGTTCCACCCGGTGTTCCTGCGAGGATTCATCTCAAAGTGACCGCCCGGGACGCAGCCGGTAACGTTACCGAGAAAGTCACGCGCGAGCCGATGCTGATCGACCTGATGAAGCCCCGGGCCAGGATCATCGGCATCCGGGGGAATTCGGTCGTCCGGCCGTAAGGCGAGTTTCCGCCCCATCCGGGGCTCGTTCTTGGGACCAGCGGCCAAAACCTAACCCCCCAACCTCATTCCCTAAGAAGGAAGGGGGGAGACGGAGGCGGAACCTAACTCCCCATCCCCCTTCCCTAATACAGGAACTCGGTAAGGTTGTCCCATTCGCTGTCGGTGTAGGTGAAAGTAGGCGACTCGCTCCGCGAGTCGCCGTTTCTGCTCAACCGATGCCAATCGAATCC
>PLDW01000478.1 GCA_003136315.1 Gemmataceae bacterium | reverse complement strand
TACACGGTACATAAAGGACGTTACCCACGGCTATTCAGGTTAAGCCCTATCGAAGGGTAAACTTCACCGCCCCATAATCGAGAGGGACTGGGATCACGGCCCCAACCAGCATTTCACCCGCACCTGTCCCATCACAAATCATCCGTCCAGTCTTCAGGCTCGCTCGATGAGAACGATGGCTGAATTACCAATAACCATTTGCACGTCGATTTAATCTCGATTATCACTGTCGGCATTATCAGATTAATTATCGTTCCAAAGTATGGCACGTCTGCGGTCTTCCTCCCAACAGCCCTTACTGTTCGCGCCCGATCCCGCCGACTTGCCCGAGCCGCAAAACTCCATTCCCTCTCACCCCGAAGGAGGCCCAGATGCTGTACAAGACGATCGTTCTCGAACTCCTCCAACAGGACCCGGAACTGCACGACCGGCTTCGCCAGCATCGGTTGCTCCTGGCGGCACTGGATCTCTATTCCCGTGGGTTGAAGGCACACCACGAAACCTGGAAGGACACCCTCTCCCGGGCGAGGCCGGGGAGCGACCCGACCCAGATCGCGAGCGAGGCGATGGAGATCGCCCTCAAGGAACTGGAGGGGGCTTTGCTGCGAGAATTCAGTGCGGACGCGACGGAGCCGCCATCACTCGATGGGGCAACGGCCTTCCTCCAGCGTCATACACAGCCCGCGTAAGGTCATCCCGCCGCCCGTCTCTGTTCGACTTCGCCGTCCCTCTTCCGCCCGATCCCCCTGCCTCTGACTCGTCCCCACCCGTGGCCTCCATTGACGGCACGGTAATCCACCCGCCGGGCCGCTCAAGCGGAAACCCGGTTCCCCCTGAAGGTCTCCCCCAACTTTCCGCTTGCCCGGTCGCTGCGCGAGCAGAGCCCCGGCCTGGGGCGGATTCCCTGACGTGCCCTCAGGCCCCGATGGCGGGGCCGTTCATGCCAGGAGAAGGAGACCATGCGATGGATCGCAGCCAATTGAGATTAGAGTTTAACCCACCACCCCAGTTGATTCCCGTCGAGGCGCCGCCGCCAAGACCGCAGATACTGCACCCGGAACACCCCTCGCCATCCTCATCCCCTCCCATCGCTAGCGGCGAGAAAGCCAAAGCCCGCGACATCCTCGCCGCCATCCGCACCCTGAAACAGATCGAACACGACCAGCGTCTGGCCACTGCGGAGGAAAAGCAGGCCCTCTCCTGCTTCTCGGGGTTCGGACCGGTCGCTCTGTCGATCTTTCCTCACCCGGTCACCGGCCAGTACAAGGACGCCTCCTGGCAGGCGCTGGGCGACGAGCTCAAGTCGCTGCTCACGCCCGAGGAATACGACAGCGCCAAACGCACCACGTTCTCCGCCTTCTACACCTCCCCCACCGTCATCACCGCCATCCACGAGGCGGTCACCCGACTCGGAGTGCCAGGGAACGCCACAGTCCTGGAGCCGGGCTGCGGCACGGGTAACTTCCTTGCTCACGCTCCCCAGGGAATGCGGTTCATCGGTGTGGAACAGGATGCCATCTCCGGCCGGATCGCCAAGGCCCGCCATCCCGGTCATGACATCCGCATCGAGAATTTCCGCGATACCCGCCTACCGGAAGTCGATGCGGTGATCGGCAATGTCCCCTTCGCCGATCTCCCGCTCGATTACCACGGCCAGAAGTTGGCCCTGCACGACTACTTCCTCGCCAAGTCCGTCGATGCCCTCGCCCCTGGCGGCATCCTCGCCCTGGTCACCTCACACTTCACCCTGGACAAATTGAACGGCGCGATCCGCGAGTATCTGGGAGACAAGGCCGACTTCCTGGGCGCGATCCGGCTGCCGTCGGATGCGTTCAAACGAGAAGGAACCGCCGTCGTCACCGACATCCTCTTCCTGCGAAAACGCGGCCCGGAACCGGCCAACCACGCCGATCCGGCCTGGCTTCAGGTCGAACCGCTGGAGATCGACGGAGCGAATGTTTCGATCAATCAATATTTCCTGCGGCACCCAGAGATGGTTCTGGGCACCTGGAGCTGCAAGGACACGCTCTACGCCGAGGGATACAGCGTCGTCGCCAACGGCGATCTCGACACGCAACTCCGCGAGGCCATCGGCCGACTGCCCGAGTTAGCTTCCCGTCCGTCCCGTGCTGCAGTCGCCGCTCCGCAATTCACACCACCACCGCCGCAACTCCATCTCTCGGAAGGAAGCTTCTTCGTTCGCGACGACCGTACCATCTGCCAGATCGAGGGCGGGCAGGCCGTGCCGGTCACTTACGGGGGCACGACCCTCAAGGCAGGCGGCACACTCACGGGCAAGCGGCTGGCCGCCCTGGTGGGACTGCGTGACCGCACCCGCCGCGTCCTGCAATCGCAGAACGAGGGCTGGCCCGAGGCTACCCGCCAGGAGGCCCGCCGCGAATTAAACCGCGTCTACGAGCAGTTCGTCAGCGAATACGGCCCGATCAATAAGACGACCTTCGGCGAGTCTGCCGAGGGCAGTGTCATCCGCCGAATGCCCAACATCGTGAAGTTCCGCGAAGACCCGGACGCGATGCTGGTCATGGCCCTGGAGGACTACGACGAGGTCACCGGCCGGGCGGCCAAGGCCCCCATCCTGATCAAGGACGTGGTGGGCAAGACGCCGCCCGTTACCTCCGTGAACTCCGCCGAGGAAGGGTTGCTCGTCTCCCTCGACCAGCGCGGCATGGTGGACCTGCCCTTCATCGCCACCCTCTACGGCAGGCCCGAAGAACAGGTCATCGCCGAACTGGGCGACCTTATCTTCCACGATCCGGAATCGAAGACCTGGCAAACGGCTGACGAGTATCTCTCGGGGAACGTGCGGGCCAAGCTCGCCGCCGCCGAGCGTGCTGGCGCGGCTTTCAGTCGCAATGCCGAAGCCCTCCGCGCGGTTCAGCCCGAAGACGTGCTCCCCGGCGACATTGACGCCAATCTTGGCGCTCCGTGGATTCCCGAACGTGACGTCCGGGCGTTCGCGGCCGATCTGTTTCGCGTCCCGGAATCTTCGATCACCATCGGCCATATGGCCAAGGATGCGGTGTGGAGCGTCGAAGGGGATTATTCGGCAGAGCGGTCGGTGGCCGTGACAGCAGATTACGGCACCCCCCGGGCCAATGGCCTCTGGCTGCTCGACCTGGCCCTGAACATGAAGACGCCGGTGATCTACGATACCGTGCCCGGAACCGATGAGCGGGTGGTCAACCAGGAGGCGACCCTCGCCGCCAAGGAAAAACAGAAGCAGATCAAGGAGCAGTTCAAGGGCTGGGTGTTCGCCGATCCCGATCGAACGGAGCGTTTAGTTCGTTTGTATAACGATACGTATAATAATTTGCGCCCCCGTCAATTCGACGGCTCGCACCTGGATTTTCCGGGATTGAGCCAGGCGATCACGCTGCGTCCCCATCAGAAGGATGCGGTATGGCGTTGCATGGCGGGCGGGAACACCCTGCTGGCTCATACGGTGGGAGCGGGCAAGACCGGGGCAATGGCCGCCGCCGCGATGAAACTCAAGCAGTCGGGCCTGGCGAACAAGAGCCTGATCGCAGTCCCCAATCACCTCCTCGAACAGTTCGCCCGCGAGTTTCAGCAGTTCTACCCGAACGCCCGGCTCCTTGTGGCCAGCAAGGACGATTTCACCAAGGAACGGCGGAAGTTTCTCACGGCCAAGATCGCCTCGGGTGACTGGGACGCCGTGATCGTGACGCATTCGAGTTTTGAAAGAATCGGAATGTCTCGGGACTATCAAGAGCGCTTCCTGCGTGAGCAGATCGCCGAGTACGATCAACTCCTCTGCGAGCGGGCCGGGGCGAATGCGTCCCGCGCCGGCCGGAACATCCTCAAGACCATCGAGAAGCAGAAAGCCGCCCGCGACGCCAAGCTGCAAGCCCTGCTCGCTCAGGACAAGAAAGACGATGGGTTGGTGTTTGACGAGCTTGGCGTTGACCATATTTTTATCGATGAATTCCAACAATTTAAAAATCTTGAAACCCCGACCAAGATGGACAGAGTGGCGGGAATCCAGACGGGGGGGTCGGAGCGGGCATTCGACCTGTTCATGAAAGCCCGTTACCTGCACGAGCGGCACGCCGGTCATGGCATTACCGGCGCCAGTGGGACTCCGGTGAGCAACTCGATGGTCGAGTTGTACACACTCCAGAGATATTTCGATCCCGAGGGTCTCCGCCAGCGCGGCATCGATCATTTCGACGCCTGGGCAGCGACATTCGGTGAGGTGGTGGAGACGATGGAAATCTCCCCCGATGGCCAGAGCCTCAAACCGCGCAGCCGCTTCGCCAAGTTCGTGAACCTGCCCGAACTCCAGCAGATGTTCCGGGCGTTCGCCGACGTCCAGACCGCCGAAATGCTCGACCTCCCCCGCCCCAAGCTGGAAGGCGGCAAGCCCCAGGTCATCGCCTGCCCGATGTCGGAGGAGCAGGCCGCCCTCCAGCAGGAACTGGTGGCCCGCTACGAACGCATCCAGTCACAGAAGGTCGATCCACGAATAGACAACGCCCTGGCCATTACCACGGACGGGCGGAAGCTGGCCCTGGATGCCAGGATGCTCTCGGCGACGGCCCGGGACCATCCCGGCTCGAAGATCAACGCCCTGGTGGAGAACGTCGTTGCCATCTGGGAGCGGACGGCCCCCACCCGCTCGACCCAGATGGTGTTTTGCGACATGGGGGTCAATCCCACGCCCTGGGGCTTTTCGGCCTACGAGGAGGTCACCCGCAAACTGATTGAGCGTGGTATCCCGCGTGAGCAGATCGCAGCCATTGGCGACGCCGACACCGACTCCAAAAAACAGGCCCTGTTCGCCAAGGTCCGCAACGGATCGGTGCGGGTGCTGATCGGCTCGACCCAGAAACTCGGCACCGGCACCAACGTGCAAAAGCGGCTGGTGGCCATGCACCATCTGGACGCCCCGTGGAAACCCGCCGAGGTCGAGCAGCGGGACGGGCGAATCCTCCGGCAGGGCAACGAAAACGCCGAGGTAGCCGTCTATCGCTATGTCACAGAACAGAGTTTCGACGCCTATATGTGGCAGGCTCTTGAGACGAAAGCACGGTTTATTTCTCAAGTAATGACGGGGGAAAGTGCGGTCCGTCGGGCCGAGGACGTTGCCGGACAGGAACTGAGCTACGCAGAGGTCAAGGCCATCGCTTCTGGCAATCCCGCCGTGCTGACACTCGCCGAGGCCGACGCCGAGTTGCAACGCCTCGCTGTGCTGAAACGCAACCACGCCGACGAGCAGTACCTGGCCCGGCGAAACCTGCGGGAACTGCCGGAGCGGATCGGCAGGTTGGAAAAGCAGATAGCTGGCCTGACGGCGGACATGGCAACGATTCGTGGCACCGATGGCGTCACGGTCGGCGGGAAGCCTTTAGCCGAGGCTGTTCTGGCCAATGCCCTGAACCGGGTGCCGGAGAAGGTCGAACGAACCCGTCAATTCCCACTTGGGACATTCCACGGCCTCGCGTTTGGCATCGAGCGGCATCACGGGGGGGCTGCCGATGTCTATCTGGAAGGCCAGGTGTCTCGAACGGGCATGCTCTCCAAGGAGTCGCAAGGCCCGAGAGCCGTGATGAACGCCCTGAACAGGCTGACGGATTCCTACGAGGAACAGTGCGAGACCGCCCGGAAGGAACTGACGCTCGCGGAAACCCAGCTTGGCGATTACCAGGTCCGGCTCGGGCGGGTCTTTCCCCACGCCGGGTACATGGAGGAACTGACGGGCTTGCGAGATCAATTGAAGTTGGCCCTATCCGGAACGCCAGCAGAGGGCGTAGCAACGGCTGGGGAGTTGGCAGAAAAGATCAAGTCGTTGAAGGGGGCGCAGACGACGGTCGAGGCCGCACCGGCTAGGGTGAAGCCAAGGCCAAGGCTGGAGTTGGTACGGAGGCGAATGGAGCAGGAGACGCCACGGGAGGTATTGGTGACGCAGGTGCCTCAGCCGAACGCTCTTCTTGAACCCAAGCCGGAAGAAAGGCCTACGGTGATGGACGAGGAGGACTCGGCTCCGCGTGGTTCATTCCGGGCGCAGATCCGTCCGAAGGGCGGTCAGATGACCCTGTTTTAAGTAACCCAACGGCCAGTCACCAAGTGGTGTGGGTGTATCGAACGACCCTTTTCTCAGCTGTATGAAGTAGTGCTGGCCGTCCACTGTCGCCCCTCGCAGGCAGGTCGCAGCATATCAATGGGATGCGGGGCCTGTTCTCTGATGTCATCGCCGACCAGTTGATGGGTTACCTCATCTGCTTCGGCCGCGATCTGCACGTGTACGTTCTGCAAGCGGCGGCCGGTCGCTGAGCCCCGGTCGCGGGTAGGGAGGCCGGGCGTCGCGTCGGGGCCGGATACGTCCAGGCCCGAACACGACAAGAGGATCGTTTCTGATCCGGGCCAGGGTTCCACTCGGGGAGGACGAAAAGCGAAGCTGGCATCAGGCGAGGCTGAGCAGGAACTCCGCCCGGTCCTTGTCGATCAGTTCGGTCTTGTTCAGCAAGCGAACCGGGAATGGCTTCCCCCCGCCTGTCGCTGACCACCGATCCGCCAAGTGTCGGAGCCCCTCAGCAGTGATCAAGGCGACATCCCAGTTCGTTCGGGCCTTGTACTGGTATGCCAGCCGGATCGACTGAGGAGTGAAGGCCGGGGCGATGACCAGGAACCCGATCGGGTGCTTCCCGTTGCCCACTTCCTTCCGCAGATACCCGTCGAACTGGGTGTCGAGGTGATCCTGCAAGTTGACCGCAACCTCGGCTGATTTGCAGTCCAGGAGGATGCACTGGTCGTTGTCCAGATGGAGCCGTCCGTCTGCTCGATTGTCCTTCCGGGTCATATCACAAGGAACCCGAAGACGGGCGGAGAACAGGAACGCGGTCGCGTCCTCGAACATGTGCTCGATCTCCAGGTCCTTCGTAATGAGCTTCTTGGCCCGCAATTCGGCGTATGCCCGCCGGGCGAGCAGTTCGTAATTGCTATACCACTCCTCCCGAGCATCCCGGGTGACTCGTTCCTCAAATGTCAGATCGTCGTAAAAATCGATTAGCCGGGCGACCAATTCAGCTTTGGCCCCGGACGAGCGCATCCCGAACCCCGAACACAGAGTCGACAGCTTGTCCTTGTCCAATTCGTTGAGTACCTCCGACGGTTTGACCCCGCTCCCGACCACCCGCTCGATCAGGTCCACCTTGTTACCCGATCTGTCTAACCCGTGCCGTTGGAGGATTGCCCGCAACTCGGGGAGTAGGATCGAGTCGTGGGACACCAAACGCCGGTAGTTGACCCGCTGCAACTCCTGGCCGGCGTACTCTCCCCGGATGACGGCGGCGATCTCAGCCGGGATCACGTCAACATTTAGCTCGTCCTCGTCCTTGTAATTCCACAGTAGCCCCTGCCGTTGGAGATCCTTCCTTGCCTCGTTGATGTCGTCCGCCGTGTGCAGGGCGTTATTCTCCTTCGGGAACCGCTTGAGTAGCGAGCTGATCAGCCAGTGATCTTCAGGGGTGATCCCGAGGTGAGATCGGAGGACAGCCAGCAGGCGGGCTTCATCCGGTGACACAGTCCCGTCATTGTTCCACGCCGCCTCAAGCACGATCCGGTAGGTGTCGAGATGGTGCCAGCGGTCTGGGTCGGCTTTCTTCATCTCGGTCAAGTCGAGCGACTTTGACCGCTCTACGAGAGCTTTCTCGAAGGCAATGACCTTCTCGTCGAGCCGGCGTTCGGGAGTAGAAAATGTTTCCTCCTGGAGTAGAACAGCAAAGAGGATTGCCTTCAGGTCGTCCCGGCCGAAATCCGCTCCAGGGGTTCGGATCGTATCGAGTACTCGTTTTCGGTCGGACAGCTTGGCCGCCTCGCCGAGGATGAATTGGGTCATCTCCTCATCCTCACGGCCGATCGGCAACCGCTTTGCGTCGAAGTATGCCGTCAGGATGCGGAGTTTGATCTGCTTCCCCATCCGCGGAGCGATGTCGGCAATCCGCTTACACATGGCCCGCCGACCCTGGAGGCGAAGTTCAGCAGCATCCGACCGGATCTGACGCTTCCGTCGCCGAGGCCTAGCGGCCGGACCAGTCGCAACTTCCACGCCTACTGGGGTGGGCGCGGTAGAGTCGGTCATGTCCTCCTCGTCCGCCTCTTCCCACTCATCGTCACCCGCGGCGTCGACCTCGGCCCCGAGGCCTGCGGTCGCCCGAGCAGTCAAAAGGTCGAGCAAGGCCCGGTCAGGCTGCCCGGGAGTTTCGAGTTCCCCGGAGCCAAAGGCCGGCGCGACCGGGACAGGCTCTCCTGACGTTTCGGCGATCTCGGAGTCCTGAGCGGGCGGGGGCTGGTCCGTGAGTGCGGTACTCTCGGCGGTGGTGTTATTAGGGGAATCGGAGGGGGTCGCCGTTCCTGGTTCGTGGGGCGGATACATAGAGGTGCCGTGGGTTGGCGTCCAGTGGTCGAGTGCGAACGACCGGACAGATGGAAAAAGCGTCATGTGTGATACTACTGCCGAGAGGGAGGGAGTTGAATCAGGAACTTGGGAAAAGGTCCAACCCGATTCGTCTGTTTCCGATCCGCCGCTGAGACCAGTCTCCACTTTCTCCGCTTACGCCCCAACCCCACGAGCCCCCACGAGCCTTTACGTCAGCTCTCAATTGTGGAGAGCTGAGTGGTCAGGGTCGACGGCCAAGACCCCCGCCGCCCCGACCTCGGCGGGCTCTCATCGGTCGGGAGGTGTTCTACTCCGACTCAGAAACCGTGGCACCGGGCATATCTGCGCTGTCGTTTTAATCGACTGAGGGCTCGAAGCGAGTCTTCGAGAGCATCATCCTTTTGCCTGGTGTCCTGGCCCTGGCCGCATCTTGGGGCATCCTGGATGCCCGGCCAGGCTATAGTGAAGGAACCGTGCCTGCCTCAAGTCCACGTTGTTGCAACTGCAACCCAGGTTGGCGGCTGCGACATCATTGGGGGGTTGATTGTCCTGGCCCAGACGGAGGATGGTGGGCAGCGAAACGCCAGGGCTTAGGACTTAACTGACAAAAACCACCGGCATCCTGCGTTTTCCCTGTAATTCTCGGTGGTCGTAGGGTTTTTGTCCGTAAGTCCTTATGGTGTGGATGAAGCTCGGGTGAGGGCCTGAAGTGGATCGCGGAATTCGGTGGTCAGACGCACGACAGGGGCGTGTGGGAGGGCCTGGATGAGATCCTTGCCAAGGGGGGCGGAAAGCGATATGGCCAGTTTGATCGATGTCGCCACCGATTCCAGGTCATGTGGCCAGGGACTTCAGAAATAGCCATCGCGTGAGCCAGGGTGACTGCCACGAAACCGAAAGCTTCTTGGTCTCCGATTTTGGCGTTGCTTTCGATAGAAACGGTCCGGAAGCCGACAACGGTGGAGCGTATTACTCGATGCTTGTTATCTGATTCAATATATTTAGCATTTTTATACAACGAATACCATATGATACTTCTGAATAAATTCGCTGCGCTGGTGGCTCACCCCTTGGTTCGTGCCACCTGCGAGGTGTTGAACGTCGAGATCGCACACTCCGCAGTGGCGACCGTTGCAAACCTTCTCCGGGAGCGATTCACCGATCATAGCCAACGGCTGACAGAAGCCCTCCAGCAGGCCACCGACCGCGCCTGGAAGACCCTGGAAATTGCGCTAGCGGGCAAGTCCTTCACTCAGCGGCTTGCACGGGCTGAGGACGCTGCTTTCCGCTCCCAGGTCGAGGCCTTTCTCGCCTCGCTTCCTGCCGATTTCGTCCAAGACAAGGACGACTTCCGCCAAAGCTGCCTCGTCGAGGCGCGCCGGGTTCGCGCCGAGGGGCTCCTCAACGAGCCCCCGGACGGGGACGCGTGTGTTGAGGAGATCAACGCCTTCGTCCGCTTCGCTGCACCAGCCGAGGCCCTCGAAGCGGAGTGGCGCGCACTGGGGGGGATCAGCGATATATTGTCGCAGAGCTCTTATCCAAACCTTGGCAAACTCCTCAAAGTCCGGCCTCAAAACGGGCAGTCCATCCTAGTCGTTGCCGTGCGGTACTTCTTCCGGCAGCAAGTCATCAAGGACGAAGTATTGCACCGCGAACATGTCTTCGCGCAATTGAGTCAAATCAAGGAGAGTCAGGACACTCATTTCTTTAGACTGGAAGGCTTACTGACAACGCAAGGCCATCGTTTCGAGGAATCCATCGGCGCTCTTGCTGGTGAAATGAGTGTCATCATCCATCAGATGGCAGCACTCCAGTCTGGCGTTGATCGCCTTTTGCAATCTCATCATTTGGGTGGACGGCCGCTTAGCAGCAAAGACAGCTTCTCCTATCGCGATGACACCGAGCGAGAGCAGATCAGAGAGCTGCGCAAAGCCTTCCGCGGATTGCCGCCCGAAAAACGTCAGCAACTCCCCGCGTTGCTGCGCGACCTGGGTAAGCTGACTGCGGTTGGGGGCGACTTTGACGCAGCAGAACAAGACTTCAAGGAACTTGCTGCCACCGTTACCAGCGATGGCGACAAAGCGGAAGCGTGGTACAACGCCTACCAGGTCGCTCTCCAGCAGCTAGACTGGGCCAGGGCCTTCGAGCATTTCCAACTTGTGTGCCAGCTTCAGCCGTCACGGTACGCGCCATTCCCCCTGGAGCGGTACGCCCCAAGTCGCATTTTGGGCGCCGGCGGCTTCGGTGTTGCCTTTCTCTGCACCGACCGCAATCTTCAGCGCACGGTAGTCGTCAAGGCGCTCCAGGCAGACACCCTTGCCGGCAATGACGAGTCGCTGCTCGCAGAAGCCCGTGCCCTCATGCAGGTCAAGCACCCCGGCATTGTGGAGTTGTTCGACTGCGATCACGCTGACCGCGCGACCCGCGCCCGGCCGTATCTGGTCATGGAGTACTTCGAGAACAGCCTCACGCTAGAAGAGCACATCTGCCGGAACGGTCCACTCCCGGAGGTCGATGTCCTCGCCATCATCCAAACCGCCGGCAATGCACTGCAAGTTGCTCACGATCGGGGGATCTACCACCGCGATATCAAACCCGGCAACTTGCTCGTCCGTAAGACCGCTTCTGGCTGGGAAACTAAACTCATCGACTTTGGCCTTGCGCTCAAGCAGGAGCTAATCGATGGTGTACAGTCGTTCCTCGGTCGCTCAATCTTGGGTGCATCCGTGGCTGGCACTGCGGAATACGCAGCACCGGAGCAGATGGGGCGGCTTACGAATGTTCCTGTCGGAGCTTACTCAGATGTCTACGGGTTGGGTAAGACCTGCTGCTATGCGATGTTCGGGACCACAAGGCCACTCCGCAAGCACTGGGCCAAAGTTGAGCCACACCTGCTCGATCCCCTTGAGCGGGCGACCGACGATAACCCCCACGAGCGACCACAAACAATCAAGCAATTCCTCCAGGACATTGCCAATCCGACAGCAAACCGCCTTTCACTCGTTCCTGTTCTGACGGCCTTCCACAACCGTCTCAGCGCGAGCGTCAGCCGTAGCCCGCTCCTGAAAGTTTCCATCACCAAGCGCGGGAACATATTTGATCTCAGTCAACTGGCCTCTCTCGACTCGGGCCTGCCAGGCCGGGTTGTAACTGCCGTACAGTTGGGCATGTCGATCACCCTTGACCTCCGGCCGAAGCCGTCAATACTGCAGGATACCGCCGCGATTTTCGATCTTCTGGAGCGGAAAATTAGCCGTGCTGCGGAACTGGCCAAACGCGAAACCGGCGTCCATGCTCTCTGGTTGGGCTACCCGCTGGTGACCGCCAGCAAGGCCGACAGGTTTGTCCGAGCGCCCCTTTTCCTCTGGCCCATTGCCATTGAGCCGGAAGGTCGGCGCGAAATGCACCTCCGAGTGTCGGGACTGGGAGACCTCGGCATTCGCTTCAACCGCACCTTGGCCATGTGGATCCACCGCGAGCTGGGTATCAAGCTTCAGCCTCCAAGTGAGGAGAACCTGACCGCCGAGGCTCCGGCTCAGTGGCGGGAAGTGCTTCAACAGGTCTGGCCGGATCTTGATGCTCATCACCTGTTTGATTTTGCAAACCCGTTGCAAGTGTTGCCCCAGGAAGTGAGTGCCGCCCCGCCACAACTCCTCCACGCGTGTGCGCTGGGGTACTTCACCTGGCAGAACGAATCCCTTCAGGAGGACATGGAGCGACTGTTGAATCACCAACAGTTGCGCGGCGTGCTCGCTGGCATCCTGTCCTCCACGGGCTTGGCGAGGCCAGCGGAGGAGAAGGCGCCTGCGGAGAAGCACCGATATCTTGTGTCCGAATCGGACTACAGTCAGGAACAAGTGGTCTGGCAAGCGCGATCCGGCCCCGGTCTGGTGGTGCATGGTCCACCTGGCACGGGGAAATCGCAGACCATTGTCAACGTCATCGCCGACGCCCTGGCGCACGAACGGACGGTCTTGATGGTTTGCCAGAAGCAGGCCGCGACACGGGTGGTCTTCGAGCGACTCCGGGCAGCCGGGCTCTCCGACCTCTGCCTGGAGATTCACGACGCCGAGCAGGACCGCAAAGCCGTTTTCGCAGCCATTCGCCAGCAAGTAGACATTTGCCAGGCTGCCCGGCCCTACAACTTCGAGCAGGAACGCGCAGAACTCGCCCAGCAAATTACCGAGCACGAACGCGAGCTGGATGAGTTCGCCAGCGCGTTCCACAGCATCCGCCGCCGATACGGCATGTCATACCGAGACATGAAGGCTCTGGAGCATCGCCAACAAAGCGAATTCCCAACCGTTCGCCCCCTGGAGAAGTTGCGGGCACTCGCTACGAGCTTTTCGCTGTCCTCCCTCGAAGAGGTGATTCGCCGAACCAGAGAGGTGGGGAACTGGTTTGCGGAAGGTCGACCTTTGCATAACCCCTGGAGTTCCGGGCACCTGGACAACCTCCGACACAGTGGCAACCTCCGTGAGCAAATCCATCCGATACTCGCCCAGTTGCGGTCGCTCGACGTTGAACACCAAGATATGATTCGCGAACATGGGATAGTGCTGCCGATCCCAACCGAGCTACGTCAGCTCATGAGCGTAGGCGAGGAGGTTCTTGGGACCCTCAATCCGCATCTGGCGTCATCGGGCTCGATCTTGCAACGCTGGCTCCCCGTCGTGAAGACATTGACACCGGAAGGCAGCGAGCAGATCCAGTCGCGAATCCATCGGGTGGCCAAACTGGCACGCCAGGCCCGCGCGACACCACTTGTGCCATTCTGGGACGAGGTCGCACTGAAGGAGCCAGACTTCACGACGGTCGCTGAGGAGGCCCGCCGGCACCTGGCAAGCATTCACGCTGCAACGATAGACGGAAAGCAACTGATGTCATCGCACTGGCTCCGGGCTTTGCGAAACAACCCCGCGCAACTCACGGCGTTCCAGGCGTCCTGTCAGCAGGCGGAACAACTCGTCAACCAACTGAACACGCATCCAGACGATCCCTATTGGTCGTCTGTTGAAGCTGCCGTTCCAGGATTTCAGCAATCCGTGGATGAGGTTCTGGAGCGTCTGGGTTCCTTGAGTTCGGCCGTTCACTCCAACCAGGGCATCGTGACGCAGCACTTGCTGAACCAGGCCCGCCAGGCAACCCCAGAGGTGATTCAACGACTCCGCGACCGTTGCGAGATGGCGTCGCGGTTGGCCACGCAACTGCGAGGGGCCACGACTGCTGCGCAAGCCGCATCCCCTGACAGTGAGGAACTCACCCAGGCGATGACAGGCCTGTTGGACGGGATCGCGAACTGGCGTCAGTCCGGCGTGAAGCAACAGCGAGAGTTGACTCTGGCTTGGCTGAACTCGCTCCAGGGGGCGGACGATGAGGAGCTAAATGAATGTCAAACTCGCTGTCAGCAACTGTACGAACTCTCCCGACGCACGGACGATGCTAAGCAGGAATGGGAAGACATATACGGTGGCTGGACTGCCGCACAAATCGATGAAATGATTGTTCATGCCAAGACTTATTTGCAGCAATCCGGGCGATTTCTTTCCTTCCTCAACGGGCCATATCGCCAGGCCAAAAAGCAGCTCAGCCTACTGCGCCCGGGAGCACAGGGTCATGCTCTCGGCACGGTGGCCTCGTCATTCCAGGAGTACGCAGAATCTCGGCGAACGCGAGACCGCTTCGCGACCGAATGCCGTAACCTCATCCCCGGCTATAGCGGCGTTCCGACGATGACCTTCCCCCGCCTGGCCCGCGAGGCTTTGGGGCTGGCGACTTCGCTCATACGTCTGGCCAGGGCACACCGAGAGATGGGGGCCGTCCTCGGCGAAATCGGCCAGGGCCAGGACGAACCCGGAAAAGCGGAACTGGCCTTGCGGGCTCGCCGGGATTGCAGCCTGGCTTGGCAGCAGCTCCGCGATTTCAACAACAAGCTCTTCAGCAACCGAACGCCCGCTATGGACGCCAACAGTCAACTGAGCTTTCCGGGGTTGGCGCTGCGTGGCCTGGATCAGGCGGTGTGGCTGATCTCGCGGGAAAAGCAACACCCCCACTTACGTCCACTGCTGGATGCATTCGCAAGCACAAGGAACATCGAACAGGCGCCTACCGTTCAAAATTACAGGCGGCACGTCACGCACATAGCAATGAAACGAGAACTCGAACAAGCCTGCCGAGGCCTCATCCCCGCCGGGCCGACTCCGCCCACAACTCTATCCGACCTGCTGGCCTTCCCTGCCGGTGCTACAAGGGCGCTGGCGTCCGCAGCGGTCATCGGTCCCTGCATTACCCATCGGTCGTGGCTTGCCCCCCTGGTGGAGCAAGCGTTATCGGGCCAACCGGTGGCGACAGGCGGCACCCTGGAAAACCTCGCGGCACACCTCCAGGGCCTATCCCTTCGGGCAGAGTTAGCGAAGGAGACCCACCATCTCGTACCAGGCATGCCTTCGCCCGCAAGGGAAGAGGATCGTTCGGCCCTGGCGAATGTAGCCTGGGCGGAGTTTCAAAAGGCCACACGCTTGAACCAGTTGGCCGTCAGTTGCGAACCCGCACGGCAAGCCCTTGACCAGTTCCTCGCGGCACCAGACACCATCTCCCGAGAGAAGGCGATTGGAGACCTGCGACGAAAACTGGACCGAGGTCGCCTCATGCGGCGCATCAGCTCTGCACTGGCTAATCTTCGGACATATTTGGCGGAAGATGAACTGAAGAAACCTCTTCGGGAGGCGTTCGCCGGCAGGCCCCTTGCACCGTGGGCCAACCAACTTGAAGAAGGTATGGGTGGCCTCCAGGCACTGATCAACCTTGATGCGGACAGAAAAGCACGGTCGGGGCAGGTTGGAGAGGTGTTCCGCGCCCTGGAGGAGTACGAGCAGTTGCGGCAGCGGGGCCAGCGCGTCCCTGTCCCTCCCGACGGCCTCCCTGCGGAGCGGCACGGAGAATGGTGGGTGGCGCTTCTGTTCTGCTCGGCGGTCTCGGAATGGCAAAGCCGCTGCCGAGAGGAGTCCCCCGTACTCAACCGGATCACTCCGGAGGCACACGCCGCACGAGTCAAAGAACTGAAGCATCTGCTGGACAAAAAGCGGCGACTGGAAGCTCGGGTCATCTGCCAGCGCTGGCTTGTCCGGCAACAGAGGGTCGCCTCCGAGCCGTGGGGACAGATGTTCCCCGAACGGAAGCCGCGGGGCGGGCAGAGTTTGAGCCTCCGCGATGCCGTTGACAAAAGCTGGGACAAAGGACTTTCCCACCTCAGACCGTGCTGGCTGGTTAGCCCGGCTGTGGCCTCACAGATTTTACCCTGGCAGCAGGGATTGTTCGACCTTGTCATCTTTGATGAGGCCAGTCAATGCCCGGTAGAACTGGCCGTGCCGTCGATCTACCGGGGCAAGACGCTGCTGGTTGCTGGGGACGAAAAGCAGTTGCCGCCGACCACCTTTTTTGCGGGGGCAGCGCGGGTAGAGACAGTATCAGAAGCGGAAGATGATGAGGGGGAGGATCTGGACCGGGAAGCAGACAGCCGAGAGGCGGAAGGCGCCAGACGAAAGGGCCGACGAACTGAGGATGAAGTCCTCACTTGCACGAACCTGCTCGAACTGGGGATCAGCAAATTGAAACAACTCTATCTGAGCGTCCACTACCGTAGTGACCACCCCGCCCTGATCGAGTTCTCCAACCAGGCGTTTTACAAGGGACAACTGGAGTCCCCGCCAGCGCAGAAGGTCTCCATTGAGGGGGACCGACCCATCGAATACCACGCGATTGGAGGGCGGTTCATTGATCGAACTAACCCAACCGAGGCACAGAAAGTCGTGGAATACCTCAAACAGGCATGGCAGCAGCCGAACGTCGGCACGTTCGGAGTGGTGACTTTCAATCAGGCGCAACGGGACCTCATTGAGGATCTCATCGAAAAGGAATGCCAGCGCGACACTCAGTTCCAGACAAACCACCAGACACAGAGTCAGCGGCGGGAGGGCGACCAAGACGTTGGGTTCTTCGTCAAGAACTTGGAGAACGTGCAAGGAGATGAACGAGACGTGATGATCTTCAGCACGGCCTTCGGCCAAAACAAAGAAGGCAGGTTTTACCGGCGATTCGGCCCGGTGGCCCTTGCTGGGGGACACCGTCGCCTCAATGTCGCCGTGACACGTGCCAAAAAGCGGATCGTCATCATGTGCAGTATGCCGGTTGGGGAAGTCGGTGGGGCTCCAGCGCAATCGGGTGAGTTGACCCCAGCAGGGTATCTGCAACGTTACCTCGAATATGCTCAGGCCGTCTCCTCAGGAGATGAGGAGGCGTGTCGGCGGATTCTGGTCAGCCTCAACCGCCGACCCAACCAAGAGCAGACCAAAAGTGATGAAACACCTCTGGAGCGAGAGGTCCAGCAGGTACTGAAGCAGGCAGGCTATGGGGTGGTTCGCGGAGTGGGTTCAGGTGTCTTCGCTGTCGATCTCGGAGTGCTCCACCGCAACCCGCAGCAGGGGTTTGTTCTTGGGATCGATTGCGACGGAGGCAGCCACCGCGCAGAGAGGCCAGCACGGATCGACGAAGTGTGGCGTGCGCAAGTGCTTGCTCGACGGGGCTGGCGGCTTCATCGGGTTTGGAGCGACTCTTGGAGGATGAACCGGGAGGCGGAAATTCGACGCCTGCTGGCGGCACTAACGGCGAATTGACGATCAGTCGACGAGGATTCGGAGGACGTCACTGGCCGGCAGCCTGTTTCCCGATCAACCGACTATGATCTAGTAGGGAGTGCCGCGGTGGCTCATCGCAGCGACCGCCGATGCCACTCGACCAATTGACCGGCCAGCCTCCACCAACCAGGGAATCGCCGATCTTCTGGAAATCGAATCATGATCAACCGCCAGTGGCCTACCGGGCAAACACTGGTGCAAACTGGCTCAGCCACTTACGCTGCTCCTCGACCGTCTCGAACTCGGCCACCTCGATCCGATCAATGGTCGGCCCGCTGTCCCCTACCCGTTTCAACTCCGCCTGGTCCATTTCGCGTATCCAGGTGATGCGGTGCCGTTGCAAGCCGCAGTCGGTCAGGTTCATTGCTCCCTGGTTCACTGCTGCATCGAGATTGCTGCCCCGGATTAGCACCAGCGTGACCACATCGCCGGTGAATTTCAACAACAACCCCACTGACGGGTTGAACCGCCACGGTCCGAGCCAGGAATAAGGGAAATAATCGCTGTTGCCGTCGCGGTAGCGGAACTCGACCGCCAAGGCGCGGTCGCGTGTCCCGCGCAGGTAACCGAAGGCCGCGCACGCCTCTTCGTCGGTTTCCGGCTCGATCTCATCGGCCAGCGGCAGCCGGGCCGCCGCGCGGGGTGTGCTCTCAAATAAGCCCGCCAGCCCGCTCTTATCGGTCATGGCCTCTCTCCTGGTGCAACTGGCGGCCTTCATCGCGCCGTTGCGGTTCGTGTGTCTGGGCGAAATTAGCAAGCCGGCGGGCAAACGCAAGTTGCTTGCGCAGACGCTCCCGCAGTGTCGGTTTCCGCCTCCGTGTCAGGGCGAGTTCCATCGCCGACATCGGCGAGTCCGGCTTCTGGACGGCTTTCAGGAGCGCGTACTTATCGTCGGTGAAGAGGACGACCTGCTCCCGGCCCCTGGTCACCGACACATAACCCGTCCGCTGGTTCGTCGCCGGGAAGGACTGTGCCGACATGCCGATGAACACCTTGTCTACGGTCTTGCCCTGACTGGCAACGGAAGTCGTGCAGTAGCCGTGCGCCAGGTGCCCGAATTCCCGGTCGATGACCCAGCCGTGGTCGACGATCACGTCTCCGCGCGGCGTGAAGCCCTGCACGGTCAGCAGCGTGCCGTTATTGAGCCGGTGCTTGCCCTCCTTCGTCTTGCCTCCGGTGGTGACCCGCACACGGTCGCCGACCGCCACTTCCAACGTCGCCGGTCGGTAGACCTCGAACCGCGCGGCATGTTCGACCGGCGGCGGGCTCTCGTCTGTAACGGTGAGCCGGGAGCCATTCTTGTGGCCGGGGGCATTCTGGTGGAACTGGAGGAGGTCGCCGGGGTCGTAATTCGTCAAGTCGGCTTTCTGGGGCGCTGTCAGGTGTGCGGGCACCCACACTGGCAACTGGCGTTCCCCTTCGAGCATGCCCTGCTCCTTCAAACCTGAGCGGATGGCGTGGGTGATCCGGGCGCCTTCGGCGTGTGTCGGACTGACCACCAGGGCCGTTTTGGGGTCGCCATTGCGTTTCTTCTCCGCTACTGCCGAGAGGTAGGCACCGGCAAGGGCCTGGTAACGCTCGCCGTCTTTGACTTCCTTCACCCAGCCGAGCCGATCCAGCTCGGCAAAGCCCGCGGCGGTGTCGCCGTTTGCGAGTGCTTGCGAGGCTTTGAGGTAGTCACCTGACTGACGGAGAATCTCCGTCACCTCAGCCACTGGGAGGCCCGCTTTTTCTTCGAGCAGCTTCAGCGGCTCGCCAGCCGAGACGCTGCGATGCTGCTTGCGGTCTCCGACCAGGACAACGCGAGCATTCATCCCTTCGGCTAAGTCGAATATCTTCAGCATGTCTTGCGTACCGAGCATGCTTGCTTCATCGACGAGCACCACCCCGCCACGGGCGGACTCCTGCATCTTGCGATCGGTCAGGAGACGGGCGACTGTGTCGGCGTTGGCGAAGCCCGCCTCGTGCCGCAGTACCCCCCTGCTCGCTTCCGCCGTCTGTGCCAGCGCCACGACGGGCCGACCGGCAGCTGCCAGGCCTTCTCCGATTTCCTGTTCCAGGGTCGTTTTGCCCGTGCCGGCCGCACCCCGGATGATCGTCACGCGGTCACGCGAGCCGAGTACATGACGGACGGCGGCCTTCTGACCGGCGTTGAGCCACTCGCGTGAGCAAGGGCGGTCGGGATCGCCCAGGGGACGGTATCGCCCCCTCCCCTTCCGGGCGAAGGCAACGAGGCGTTCCTCGCTACCCAGCATCTGCGGAGTCGTGACCAGGTCTCGCCCGGCAACCTGGCTTCGGATCAGGGAGCGTCCCGCCAGTTCGTCCTTCACTCCCTCGATCGTGACTGCGCCGAGGCCACGCTTCATCGCTTCGGTCAGGAGTTTCCGCTCGGGCACCACCGCTTCGCGGGTGAAGCAGTGATCCAGGGCAAAACTGACCGCCATCCTCTCGTCCGGTTCGGGACGCCCGAAGGGAAGATCGCGACGGTGAGCCGACGCCAGTGCCTCGCGTTCGGGCTGACTCAGTTTCCCGTCCCATCGCTTGCGTAGCTCGTCCCACGACAGATCGTTGTTCTTCTTCTCGCGTGTCTCGGCCCCCAACTCGTCCTTGCGTTTCGGGTCGGTGATGCCCCGTTCGGCCGCGACCTTCTCGATTTCCTCGGTGCGGCGAGAGAACTTCCGCAGGGCCGAGGCGGGAACACCGATGATCTCGAAATCGTCGCGCTTGCGTTCGACTCCGAAGCCCAAATCCTGGAGCTTGTTGGCCAGCCGGACCCGGAACCCGGCCTGGAAATACGGGGCATCGGCTTTCAGCCCTCGGAACTGCCCAGCCTTCCAGCGGTCCTCCTGTTCATCAAAAGTGGCGTTGAAGGCGAAGCAATGGGCATGGAGTTGCGGGTCGGGAACGCCGTCCACCGGACGGGAGGTGGTGTGGATGAACTCCGCCCAGATCATGTTGCCGGTTGTGCGGTCCACGTCCTTGCCGTTCCGGCGAACACGGGTCTTCATCTCCGTTTCGATGTCGGACATGGTCTCGTCAACGGCCGCGCGGAAGGCGTCGAGGACGTCCCGATCCCCGGTCATGGCATAGAGCAGTGACACCGACTTCGGCACCGAGAAGGTGAAGTCATAGCCGACGGTCCGCTCGGTGCGGGTGCGGACGGTGAGCGATTCACCGGTGGTGGGGTTGAGGTTGTCACACAGCCGGTCGAAAGAAAACTTGTCCACCACGCCTTCGAGCCCGAGCCGCTTCGCGCCGTCGCCGCCCCAGGAGCCGATGATCTCCTGGCCCTCGCTGTAATAGTCCGCCGAGGCGTAGTAACGCTTGGCACCGGAGGCACTGTCTTGCTGCGTGACGCGGAGCATGCAGAATCATACGCAGCCGCGATTCACTGTAAATGATTTTTCCTAGCTATTCCGGCAACCTGCGACAATGGGATGTCACCAGCGATGACCGTTCGAGTTTCCGCGAGATGCTTCAGCTGTTGCGAGACGACGACATCACCCCTTGGGCGCAGCGCAAGACTCGACGGACACCCGGTGCAGGATCGTAAACGGTCAAGGCCGCACAAGCCGAGATCCATTTTTTCGCTTGGCATTTTGCGAGGACGATCTATTCTGGGCCGATGTCTCGGATGGACGATCTTTTGGACTTGGTAGACACGGCAGCGGCCCGTGCAGGTATCGTCATTGTCCCCATCCTGGCGGTCCTCGCATTCGAGTTGGAAGCAAGCGGTCTGCTCCATCTCTCCGAACTCATCACGTCCTTCCCACTCCTGGTGACCGGCGTGGGCAGCCTTGGGAGCCTCTGGTTCGGGTCTTCCGTGGCCGCCTGGCTCTACCGTGAGCCTGTGAACGACAGACATCCAAAGTGTGGGGCGGATCGCTCCGCGATGCTGGACACACCTGACTTCTCACCTGACGAGCCGTTCTGCGAACCCAGCCGGAGGTTCCGCGACCGGGTGACGGTCAGTCGCTCGCTTGCCGAAGAAGTGCGTTCCCGCTACGACTTTTGATCGCCTGATTCCGCTGACCGGTCCGGCCCGCATTGTCCCATCATCGTTCCCAGTTGCCGTGTCCTGAAACCCCCTTGCCAACCCCTCACCTGCTTGCCCTGACGGCTGCAACTGTCCATCGTCCCAGGTGTCCCTTCGCGTTTCTCCAGCAGCATGTCGTCACTCCGCCAATGCGGGAATCGCTTGGGGTTGTGCGATAGGTTCCTCTCTCTTCTGATTCCGCCCCGACCGTGGCCTTATTACCGGCACTGTGAATCAGCCGCCGGGCCGGGCAAGCGGAAAATCGGTTCCCCCTGGAGGTCTCCCCCAATTTTCCGCTTGCCCGGTGCGCTACGCCCCGGGCTGAGGCTGATTCGCTGGCGTGCCGTAAGGCCCCAATGGTGGGGCCGGCAACCGAAAGAGAAGGAGAATCACCATGTCACAACCCGCACACAAAATCCGCATCGGCGTCCTGCAAGTCACGATCTGGAGAAACCACGGCGAGAAAGGCAACTGGTACAGCGTCAATCCCAGCCGCAGCTACAAGCAGGGCGAAGATGCCTGGAAGGAAACCGACAGCCTCGGCTTCGACGACCTGCTCGCGATGGGCAAGCTGCTCGACCTGGCTCACACCTGGATCATGCACCAGCAACAGGCCGACGCCAAAGGCCGCAAAGAATCCGCTCAGGCAGCCGCCTGATCCGGGTGCCGGTGGGTGGCTCCCAGCCCACCGGCTTCATTTTCAACCATCAAAACTATTGGAGTTACTTATGACTGACATTCAATGCACACCGACTCAACCCCAGCTCATTGCCGTCAGCAGGCTGGAGAAATCCCCTCTCAACGCCCGCCGAACCGCCGTGAAGGTCGGCATGGTGGAGTTGAAGGCATCGCTGCTGGCGCACGGCCTGATGCAGAACCTTGTCGTCACCGACACGGGCGACGGCACCTATCGCGTGATCGCCGGTGGCCGACGGCTGGAGGCGATTCATGCGCTCCAGGCCGAGGGCAAACTGCCGGAGGATTTTGCGGTGCCCTGCCAGATCGTGACCGAGTCACACGCCCTCGAAATGAGCCTTGCCGAAAACACCGTCCGGCTGGCGATGCACCCGGCCGACCAGTTCGAGGCGTTCGCTGCGCTGATCGACCAGGGCGAAAGTGCAGCCGACGTGGCACAGCGGTTTGGCGTCGAGGAAAGCCTTGTCCTGAAGCGGATGAAGCTGGCTCGCATCGCTCCCGACCTGCTTCAGCAATACCGGGAAGACGGGCTGACCCTGGAATGCCTGATGGCCTTCACCGTCACCGACGACCACCGCCGGCAACTCAAGGTGTTCGAGTCGCTCAAGGACTGGCAGAAGGATGATCCCAAAGCCATCCGGGCGGCCCTCACCGAGAAGATGGTCGATGCCAGCGACAAGCTGGCCCGCTTCGTCGGGCTGGATGCCTATCAAGCCGCCGGGGGTTCCACCCGTGCCGACCTGTTCGGTGACGAGGTCTATCTCGAAAAGCCCGCCCTCCTGCACAAGCTGGCCGAGGCAAAACTCGACAGCATCCGCAAGCAACTGGAAGCCGAAGGCTGGGGCTGGATCGAGATCAACCCCGACCGGGACTATGACGCGATCCACCGCTGCGGACGGATCTCACCGCGACTGGTCGGTGTCCCAGCGGAACTGGTCGATCTCAAGTCTGAGCTAGATGCCCAACTCAGTGTTATCGAACAAGCCCTTGAGGATACTGAGTCAGACGACCTGCTTGACCAGCAGGACGCCATCCACCAACGGCTGGAGGAAGTCGAGCGGAAACTGGCAGGCTATGTCGGCTACGACGACACGCAGAAGACACTCGCTGGCTGCTTCGTGTCGATCGGGCAAGACGGCACCGTCTTTCACGACAAGGGGCTGGTGAAGCCGGAGAACAAGAAACTCCTGGCAAAATTGCTTGGGGTGGACGGGAGTGACGGGCCAGTAGCCAGGGCGAAGCCCAAACACGCCCTGTCGGAATCGCTGCGACGCGACCTTGCCGCGCAGCGTTTGCCGATCGCTCAGGTTGAGATCGCCAGGCATCCCGCTCTAGCTCTGGAGGTCCTGGCGTTTCAGGTGGCCAGCCAATTGCTCGGGAAGCGTCGCGTTGCTGACGGGCCGGATGTGGAGTTCAAACTCCCGAAGCCGGGTCAGCAGCACGAAGCAACGTCCGCCGAGCGTGACCTGACAGCCATCGGGAAAGCACTTCCGAACGGCTGGCTCAAGGCCGCAACCGAAGCCGAACGGTTTGCGGAGTTCCGCTCATTGCCGGAGGCTGCGAAACTCGAATCGCTGGCCTACTGCGTGGCGTTGACGCTGCAACCCAAGCTCGGTCCCGTCGGAGGCGACGAAGCCACCGCCTATGACGCCGCCTTGTCACTGACCGAAGCGAGCGTGGCCGGTTACTGGCGTCCGGCCAAAGACAACTTCCTGGGTCGGATCAACCGCGAGCAACTGCTGGCGATCAGCCGTGAGGTGTTCGGGGAACCCTGGGCACAATCCCACGTCAACGACAAGAAGGCGTTGCTGGTCGAACAGCTCGACCGGGCCTTCTCCAATCCGGAGAAGTCAGGGCGTACCCCCGAGCAGATCGCCAAGCTGAAAACGTGGCTTCCGCAGGGTATGTCGTTTGACATCTCCACCTCACCGAAACCGGCCAAGGCCAAAAAAGCCAGGAAGGCAGCTTGATCACTCAAGGGCGGGCGGAAACGCCCGCCCATTCTTTTGGAAAGGAATCCACCCATGATACCGCAACCATACCGAGACAATTTCAACACCTTGAACCAGGCATTTAGCGACGGTGCTGCCTGCCTGCTCGAATGCCACGAGCGAGCGACGGGAAGACCCGTCTACGTCCTTTGCGCCGTCAATCGCCGAGGTCCGGACTACGAGATGGTGCCTTTCGCCCGGCTCTTCGACGATAACCCCTACGAGTTGCTCGCGCCTCCAGGCGAGAGGGATGAGCAGTCATCCGGAAAGGAGCCGCGCCCATGACGACGACCCGCATTGATCTCTACACCCGCGTGACCAGCGCCATCATCGCCGATCTGGAACAGGGCGTCCGTCCCTGGCTCAAGCCGTGGAATGCCGAGTGCGCCGCCGGACGCATCACCCGGCCCTTGCGGGCGAACGGCCAGCCCTACAAGGGCATCAATGTCCTGATGCTGTGGACATCGGCCCTCGCCCACAACTTCTCCGCCCCCATCTGGATGACCTTCAAACAGGCCAAGGAACTGAAGGGGAACGTCCGGAAGGACTCCAAAGGTTCGCTGGTCGTCTACGCCGACCGCATCAGCAAAACCGAGACCGGCGAAAACGGCGAGGAGAACGAGCGGGATATCTATTTCATGAAAGGTTACACCGTCTTCAACGTCGAGCAGATCGAGGGGTTACCTCCCCACTTCTACGCCACTGCCGCACCGCAGATCGACCCGGTGCAACGCATCGAAGCGGCCGACCGGTTCTTCGCGCACACCGGTGCCGACATCCGCCACGGCGGGAACCAGGCGTATTACGCCCCCGAACGCGATTACGTGCAGATGCCGCCCTTCGTGTCCTTCAAGGACGCCGAGAGCTACAGCGCGACACTGGCCCACGAAATGACCCACTGGACCAAGCACCCGACCCGCCTCAACCGGGAGTTCGGGGGGAAGAAATTCGGCGACGAAGGCTATGCCCGCGAAGAGCTGGTCGCCGAGATCGGGGCCGCGTTCCTGTGCTGCGACCTTGGCATCACGCCGGAACCTCGTCACGACCACGCCGCGTATCTCGGCCACTGGCTCGCCGTGTTGAAGGAGGACAAACGAGCGATCTTTCAGGCAGCGGCCCATGCTCAGAGGGCGGTTGATTTCCTGCACGGTCTACAACCCGGCCGGGCAGTGGATCAGTGTCTTGATGTCGGAGTCGCGGCATGACCCGCCCGGTACGCTTCCCGCTCGGTCAACTGGCCATCACGGCGAACGCCAGCCTGCGGCTTTCGACCGAGGAGGTCATGACCGCGCTGGCCCGCCATGCCTCCGGCGACTGGGGCGACCTTTGCCCGGAAGACGCGATGGCCAATGATGCCGCCTTGCAGGAAGGCGGCAGGCTGTTGTCGGCCTACGGGCAGGGTGAAGAACGCTTCTGGATCATCACGGAAGCGGACCGGTCGGCAACGACCGTTTTACTTCCCGATGACTACTGACCGAACAACGGCGTCATCTCTTCCGACCGCCCCTCCCTCTTCCCCACCCACGGCAATGCGGATACCCCTTGCGCGAGGACAAAAACGGCGATAGAAACGGCAGGTCATCCACCAGCCCACAAGCACTGCATGGCCAGACCCGCCCGATCTCGCAAGAAAGCCGCCGCAGCGACGACCGCCGCAACCCCCGAGCCGGAAGCCCCGGTTGCTGCGGCCGGTCCACCAGATGTGTTCGACGAAGCCATAGCCGCTCAACACCAGCCGCCTGTGGAGCCGACACCGACGCAGGAACCACCGGCGACCGAATTCGCCGTGCGGATGACCCGCCCCGATCCGTTCGGCGAAAGGACGATCGCACTTTGCGACGACAACGATGGACCAAAGGCACGGCTCTACCGCAACCAGCGATTCCGACAGATGGCCATTCAGTTCGACGAAAAGCCGGACGAGGGCATCCGGCAAAGGCTCCGCGACGACGGCTGGACATGGCGTCCGGCCGAAGGCGCATGGACCAAGCAACTCGGTGAGCGTTCGGGCGAAACGCATCGCCAGGCCCAGGAATTGTTCGAGAGCATCGCCAACGAAATCCGACGGGCCAATGGCCGGGAACCCGTGAGCAGTATGGCCCCAAGCCGGTAGCCGCCGCCCGCTCGGAATCCTCCTCCGGCTCAAGCGAAGGGGGGGAAGACCAGCAGGCCCGCCTCTGCCCTCTCCGCGTTTCGCCGCGGGGGGTCTGACGACTTGTAACCCCCGCGACGAAACACTCCGATGGCGACGGCGAAGACGATCCGCAGCCGCATGGCAGATGACACCGAGCGACCCCGAGCCGAGGGCCAATGCCTGGGTGCCCGATCCGGAAATCATCACGGGCATCTGCGGCCAAAGGGCACCCGCCAGCGGCCAGGGCCGCTTGAGCGGCCCCGAATGTCAAAAGTTGACATGACAGAGGAAGTGCGTTAGGATCGGCCCATGACCTTGAACGTGTCCCTGACCCCTCACCTCGAAGAATTCATCCACCAGACCGTTGCTTCCGGCCGCTTCCAGTCCGCAAGCGAACTTGTCCGCACGGCCCTGCGACTGCTGGAAGAACGGGAGCAGGAACGTCTGGTCAAGATCGAGTGGCTGCGGGTTGAAATCCAGAAGGGACTCGACAGCGGGCCGACCACGCCGCTTACCGACGCATTCTGGGAAGCGCTCCGCGATCAGTTGCGCCGACGCGACCAGGCCGACTCCCGTGACTAGACGGATCGTCCGGACGCCGCTGACCGAAGCTGACATCGAAGACATCGCCGAGTATCTCCGTCAGGAGGCCGGTCTGGCGGTTACGATGCGGTTCGTCACTAACGCCGAAGCCGCATTCCGAGCCCTCGCCCACACCCCGCGAATCGGGGCCGTGGTTGGCCTTTCCGGCCTCATCGAACCGGACATCCGCCGGTGGCACATCGAGCGGTTCGACCGACTCATCATCCTCGAACGCCGCCGAGTTCGCGTGATGGCATGGCGGTTTCCGTACAGAGTGGGACGGTCGTGTGGTAACGCCATCCTCGCGAGCGGACCAGCTCGCGTCTACGCACCCAACGGCAACTTCTCCCCAATACCTATAACTTCGCACTTCGCGTCAAGTACAGGACTCAGAAATCCGCGATTTTTTGTTGCCCCCAACGGTCGGTGACCATACCCTACTAGAAATTTCCGGTCAGGCGCTCAGTGCTCAGCAAGAGGCGGTATCTTTTGGCTTTTCCCGCTGGAAGGTCGGGTTTAGCCTCTAAGAGGCCCCCCTTCTTGGATAGCCTCCGTTGTGCAAAAGGCTTGAAAAGAGAGTGGGTTTTGCCAGAACCACCTTCCCGGAAACCCATGTTTCGAGGGGCGGTTTCCGGACAGTCTCTAAGAGTTAGACCGATAAGAGCAAGAACCTGAGAATGCCATCAAGAAAGCGAGCAGCAGATGAGTAGTAAGATAGTCGGCTATTATATGCGGAGTTACTCCCAACAAAATTGGATTTCGTTGCCCGCAGACCCGCCATCCGAATTGCAACCTGTTGCCTTCATCGCGGGTAACAACGAAACTGGTCTGATTATCGCCGGTGGTCAAAGTGTCAAAAAAGTCGCGTATCTGCGTTCTTACAGCGAAGTATACAGTGACGCCAACAATCCGCCAAACCAATGGAATATGCTGCCTGATGCACCGGCTAAAATCATCGGATTTGCTGGAAACAACGAGTACGGTGTACTGGCTGCGCACGCCGACCAAACCGTCTCTTATCTGAGGGACTACACCGGTCAATGGGCTAGGATTGCTCAGAGAGCGCCTTGGCCCATCACGGGAATCACAGGCAGCAATGAAAACGGGCCAATAATTTTTGGTGGCGGCACGAATGATGGCAATCGCCGCGTTGCCTTTTGCCGTGATTACTCAATTCCTGGTTGGACCACTCTCCCTGATGCGCCTTTCGCAATTAAGGGAATCACAGGCACTAATTCTTCGGGAGCTATTATCTTTGGGGGTGATGATTCGCAACAAGTTAGCTATCTCAGGGATTATTCAACCCAGGCATGGTTACCACTCAGTGCTGTGCCGAGTCAGATTCTCGCCATCTCAGGGCAAAACACGAAGGGGCCGGTGATTGTCACGGCGGATGATGCACCCCTGTGTTACTATATGCGATCTTATGCCGACAACCAGTGGCACAAATTGAATGCTGTCCCGACAAACCCCGCCTTCAAAGTTGTTGGCATTGCCGGAGATAATGGCGCTGGCCCTATTGTCGTGGGGAATGCGACATAACTTATCCGCCTCCCGGCTGATGAGGAACTTCCTCAACATGCCGCTAAGCACGCAAGCACGTCCGGAGCTAGCTGGTAGAGACTAAGGCGTCGTGAGTCATCTCCTGCGAACCATTCGGCGACCGCGGTGCGTCGGCCTTCCCTGCTCAATCATCCCCTGGGCCGCTGCCACCCGAAAAACTCTGCGATGTCCTCGGCCCGCGTGTTGGTCGGTTCGGTCTGTTCAGCCGGCACTTCGATGAACCTTGGCACAGACGGACTCAATTGCCAGGTCGCCCGTGCCAGCGCCTGCCAGCCGGCCCGCGAGTCGGTCGGGACGAACAGGACAGGTTCGTCGGAACCCTCTCTCGTCACGATGCAGGCGTAGGTCCCATCGGCATTGCGGTCGTTGTGCAGACCTCGACATCCTCTACCGTCCGGACGATCAGGGCGTTGCAATCGTTCGTGTTCTGCACGGGGCGAAAAACATTGCTCCCCCTTTCAGGACGGCCCTCTGTAAACCACATACGGTGCGTTCCTCGCAAGCGTCATAGCACCTCGCGATCACGCGACCGGGTGGCTCCAGGCTCCGCTCCCGCTCGGTCGCTGTCGCGACGGCCTCCGTCCCTTGGGTCCCCCTGGTGCAGCCAAGGCCAAAGTCGATGGGTGGAACCTCGCGGCGGCAAGGGTTCCCTCCCCTCGTGATGGTTTGAGTTCCAGGGTGAGTCGTTCGCCCCCCTCAGCGGGCGGCATTTCCGGTTGCGCGGGGGGTTGGTCTCTGGCATTTTCCACCGGATTCGCCAACCGTCTGACCAGTTATGCGTCTGTTCGTCTCTGGAGCCACCACCACCCTTCGCCGCCACTCGGACTCCCCCTACCTCGGCACTCTCGTCGTCCCGAATGCTGGGAACCGGGTGGCCCCGCTCGGGACCGCCGGCAAGCCCTGGGCCGCCGACAACGCCGCGTTCATCGGCTTCGACCCGGCCCGGTTCTGCCACATGCTCGGGAGGATCGCTGGGCACCCAGAGTGCCGGTTCGTTGCCTGCCCGGATGTCGTCGGGGATGCGGTGGCAACGCTCGCCCAGTTCGCCGTGTGGGGGCCTGTGATCCGCGCCCTCGGGTTGCCAGTGGCCCTCGTCGCTCAGGACGGCCTCGAACACCTCAGTGTGCCCTGGGGGGAAATCGACGCCGTATTCGTCGGCGGGAGTACCGACTGGAAGCTCGGGGTGGGTGCCGCCGGGATCGTCCGAGAGGCGAAGCGACGGGGGATGTGGGTTCATTTCGGCCGGTGCAACACGAAGAAGCGGTTCCGGCATGCGTACCAACTCGGATGTGACAGTGTGGACGGGTCCGGATTCTCCCGGTGGCCGGACCAGAGGATTCCAGCAGCCATTCGGTGGCTCCGGGAACTTCATAGCGACAGTTCGGGGGGTGACATGGAGGCGATTGCGGCGGGCTTCTTCCGCGGCGGACTCGGTGCCGGTGTATGGGGTGAGTTGGGATGGACGATCGAGCGGGTGACGGTTTCCCCGGACGGATACGAAGTCCATGCCCGCTACCACATCGAACCGGGTGATTGCCCGCAATGCCGACGGGTGGCCCCAGATGCGACGCGGCTCTACCGCCACGGGACGAAGGTGGGCCGGGTACGTGATGTCCCCCGACACGGGCGGCCAGTCCTGATCGTCGTCACTCGCACACGGTTCAGGTGCCTGGCCTGCGGGCACACCTTCGCTCCGCGGCCCGGTGAGATTCACCCCGGATGTCGGCTGACGGCGGCCGCCGTTGCCCGGATCACCGACGGGATCCCTGCCGGCCCAGTGGCCCGCAGCATCGGACTGGATGGCCGGACCGTTCGGCGTATCCGTGCCCGGTTCGGCCCGGGGGGGTGATTAACCGCTCGCTCGCTCCAGTACCCGGCCCGGCAACCTGCGGGGCTTCCGCAAAAGACCGATCGAGACGCGAACCGAGAGGCTCATCGAGCCCCCTTTTCGCTTCCCGCTGTCGGCCCTCTTCCGGCCGCTGGGCGTGGCGAAAATCGCGTAAAGCCAAGTCGGTTAAAGTTGGCAGGCTCCGCTCTCGCTTGGTCGCTGACTCGACGGCCCCGCCCCTTGCCTCCCCCTGGTGCAAGCAAGGCCAAAGGCAGGGGGTGAATCCCCCGCGGAGTCAAGGATACCCTCCGGCATCCGGGGCGGCTCCTCCCCCTCTTCCGCGCTCGCAAAGCCTCGCTTGTGCAGACGGGTCCCCTCCACCCCGGCCGTCCTTGACTCCGCTCCCCCCTTGCAACTTTGCCTCTGTCCCGGTTTGATCGAGGACGATCAAACCGGGCAGTTTCATTTCCAGACGGCACCGTCTTGCCCTCCTCCCGGCTCGTTAGCAGGCGAGTGTCAGCCATCGATAGTTCCCAGCGACGGTAGCACCGGGGCTGGCTGCATCATCCCCCCTCTCCTCCCTCCCCTCGCCTGATCCGAGGTGGCCTGGAGAGCCCTCTGCCGCGACTGCCGGTGGGCGATCCGTGACCCGTGCGGGTAGCGAAAATCGCTTGAAGCCAAGTCGGCTAAAGTTGGCAGGCATCTTCCCTATGCGTCGCATAGGCGGAATTGCACCGTGCAAGTCGTCCGGTCAGCCAGCCGACTGACTGGCTTGCCAGCCAGCTTGACATCCGGCTTGCTGGCTTTCTTGCCGTCATGCTTGCCTGCCAGCATGTCAGAAGGCCGTCTGGAAAGTGTGACGACATGCTGACAAGTCAGCTTGCCAGCCATCCGGCCAGCAAGCAGGACAGCACGCCAACAACACGGCAAGACGGCAGGCTGTCTTGTATGGTTGCTGTCATGCTATCTTGTCTGCTTGCAATCCTGCCGACAGGCTGACTTGAAAGCACGACGACATGTCAACAAGACAGAATGATGACTTGCCGTCATGAAAGACAGACAGCGTGCCATCATGTCAGCGAGATGCACATCTTGCTTGCAATCATGAAATCCGTGCTGTACTGTCCGGCACATGATTATCGTTGTTGCAAATTCCAAGGGTGGCGTCGGGAAATCGACGCTCGCCGTTCACTTAGCCGCCTGGCTGCACGAGCAGGGGCATTCCGTCACGCTCGCCGATTGCGACGCCCAGCATTCGTCCTCCGACTGGGCGAAGGAAGCCGTGCCCGGCGTCAAGACCGTGCGGCTCACCGATCCGGACGAAATTCACGACCGCTTGCCGATCCTCGGCCAGGAGGCGGATTACGTCGTTGCCGACGGGCCGGGCAGCAACACCGAGACCAGCCGGGCGCTGCTGCTGCGGGCAGATCTGGCCCTGGTGCCTTGTAAGGCAAGTATGCTCGAAGTCCGGGCACTTGCCCAGGCCACGAACGTGCTGCGCCAGGCCCAGGACATTCGCGGCGGACACCCGCGGGCCTTGATCGTCCTGAGCATGGTCGGCAAGACCTACCGGCTGACCCAGGACATGAAGGATGCAGCGACAGCATTGGAGTTGCCGTTGGCCAAGACCTCGCTGATCCTCCGGCAGATTTACGCCGACGCCCCTGGCCAAGGGGCCGTAGTGTGGCAGTTGGGATCACGTGGCCGCGAGGCGGCCGATGAAGTGAAATCGCTGTTTAGCGAAGTCTTGCCCGAGTCGCGCAAAGCCAAATCGGCACGTCGTCCAGCCAAACAGATCGTCGGATAGAGGAGAGGGGGGTTATGGTGAGTGAACGCAGACCGCTTGTGGCAGGGTTGAAACCGCCGGTGGAGGTGGACCCGGCCCTTGCCAAGGAATTCATCTATGGCAGCGAGAAAATCAAGCCGGACCAGCGGAACAAACCCCAGGAAACCCACCTGGCCGCCGAAGCGCGGGAAGGGAAGGGGCAGGCTTCCATCAGCCGCGTGCCTTTCACGACCCGGGTGCGAACCGACTACTCCACCGCCCTGAAGCGGGCATCCCTGGAACGCCAGCTCAACGGCCAGTTCCCGAATACTCTTCAGGACATTCTCGAAGAAGCTCTGGAGCCGTGGCTGCGAGCCAACGGCTACGTCACCTAACCGGGCAGAAGCCGTGGCCGAGGATATTGCCCACCTGACCCTCACCTCCCATCAGCAGCGGTTGCTCAATGCGTCCGTGTCAATCCGCCAATCCCCGCCCGATCGCATCGATTTTCTTCATTCGATCCAGTGCCAGTGCGGCATCCCCTACAAGAACCCCGGCGACGGGGTGTTGGAGTGGGACCGGAAGCAAGGCAACGCGAGCTTGCGGATCGAGGCGGGGTCCGCCATCGACCCGCGCACGGGGGATTTCGTGCGTTTGGGGCTGCCTTACGGCGAGAAGCCGCGTCTGGTCCTGATCCATCTGGCCACCGAGGCGGTACGGACCGGCTCGCCGGTGGTGAATGTGGAAGAGTCGATGACCGCCTTCGCCCGGTCGCTCGGGCTGGAGACTAACGGCCAGCAGCTCCGCGCCCTGAAGGACCAGCTCGCCCGCCTGGCGGCGGCCACCGTTCGCATGGGGGTGGTTGAGCAGGGGAGGGCGGTCCAGGTCAACACCCAGTTTGTCAGCGCCTTCGACCTGTGGTTCCCCAAGCAGGCTGACCAGCGCATCCTCTGGCCCTCGACGGTGCGGCTGAGCGAGGAGTATTTCCAGAGCCTCGGCCAGCACGCCGTGCCGCTTGACGCGCGGGCGGTCGCGGCACTGGCGTCGTCATCAATGGCCCTGGACGTCTATGTCTGGCTGGCCCAACGGCTGCACCGGGTTCCCACGGGCAAGCCGCAATTCGTGGACTGGAATTCGCTACACGAGCAATTCGGGCAGGGTTACGACCGCATTCGCGACTTCCGGCGGAGGTTTCTCCAGACGCTCCATCAGGTCGGAGCAGCGTACCCGACAGCCCGTATCACGGCCGACGACCGCGGATTGTCGTTGGAACACAGCCCGCCTCCGGTATCTAAATCCCAGCACAAGCTCTTATGAGCCACCCCGCCGGTTGGCTCGCCCGTAACGTCCTGAATTGCCGGAGAGCAGCCACGGTAAGTTGGTCGCGCTCCGGAGCAGACTCTGTTGCCTGTGCCAGTTCAGCAAGGAGCGGGGAGGGGAGGGAAGACGCTCACGGCCACCCCCTTCAAACGCTGCAAGAGGGCCACGGTAAGTTGGTCGCGCCCCGGCGGACACTACCCCTGTGGATAAGTGGCGGGACGACAAAAGTTATCCACGGTAAGTTGGTCGCGGTGCCCACGGTAAGTTGGTCGCGGCCCCGACGGAAAACTGCGGATGACGCCACGGTAAGTTGGTCGCGCAAACCTATATATATAATACCTATATCTTTCTTACCTGTAGTTGACCGGCTCCAGGCTGTGGATAAGTGGTCAAGGCATTCTGTCATTTAACTTGTCGGTTAGAACTCCGATAGTTCCCCTATCTCGTCGGCAAGGCGGCCGTTTAATCAGCATTAGAGAGGCATTCAGGGGAGGGTTGCGACCCCTCGGCTACCACCCTACCTGATGGGGGCTTTTCATCTGTGTGGGCTTCTGGTGCGAGACTGGCGGTGCCCACCATAGCCCGGGCCGTGAGAGCTACGGACCGAGTGGCAGCACATCCCCGATTCGAGAAGGCATGCACCGAGGGAAGCCTGATCACCGGGTCAGAACCGCTGTCACACTCCGGATGTAGGCCGCGGCGAGCGGCGGGGCCATATCCCGAATAAGAACGAGTCGCTCCCGCCATTCGTCGAGCGACGGGCCAAGTTCCTCACGGTGACGGCCCAAGAGGAGCCGCCGCACCGGGCTCACCCCCCCGCCTATGGCGGCAGAACGAACGGTGGCATACGCCAAGAGGCGGCGCCGCTCAGGTGGGACGTCGAGTTCTTCCGTGAATGAGCCGAGGATGTGCGGAAGAGCCCAATGCCACCTGCCGCCTGCTCGTCGCTGGATCTCCAACAATCCGAACACGAGGTCTCGGAGCGGTCCTATTTCGAGGCGAGTGGCGACAGCCCGCATCCACTCAGAGTCGGTGAGAAGGCCCCACGCATCTGCCTCGTTTACCGCCCCGAGTGCAGCGAGCGACTGGAAGGTGCGAGAGGCGAATGCCTGCAGGTGAGGTTCTACTTCGGGCGTCGCTCGAACCTTCCGGAGGAGGCCATCGCGTTCCTCAAACTCTCTCCGGAATTCAAGGATTTCATCAAGGAACCGTCGAGTCTGGTCCGTCCCGATACGACTGGCCCACAGTGCAGCAGCTCCGTCGAACCCCCTTTCTAGAACAAGAGGGGGTGGGCCTGGTGAGACCCCCGGAGGTGGGAAGCCGCCAATCAACGCTCTGAAAAGGTTGATTGCGACCCACGGCTCGTCGTCTGGGGTAAGCGGTATCCCCGATCCCGGAGCAGCGAGGAGTGACATGGCCCACAGGCCGGGCGCTTGCATGGTCCCGAAAGCAAACTTTGACGGGGGGCCATCCGGTCGGAACATCTCCCATTCAAAATTAGTCAGGTCAGCTTCAGGCTTCACCACTCCGTCGAGAGCCGAGCGAAGTGCTGAGGCGATATCAACCCTAGCCTCTTGAAGGGGCGCGGTCAATTCGCCTGCGACTCGTACAGCAGACCACCACGCGAGCGCTGCCAGCCGGTCCCCAGGCAGGCCCACCGTGTGGAGTTCGAGTTGTCCGAGGTAATGCCGGGCAAGATCACTGAGAAGTTCCAAGCTCACTGCAGTGAGATCTTGTGCAGATTTGGTTTCCTCAACCTCGTCTTGTTGAGATAAGGCGTGGAGCGTTCGTGCCCGTTCCCAAAACGTCGCCGCCTGGCCATCCGGGACAAGATCGGGACATTCAAGGAAGACCTGGCAGGCATGATAGGTCCGAAGTGGGTTCATCCCGGAGTCGGCCCACTCCCACACCTCCTTCCAGGCGGCTTTGTCGTCAGTGTGCGTGTCAACCCAGTGGCGGACGACCGAACCAGTTGTTGCAGGTGCCGCGAGTGCAAGGTGACCGAAACGTGCGAAGTAGCGGTCGAGCGATTCGATGAGGGACACCGCATCGCGGACACAATCCTTCGCTAGCTCGCTCGCCGCTATGTCCGAAGGCACCTCGTACCATATGGGAGGGATGGAGGCGGTGAGGTGGATGCCGGGCCGAATGACTCTGCGCCAGTAAACTTCCTGTTCCTGCGAGAGATTCGCCGCCAAGCATTGCCGAAACCCAGCTAGATTGAGGAGAAAATCTTTCTCAAGGATCTCTGAGAGTGATCGCGCGGCGGGCACCCATACTGACTCCATCTCGCTTCGGACGGCGTCAGCAGTTTCGGCGAGTACCGCGCGGCTTCGAGGGCAGAGCCAGCTCGACGGGCCTTCCGGTGCAAGTAAGAGAAAGGTGATCGCTGTCTCTCGGGCGACCCGCTCAGGGTGGAGAAGGTAGTCGGACACGATGATGGCAGCACCCGTTCGTTCACTCTCATTGGCCCGGAGCAACACGAGTGGACCGCCTGAACTCGTAACGCGCCGCTGATGGGTCGGGTCCAAGACGGCAGCGAGTTCGTCCGGCGTTGGTGATGTGGGCGGCTTGCTCACAACTCCGAGTCGATCAAGGATATAGTACACGCGGGCTCTCACGGTGCGGACGGGGGAAAGCACCGTGTCGGCAAGATAGGCCCAAACCTGGCGGACTATGTCACGGCCGGCCTGGGCAGATTGCTGTGTTGAGAGAAGGTCGAGGTAGTCACAAGCTATCTCCAGATATTCAACAGCCGTGAGTCTGAGAGCAATCGCGACCTCCCGGATGCAGCCTGCGGCTCGGTCGCGGTTTCGAAACCGCCCCACTTCGCTATAAATTGTCCCAAAGATGTGGTGGGCAGTCGATTCACAGAGGATGATGGCTGCAATCCGCGTGAGAGACAATGGCGGGCTCGGGAGAAACTCCCCGATTGCCCATTCGGTGAAGGCTCGTGCCATGTGGTCGTCAAATCGATCATCACGCCACACCTTGACGATGAAGCGGGCGATGTGCTGCACCCAATAGCGGTGACTTTCCCAGGCGACGGACACGGGTGGCTCGGTTGGCTCGGCGCCAGACAGTAACCCCGGATCCCGCAAACAGTCATGGACGTAACGGTTGACTTCCCTAAGTGGTTCACCGGGTGGATGCACCCGATGACGAGCAGCGAGCGTCACGAGCACCTGGACGGGTGGTACGAGAAACCGATACCTCTTTCGAATCAAGGCGAGAAAAGCGTCAGAGAGTTCGTCCTCGGAGATGACATTGGCGTTGGCGAGGGCCACCAGGAGGCAGTCGGTCCCGAACGCCGGGGACGGATCCTGCGGTCGTCCATTCAGTACCACGGCTTGGAACGCTCGATCGTCGACGAGCAGGGGGAGTGCTCGCGCATCGGCGAGGAGCGGCGCATCGAAGAGTGTACCGATCCTGTGGTCTCGCTCGACGCCTTCTTCGGAAACTCGCCTATCGAACATGGCCTGCTCGAATCGCTCGTTCCCCTGGACTGCGGACCACAACTCCTCATGCTCCCGAGCAAGGCGTTCTTGATGCATCGACGCCCAGAGCCTCCCTCGCACCTCGGACACGTCCTCTGCAGTTAAATACAGTCTGGTCTCCTTGACGAGAGTTGGGAATACACCTGTCTGGATAGCTACCTCTATCGTCAATACGGTCGTCCGAAAGCCACAGTGGACCGCAGCCGCGATGGGCGGGAGGCTCGGGTCCGTGCCGAGGTTGCAGAGGCCAGTCAATAACTCGCCCATCTGCGGTTCGTCGATTTTCCCTCGTTCGTAAAGCCACGATACAATGTCGCGAAGGCGGTACGCGGAGCCGTCAGTGTGCTCGTCCAAAAGTGGGATCGGCTCGCAACCAATAGGCGGAGTCGAGCCGATCCGGCGTCCGTCCACGGCGGTCAAGATTTCGCGAGCTGCCGCCAGGCGGGACGGTTGGTGATGCTGATAGTCAGTCTGCTCGGTCAGGGCGAGTTCGGCATAGCTCGCTGGCACGAAAATTTTTCCGAAGTACGCGGCCGCGTGGTTAAGGAGGCTGAGTTGGTGGAGAGTGATCAGAGCGGACAGGTCCAAGACGACTGGAGTTCCTTGAGGCGGACAAGAAACGATCGGGCGGAGCACTCGTACGCCCTCGCCGTCAGGACGGACCGACCAGCCGTTCGTCGAGTAGATCGTGAACTCTGCCCTTGGATGTGGGTCATCTGGAGGGGCAGAGAGGTCTTGCGTTCGGAACGCCCAATCCCCGAGAGCAGGCCGCCCCGCAGCTCTCCCGGCAGCGAGCCACGGAATGCGCCCGCGAAGGAGTTCAAGGTTCCGCTCCTCGTGGGCACGATGGCGGGCGTTGAACTCTTGCAGAAGTTCGTCGAGGGTGAAAGACCAGAGGGGGACATCGTGCCCTTCCCGCTGGAGTTCGAGCAGTCGGGCAAAAGCCAGATGGGCTTCCTCTTCCTGGCCCGCGCGGTATCCGAGGGAGAGGTAGAGAAGAAGAAACGAGGGCTCAGACCAGAACGCCTCGCGAGCCATCGTGAGCGAGCGGAACGCCTCACCCGGGCGGCCCAGGACTTCAAGCAGGTTAGCGCGGCCTCCGAGTGCTTCGAGCGAGCTTGGGTGCCGCGCGCACACAGCTTGAAAAGTCCGAAGTGCCTCCTCGCGCCTGCCAGAGAGGGCGAGGGATTTCGCGTGGTTGACGCCATAAGCGAGGACATCCGGCTTGAGATCACAGAGCGCTGCGAAAGCTCTCGCTGCTCGATCGTGACGGCCGAGCCGGACACACACATTCGCGAGGAACCCCCAGGCCCGTTCGTCCTTGGGTCGGAAGGCAACCAGGCGGTCGAGAATCTGTTCCGCAACCTCGTTTCGGCCGTGCTTCGCAGCGAGGAGAGCGGTCCGTTCAAGAACCTCGGGGCGTGTGAGAACAAGGGCTGCAACTTGAAGGTGATCAAGTGCAACAACTTCGTCATCGCCGAGGAGAGCGAGGGTTGCCGCGAACTGTCTCCAGAGCGGGTCTTGTTCTTCGCGGAGTGCCTCAATCACAGAAGCCGCCTCTTCGGCCTGCTTCGCTGCGAGAAGGCGCGCGGCTCTGGCGAACCGAGTGCGCCGGTGCTCAGCTCCCAAGATCGCACACGCGGCTCGCTCGGCCTCCTCGAACGCCCCAGACGGGGCTTGTGCAGCAAGTTCAATGAGAACACCGACCGCACGCTCCCTCTCCTCCTGCGTCCTCGCGAGTTTCACAAGTTCGAGGCTGTCGGCAAACGCCACTCGGCTATCATCCCGCACTGCCCCGGAGATGAGAGCCGCGAGGAGCCGGGCCTCGAAGTGGCGTGGATGGTCACGCCGAAGCCGATCTGGAAGGTCCGCAGGCGGATCGACATCACCCCGGAACGCGGCCCGCGCGAACTCAATATGAACCGGTTCGCGGGTGCTGAGGAGGTGGGCGAGAGTCGCGGTCCGTCCGCGGTCGCCGAGGAGCCTGGCACAGAGCACGGCAGATGCCAAAGCCTCCGCCTCGATCCCCGTGCTAACTCGTTCGTTCGCCTCGGCGATTGTCAGCAACGGCTGGAGATCGTTAAGCGCCGCCAATAAGATCTGTGCGACACCATCAGGTACATCCCCCGGAAGCCCCGTCTGGACCTCCGGCCACGAAGCGATGGCGCGATCAAGCCTACATTGGGCCAATGCAAGAAGGCACCTGCGGTATGTTTGTGAGTCGAATTGTCGCTTCGAAGCGGCAGTGATCCTCTCGGCTCCGGCGAAGTCGTCGAAGGCCGCGTAGGCGATCACCAATCGGTCGCACCAACGTTCATGAAGCGGGACACCGGCGCAGGCCTGGATCGCTTCTTCAAACCGCTCCTGATCGATCAAAGTGGAGAGTCGAGCTGTCAGGCAGGCGGGATCCTCTGGTGCCACCGCGGCGAGTTCCAGGGCTTCTGAGTACTTACCTTCGAGGCTGAGGAGCTTGGTCTCAAGCGCTGCGAGCCTGGCAGCGTCCTCCGGCGAAGAGTCTGCCGAAAACTCATCCGCCGCTCGTGCATACCACCGGCGTGCAGTCGTCGTGTCGAACGGTCCTCCACCGTTAGATTCGACCTGGTCCATGATCGACAAGTCGGCGAGCAGGACAGCCGTCCGGCCGCGGACCGAGGCCGACGCACGGCTTCCGGCGTTCGAGAGCCACTCTTCGAGACGCTCCTGGGCGGCGACGGCCAGGCGGAGGTCGAATGCCCGAATAGCCCCCAGGATCTCGGAATGGAGTCGTTGCCCCGCCTCGTCCAGGTGCTGCCGGTCCCGGTCTTCCAGAAGCGTCACCTTCGCCGTGAGCATGCGGACTTGGAGGGTCTGACCGCCTTGCGATGCTGCGACGGATTCTGGAGGTGTTTTCTTGGCTTGAGAGGGCTGAGGTCCCTCCGTAACCTCTTCGAATCTCGCCCTGAAGTTCTCCAGTGATTGCGAAATATCGGCAAGCGGACCTTTGATCTCTTCAAGTGAACCGGTCACAACATGGCGAACGAGGAAAAACTCCTCGTACAGGTCTCGGTGCTCTCTCGCCCGCAGAGTAAGCTTGTGCTCGTCCTCATGAGCGAACTCGGGCCACCACGCCACTGCGAACGCCACGAGATCGGCAGGCGGCAGTTCGCCCAGGTGCTCCTCAAGAGCCTTCTCGCACTCCGCGATCCACTTCTCCCGGTTTCCAAGGAGGTCTTTTGCCGGCGCGGTGAGGTCGGGGACGGCGTAAAAGACGACCCGAGAAGGCGTCGTGGGGATGATCTTCCGAAAAATGTTCGTGCAGAGTTTTGCTAGCTCTCCCCGCACTTCGGGGAGCCCCACGTTTGTGGTGTACCTCTTGCATTGAATGAGCTCGACAGTGCCGTCAACAAGACTGCGGACGACGTCTCGCCCGGCATCCCCGGTCTTTCCGTAGTAGACCACATGCTCGCCAGGGGATTCGCGGAGAATAAGCAGGTATGAGAAGACCTCAAACTCATCGTCCGAAAGATCCTGGAATGGCATGGCATGTCTGCCTGCGAGCCAGGCCGGTTGACGCCGTTCAGGGCCGAGATCCTTTCGTGCCACACTCTCGTTTTCGACGACCAAACGTGACACCGCGCCCTCCGTGTTCGCCTATCCCTCTGGGCTGAGATGACTCGTCTGCCTGATTCCTCCGAGACACACCGTCCGCTGAATGCGCAGCCACCCGTCCACAGCCCGAAGGCGTGATCTGCAGGGGTATGATACATCTGGAGTGGCTGATGTACATGTGAACCGGTCGTGACTCTGCCGCTACCGCCATCGAAGCTGCGAGGAGTCTACTGCTCCGAGTCCCGTGCTCTAGGTTGTGCTGTGTCACTGGGAAGGCCGAGGGTTGTTCCGCCAGTCACCTCCGAGTCCGGGGGCCGCAGCCCGCATTCTCACCTCCCCCTCAACCGCTTTTCAAGTTTTCCAGGGCCTGCTGAACGGCCCGCCGGTATTGCTTGTGGAGGGCATCTGGGGCAATTCCGCGTTCCCGGGCCAGTTCGTCCCATCCGACCCCGTCCCCACGGGCCTCGGCGATAGCTCGCTCGCGCGGCGACAACTTCGCCATGATGATCTGGAGCAACTCACGATCTGCCACCTCTGACGAAGGACTCGACCCGCTACCAGCGATTCCCTCAAGTCCGGCCGGGTCGATCACCAACAGCCGGCCGCCCCCCCGCCTGGCCGCGTTCTGCTGGCGATGCTCCTCACGGACCCGGTTCCGTGCCACGGTCATGAGCCACTTCATCAGGCCCGCGAGGAGGACCGGTTCAGTTAGCGATACTAGCTCAGCCGCCCGGGCCGCGAACCGCTCAAGCCAGCGGAGCTTGTAGTCGAACTTAGGCACTGGTGCCGGGTTCCCGTTCGGCAGGTAGAGGCACCCGACCCGCACGCCGCCGACCACTCCTTCGAGGTATCGGCTATGCACGTCGTCCGAATCACCAGCGAGCCCTCGTCCCGTCTCGATCGGCTCAGCTGTCCGAGCGAGGATGGCGACGCCGTTCCACGCCTTCTGTCCGTGCCTGATCGCGTGGTAGCACGCGTCCCGGAACGCGTCGAAGGGGAACTTCTCCTGCGCGGCCTTGAGTTCTTGTAGGCACACCACGTCGGGCCGGGTGTCGGCGAGCCAGCGGAGCAGCACGGGCAGCCGTGCGTTCACGCTGTTAACGTTGTAAGTCGCGATTTTCATTGGCGATTCGGTCCAGGCGTGCCCCGCAAGAACAGTCGGCCACGCAACGAGTTCCAGTAGGTTTTTCTGGTCAGGTCTTTCAACACATGGGGTT
>PLDW01000327.1 GCA_003136315.1 Gemmataceae bacterium | reverse complement strand
TCTTTCTTGCCGGGTTAATATCCGAGCTCCATTCCCTGGCGTAATCGTCCGCCGCGCCAGGAACCTCGGTGACTTTGCTTCGCCGGGCGTTGCGGTTCTGAGCCTGTACAACCCCGATCTGCTATACGTGACTGCGAACCTGGAAGAGACTCGCTTGCGCGGGGTCTCCCCGGGCAACGGGGTGCGGCTTGACGTGGATGCGTTCCCCGATCCCTTCCGCGGCCGGGTCGTGTGGGTGAACAAGTCCACAGGGGCGCAATTCTCGCTCATGCCGCGAAACGTGGTCAGCGGGGAGTTCACAAAGGTGGTGCAGCGAGTTCCCGTCCGGATCGTCATCGAGAAGGACGATCGCTGGTCGCAACTCCGGGCTGGGCTGTCAGTGCGGGTGGCAATCGAGCACGGCTCCGGCGATCCGACCTGGGCCACCCAGGCGGCTCGGGACTTGGCCGCCCTGGAGGCAAAGCACAACCTCCCGACAAAGTGACGCTCGCCCTGGACCGAGAGCATGAGCACTGCGACCACAGCATCGCCGCCCACTCCATCAACCGAGCACGTCCAGCACCTGATCGCGGCCGTGGCGGTGGTGCCCGTCCTGGCCAGCGTTTACCAGACGCTTGTACTCACCGATGTGACCTCGGACGTGATCCGTAAGGGCATCGAAGCGGACTCGTACCAGATGCTCTGGACAACCGTGGCCTGGGGCGTGTCTGTCATCTACGGGGTCTTCGGCGGGCTGGCGGGGATGGCCCGGTACGGAGCACGCTCGATCCTCACGCTCGGGCTCGGCCTCTTCGCCGTCGGGAATTTCCTGTGTGGAGCGTCAACCGATGTGGTTACACTCTGCGGGGCAAAACTGGTAGAGGGTGTCGGCAAAGGGATGGTGATCGTCCTGTGCCGCTCAACCCTGTACAAACAGTTCGACCGCGCGGTCGTCGTCGCTATCGGCATCTACGGTGTACTCGCTTACTCGACCCGGCCGACCACGCCGCTATTCACTGCGTACATCAACGACGCTCTCTCCTGGCAGTGGATCTTCTGGATCAATGTTCCGATTGCCCTCGTTGGGCTCGTTCTGGTCCGTTCGTTTTTCCGACCCGACCGCCCGCCAAAGCCGCTCCCCCTCCGGATCGACTGGGTCGCAGTCACCTTGCTTGCCGCCTGGATCGCCAGCCTGGCCTTCACCTTCGGCTGGTATCGGAGGTGGGGAGGATGGACGTCGGATGAGTTTGCTGGGGTCGTGGTCGCTGCGGTGGTGCTCCCGATCCTGCTCCTCGTCAGAGTGGGAGGCGGATCCAGCCCGGACGAGCATCTCAAACGGGTGCTGAAGATCCGTGGTTACTTGCTGGCGATGAGTACCCGGATGCTCCTGCTGCTCAACCTGTTGGCAGCGCTCACGCTGGTATCGGTTTACATGGTGAGCCTCCGTGACTACCCGCGGGAGGTGGCTGGAGAGGTGCTTGCCACTGCTTCCGTAACGATGGCGGCGAGTACCCTCCTGCTCACGCTGTTCCACCGTCGCACGTTGAGGCCGGTCTGGTTGCTCATCGGAGCGATTGGGAGTTCAAAGTGTCTCTGGTGGATGTCGTCGATCGACAACTTCACATCGAAAGAAGACCTCTCACTCATGCTGGGTGTCTGGGGCGGGTTTGTCGGGCTGCTCCCGCCCGTATTTCTCACGGACGAGGTGGAAGCCCTCGACCCACGGGACGCCCTCTACGCTGGAGGGCTCGCGATTGTCTGCCTGGTCATCCCGTTGATCCTGGTCCCCATGCTCACTCAGACAACGGTGTCCGAGTGGACGGACCGGGCAAGCGAGGCCCAGCGGCAAAACCTCCGGGAAGAGCGCCCGGCGGTGAGGGACGCCGCTGCCGCCATTGCCGACGATTACCGCCAGCGTGGTGCAACCCCAGCGGAAGCCCAGCAACTCGCCAGTGTCGCCCTGGGGGCATCCGTGAAAGTGGAATCGGCGGCTCACGGAGTTCAGAGTGGGCTGCGTTTCCTCAGTCTGATCACAGGTGGACTCGGGCTCGTCGTCGGCTTGGTCCGACTACTCGCACCAGGTGTTCCCTTGCGGACGGTCACTCGATAATGGTGATGGTTATTCACGCCCCCGGCATCCGGAGACCGGCGGCGGTCGCTGCCTTCCCGATGTACTCGAACATCGGTCGCATCGCAGCCACGTCCATCGAGTGGATGTGGTCTTCGTTCTGGTACATGGTTTTCAGCGACCCCGCGATCCCAGGGTTCCCTCCTGTGAATTCGTTGATCAGCCCAATCCATTGTCGGGCATACTCCTGGATTTTCGGGTCGGCTGGGTCTGTCCCGGCGTCCAGTTCCGCCTGAACGGCCGCCATGAGCCGTGGCCACGCCGCCTCGACTTCTTGGATCCGCTCCTCTCCCACCTGGTCCTTGCGAGCCTGGAGTTGTTCCAGTTGTTCTGGCGTATAGTACTTCTCGATCATGGTCATCTCCGAAATCATGGTCAGGAATGTGTCGGCGGACACCACATCCGCTCGATCCAGCGCGTCGGCGAGGGCGGAGAGCCGATCTGCCAGCCGCTTCAAATCATTGGCCTGTCTGTGAACCCACTCCTGGTGTAACCGGACGATCTCGCGCGGGTCAAAGTCGCCTCGGGCGAGATAATCACGGACCTGCTCCAGACTGAAACCGAGGCTCTTGAGGGACATAATCTGTTGGAGCCGGGCCACATCCGAGGCGGTGTAGAGCCGGTGTCCGGCCCCGTGTGACGAGCCAGTGCGGCCGGACGGGCAGAGCAACCCGATCGCATCGTAGTGATGCAAGGTCCGGACAGTGAGCCCCGTCCGCTTCGCCAGATCTCCGACCTTCCAGTAACGAGGCGGCATTTCTGTGCCCTCCATCCCACGGACGAAGGCATGGTAAGACCTGACGCGACGTGAGGTTCAAGTCTCCTCGGCAGATTTTTGGTAATCCAGAAGGGCAGGGGGGGTCATGCGAAAGTTCGACCGGCTTCCTCGAGACAGGTAGTCCCGTTCGAGGTCGGATCAGCGAGAGCTGGTGAGTCGCTCCGCGCGTCGCGGGTTCCGGTCAACGGCAACGCATCGAGTCGCACACCCGCAGACCGAGTGCGTCTGGGAGCCAGAATCGGTCACCCGCAGCGCGACTGACCAACTCTCCGCCTGCGATGCGACAGCCTCGTCGGGTTCCTGTTGAAGTGAAAAGAGCCCGCGTGTCATTTCAAGACCACTCGCTGGGTATACCCTCTCCTGCCCAATGCCTCATGGGGTGTTCGGCCGAGGTCGTTTCATGAGTTCGATGATGACACTTCCACCCATACTCCCAAGCAGATAACCCACGGCGGCCCCGATCAAGGGGCCTTTCGGTCCGGAAATCGCGTTTCCCGCTGCAACACCAGCCACGGTCGCCAGGATGGCAAGGCCTGTCACAAAGACCAATTTAAGCACCGCAAGATCGGGGAAAATATTCAACAACAAAGAGCTGCGACCAGAAGGACGATTGATGCCAAGCAACGCATTGATCCCGATGTCGCAAAGTAAAACGGTGATGAACAAAAATGGCATTGCGATGCCCTTCACGCCGGCCCAGACGATCCGAGAAAGGGTAGAGCTCGCCTCCGGTTGTTCTGCTTGCGTTGGGGCAACTCCACGCGCAGGGGTAGACCGCTTGACAGCAGGGGAGGGTTGGACAGTAACGGGTGCGGGTCGGGCGGCCACCGGAGCCACCGAAGCCACCGGAGCCGCCGAACCCGGAACAAGAACTGCTGTCCCGCAGGCGGAACACTTCACCGGCTTCCCCGCAAGTTGTTCCCTCATCATGGTTGCTTTGCCGCACTGAGAACATTTGAAGGCGATCATCGGGTAGTCCTCAAGCGGTATCTAATGATCAGTAATCATGCGATATGGTACAATGATACTGATCATCACGATCACTGTATTATTGTGTAGAAGTAAGAGTATTCGATCTTCCCACAGTCTCTCAAGCAGCCCAAACCGGACAGCTATATTGGAAGTATGCAGGCATTTCGTCAATCATTTTCTCGATGGTGCCTCGCAGAGCTCATGGCACCGTCTGGAGCAAACTCACATTCCACTCGACTACACACGCTGTCTGTCGCACATATTCGTATGATTTGACTCTCCGCGCCGATCAAAGAACGTTGCCGGTGACAAAACCGACCCGAAGAGATTAGCCGAGTGGAGACCGGCGGTTGTATCAGTCGTGGGTGGCTCTCATCAGTCGCAATCGAACCATATTGAGAGCGAGCGTGGCGGTTCGGCTCATGATCTCCAGACGCGTGCCAAGCCAGCCGTGCCGGATGACTTCGGTTCCGGTGGCGTGAGCAAGAGCCACGTAGGCCGTCCCGACTGGGTTCTCGTCGGTTCCGCCGCCAGGGCCAGCGAACCCAGTCGTGGCCACGCTCAGGTCTGTACCAAACAACTTGCGCACTCCCTCGGCCATCGCACGGGCGACCGGCTCGCTGACCGCCCCGTGCTCTTCCAGGATCGCCCGAGCCACACCGAGCTGGGCGGACTTCATCTCGTCGGTATAGGTCACGACGCCCCCCCGGAAAAAGTCGCTTGCTCCGGGAACCTGGCAGATGCGGTGAGCCACCAGACCGCCGGTGAGACTCTCGGCCGTCGCCAGGGTGTGACGTCGCTCGTGGAGAAGTCGCACAACCTCGACTTGCATCTCCTCATTTTCGACCCCGAACACCAACTCCCCGAGGCGTTCACGGATCACCTGTTCCACTGGTGCGATCTGGGCTTGCGCATCTTCCCCGGTCGCAGCCCGCGCCAAAATCCGGAGGGAGATGACCGCATCGCTGACCGTGATCCCGACCTCCGGGACGTGCCCGCGTCGAGTCAGATCGAGGAGCCGCTCCTCGATCTGCGACTCTCCCACCCCGAAAGTGTTGATTTTCCGCTGAATCAGAACACCGCTTCCAAGCCCAGCCGCAAGTAGCCTTGGCCGCACCTGTTCGGCGTACATCCGGAACATCTCGGAGGGTACGCCAGGCATTGCAGCCACACTGGCGCTGCCAATGGTTAGCCAGATCCCTGGAGCCGTCCCTGCGGAGTTGAAGAGAACCTCGGCACCTTGTGGGAACAGCGCCTGGACTCGGTTCCGCTCCGGCATCAACCGGCCGCGTCGAGCGAACATCTGTTGGATGTGCTCCAGGCAGGCAGCGTCTTCCACGAGTTCGACACCGGCGACCCGCGAGAGCACTTCGCGAGTGAGGTCGTCTTGCGTTGGCCCGAGTCCACCCGTAGCAATGACGAGATCGGCCCTCTCGCAGGCAGCCCGGAAGCAAGCGATGTTGTCGGCCAGGTCATCGGCTACCGTTGTGTGGAACCCGACCGGAATTCCGATCTCAGCCAACTGGCGGCTCAACCACTGGCCGTTGGTGTCCAGGTTCTGGCCGCTGGTCAGTTCGCTTCCGATCGACAGGATTTCGGCCTTCATCCGCCACCCCTGAGACCCTCGGCTCTGCCTCGGGACCGGACTTGATTCTGCCCGCACCCCCCGGTATGGCCCGAGGCACTATGAAAACATCCTATTACCTGGCGATTGCCGCGGTGATGGCCGCGGCAATGGGGGCGGTTTACACTGGGGTTCGAGCCTCCGCCACCCCCCCAACACCGCCTGCTCCGGTCGACCCGCTGTCACTCCCACCCATCGTCCTGGATCCGACGACATCCTCTCCCATCCCGGAGCCGGTGCCAAAAGTCGCTGCCCCGGCCACGGCACCACTGGTCCAACCGGTTGCGCCAGATCCTGTGACACCGTCCACGCAGACGCCGCGGGTCGTCCCTCTGAGTGTCTCACCCACCGTCCCGAGTCTGCCGACGTCGGTAGCGTCATCGCCGACCCCAACTCAACCAGCCACACCCCCACTGCCTGCCTTGGGCTCGCCGCCCGCGGCAGTTGCACCAGTCGCCCCGTCGATCACCGCATTGCCTTCCCCGATTGCATCGCCCGCTGCGACAGTCCCGCCGGTCATGTTGAGCCCTCTCCCGGCTGGACCGATCCCAAGCCCAGCAACATTACCCCCAACACTCAGTTCCACCCCACCACCGGCAAGTGTGCCCGCCACCCCACTTCCGGGGACATCTCCCGCGGTATCGAGCGTCCCACCGCCCGCACCGGCTGTGCCTGTCACTCCTGCGGGGATTCCCGTTCTCCCACCGCCGGTCAGTGTCTCCGCGGACCCACCCCCTTCGGGGCTCCCCCGTGTGCCCCCGCCAACGGAGATACTGCCACCCACTAGCCCCATGGTTCCACGACAGGACGCGCCACCTGCGCCGGTGAAGCCGATTCTGTCTCCCGGTGCTCCACCCGCGTTCAATCCACCGTCACCCACGCCACCGCCCTCAAGCGGAACGTCAGCCAACCCGACCCCTGCCATTGGGCTCCCCGCACCGACTCCGCTGCCAACGGTGGCCCTGCCAACGGTGGGTCAATTTGTCATCCTTCAGGATGGAACGTTGATCGAAGGTGCCGTCACCAGGGAAGGGGACCGCGTTCTTGTCCGACGAGGTGCGATCACCCAGCCCCACGCGAAAGAGAAGGTGAACTACATCGGGAACTCGAAGGAGGAGGTCTACCAATACCTGCTCGGGAAAATGAAGGCTGACGATCCTGTCGGGCGAATGAAGCTCGCCCGGTGGTGCATGTTCAACGGCATGAGGGAGTACGCCCTGACTGAGGCTCGCGAAGTGGTTCGACTCCAGCCAGCCAACAAGACCGCAGCCGAAATGGCACGCACTCTGGACGAATCGCTCCGGCTGTTTCCGACAGGCGGGGAACCGGCCCGGCCGCCAGCGCCAACGACACCCCCGGCACCAGGCTTGCCGGCAGTTCCACCGCCAGCCGGACTGGGGGTCTCCGTAATTCCTGGAGGCAATGGCGGATTCGCATCACACCCAACGACCGAACGAGATCTGGACATCTCCCCGGATGCTATCGCCACGTTCGGGCCAAAGGTGCAACCGATCCTGGCGAACCTCTGTGCCGACTGCCATGCCAGAGTGAGTTATCAGGGGACATTCAAGCTCTCCCCCACGACAAGTGTCACAGCTGATCCCGAAACGACCCGACATAACCTGCGAGTGTGTGCCACCCTGATCAAAAAGGACGACCCTCCGACCAGCCCACTTCTGGTCAAAGCATTCGCGGCCCACGGTGGGATGCGGCAACCCGCGTTCTACACCCGTGAAGCACCAGCGTTTCGGGCTCTGGTGACATGGGTCTCACTCGCAGCCGGCACACCAGCGCCGACCACAGCACCAGCGACGGACACAGTCACCAGCTCGACGACACCGGTCGCACCGGCGTCGCCACCATCGACCTTTGCGGGCTTGCCCCAGGTTCCTCCACCGCCTGCGCTTCCGACCCAGTCGCTACCGTCAGCTGGTGGGAAATCGGCACTCCCGAGCGTCCCTCCCCCCGACGATCCTCGCGTTCTCCCGACGGTCGCAGCACCGCCGATTCCCAAGGGTCCACCCACGAATCCGCCGGTGGTCAACCCGGCGCAGCCAATCCCACCTGTTGCCCCTTCGCCCCCGGCCCCGCCACCGATCCCGCCTGCCGTGGAAGGGTCAAAGTTCGGACAAGATGCCCCTCCACTGCGGCCCATCACCCCAGGCTCGAACAATGTGGGGGAATCGCTGGATGAATTCGACCCAGCGCGGTTCAACGACGCCGGCCCACCGAAGCCTCCGCAAACTCTCCCGACGCCGCCGAGAAGGTAGCGGAGCCCTCTCGCCAGACTCGCCGGAGCCTGGCAGACTTGGCCAACGCGGAGGCCTTGCCAATGCCTTAAAGCAATACCGGTGGATGAGATAAATTGCGGGCCGAAAGAGCAACGCAAGGCGAGGTACAGAAGAAAGTTGAGCCGCATATGGGCCTTACCCATGCCGGGCCGCCACAGAGGGCGGCNNTGCCGCACGCCTCAACCCGTTGCGGATTCAATACTTAGAAAGACTTGCAGCGATCTCACTTCTGATACTTTGGTTCACATCAATTGCCACAACTCGAGGTAATGTAACCAGATGCGTCGTTGTCAATGGCACAAATAAAGGAACCGAGTGCTCGAGCGAATGACCAGATGACTTGCTCTTCCCGACCTCCGAGCGGGGACATCATCATGAATTTTCGCAACCTACTGGTCAATCTCGGTCTGGTGGTCGGGAATGCGGCTGCGAAGTGCGATCCCTCTGGGATCGCTGCTCAGCTATTGGAAGCGTATTGCAAGCACCGCGAGAAGCAGCAACTGCGGGGCGAACTCCATGCCCTGCTGCGGGCTACGGTTGTGGACTTCCGCGCTCAACTTGACAAGGTGATGGGCGAACTCCGCCTTCACTTGCCCGAGGGCGATCGCGCGCAGGTGGAAGCGTATCTTTCCCAGTTCCACGCATCAGCCCAACAGGCGGCCCGACTCTTCGGCGATCCATCGGCGACCACCGTTCCAGCAACAGTTGGAGTGGACGACCCGCAGCATTTAGCTGCGTTCCTACCCCAACGTCGTCCGCGGTTCACGGTCGGGGACTCGGTTCCCGGGTTCCCGTCATGGTCGCTTGTCGAACCGCTCGGGGCTGGCGGTTTTGGTGAAGTGTGGAAGGCACGGCACAAAGACGGGACGGTCGCAGCGTTCAAATTCCTCATCGAGCCGACCTCCCGCAACCGGTTTACCGAGTTGGAAGCCCGGGTGTTAAAGGAGATCCATCAGAAAGTGCCAAGCGACGGAGTTGTGAAGTTACTCCAGGTTGAAGCCCTCCAGGATCCGCCGTGGCTTCAGTTCGAGTACATCGACGGGGGCGACCTCTCTCGGCTGCCGGAAACGTGGAAGGAGCTCCCTGACGCTGAGCGGGTGAAGCGGGTTCGTGCGGTCATTTTACGCCTGGCCGCGATCACCGGTCACTTCCACGCAGTAGGCGTCGTTCATCGCGACCTGAAGCCGTCGAACGTGCTGCTTCGCGCCGATGAATCATTGGTGATCACCGATTTCGGAATCAGCAAAATGATCCCCCCCTCATCGTGTGACCAGCCGACTCCCACCAACGCAACGAACGCAACCATCAGGGCGTATACAGCCGCCTACGCCTCTCCGCAACTGAAGAGATTCGACAAGGCCGACCGCCGCGACGATGTGTATGCACTCGGAGTTCTTTGGTATCAGCTCCTTCGTGGTGACTTGAGTCTGGAACGCCCGAGCGGCGATGGCTGGAAGCGGGTGCTGGCGACACTCGGTGTGAGCGAGCGGGAGATCACCCTGATCAACCGATGCTGGGATGATGAACCTGGCCAGCGGCCAGCGGATGGAAACGAACTCCGTGCTCGTCTCGACGAGCTTGAATGACGCCGAAATGCCAAGCTTTCGCGTGTGTCATGGTTCGTTGCCATTGGGTCGTTGTTGTTGGTACTCCTCACCGTCGCGATCATGGGAATTCAAGTCTCGTCTTCGATCCAGGCACCAGGGCTAAAAGCCGATGGCGATCTGGGCTCAACAAAGCATCGAAAGTCGTTAACGACCCCCGTGCCGCCAACTGTCAAACATCAAGAATTCGTCCCGCGTGGGGGAAGCTTCAACGCTGAACCCGTTGCCTGCTCTGCGATGAGTCCCGGCTGCAACGTCGCAGATAATGCCGCATCTCCCTCCGATGGGTGCCGTGTCTGTTTCCGACTGGACTGAATGACCCCGCGCTCAGTTTGGGCGCGGTGGAGTATTCTCGCATCAACAAGTTCAGTAGGTCATTCAGTCACCCAGCCCATGTGGCAATCATGGATCAATCGCAGCCAGGATGGTCTCGGCGACAAGTTTGTTTCCCGCGTCGTTCAGGTGAACGCCATCGGTCGTCAAAATCCCCTTCTCTTTGTCTTCCGGGTTGGCCTTGGCCAGGTGGTCGAGGAACGCTTTTCGCAGATCGCAAAGTGGTGAGTCCGTTTCCTTGGCGACACCGCGGCTGATGTTCGCGTACTCGTCAAGCAGAGTGTCGAGTTTGTTTGTCCCGACCTTTTTCTCGTTGATCACCGTGGGGGTACAGAGGACGACCCGGCCTCCGGCGGCCTGGATCTTGCCAATGATCTCCTTCAGGCCCAGCTCGAATTTTTCCTTCGGCGTCCCCCTGGCTGGATCCTTCTCTCCGTGCCACACATCGTTGATCCCAATGTAAATCACGACCAGAGTCGGCTTCTTTTTGAGCACGTCCTTTTCCAACCGCCGCTGCAGATCGGGCACTTTGTTTCCGCTGATCCCAGCACCGATGACCTCGATCCCGAGATCTTGATGCTTCTCGGCCAGTGCGTTCTTGACCAGGGTGACATACCCCTTGGGTCGGATACCTCCCTCGGTGATGGAATCGCCGAGGAAGACGATCCGTTCTCCCTTTTTGAGTGCAACAGGATCCTTCTCGGGGGCTGCGGGAGCAAGGCCGACCACGAGCAGAGGAATCGCCACGACAAGCCACGGGGAACGGATTCGCATGACAGGGGAACCTTTCGGAGAAGGGCATGTATCGGCAGGTGGACGAGGTATCATCCTCTCCCATTGAACCCCCCTCGTCAAGCCGTTGACAGGTCCACAGAGATTCGACACCGACTCGATGAGAGGCCGAGGAGCGTGGATCAACTTCGAGGTCCACCAAAAAATGTTGCCTGAGACGGGAAGTCGGCTATTGATAATCTGAGATCGCACACCGTGCAACCACTCGGTGGACACCAGGGAGTGCGCATCAAAACGTGTGGCAAGGGCCAGGTGGGGATTGGAGAGCGTCTTGAGGACACTCACGATCTTGACATGCATCAACGGCCACAGAACCGGCAGCGCCCGAGCCGAGAAACCGGTGCATTCTGGTGCAAACCGGTCCGAGCAAGTTGTACCGAAGACATCCCACTCGCCTGCCTACTCCGGTGGGAGGAGTGGAGTCTGAACTAGCCCCTGTCTTTGTTGGCCTTGTCGTGACCAACTAGTCCCTCGCCAGGATTGAGCACGGGTACGGAAAATTCGCGATCGGAGTGGAGAACCGATGGAAACTCGTGCAAAAGACGTTGTTCCCTCTTCATCATCTGGGGAAATTAGGTATATTCAACTATGCTGAGAGTGCTGTGCAACCTCCGGCAGCATTACCTCGCACCGAAAGCCAGACGACCTTGGCCTTTGGGAATCGAAATTTGCCTTGTCTGGGCCTCCACCAATCTGCCATTGACGATTGTGCAGGAAGGTCTCGAAATCCGGGACGACTCGAATGAGGCAATAGGCTGTGCGTTTGGCTTTTTCTTTGAGATGATTTCCAGTCGCTCGCTCACAGGAAGACTTCGCAGAGGGCTTCCGTGTTAACGGGCAATAGCGATCCGTATCTCGGCCTACCTGCATGACACTTAACCAAGGAGAAGACTACTATGCTGCGACAAATCGAGCCCGCGACGTGGAAAGTTCTTCGGGCGGCGAAGCGAGCCCAGCCGGGAGGAGCGCTCGGTCGGGACTTGCGTGTCGTCCCGACACGAAAGACCAAGGATGGTACATTCCTGGACGCCCTCGTGGAGGCCGGATTGCTCGAGGTGCGAGGCACCAGTGGCAAAACTGCAAGCGAGGATGAGGCGGTTCAGTTTCAGCAAAAATATGCTCTCACAGAGCGGGGTGAACACGCCGCCGAATTCGGCGAGTTCGAGGTGGAGATGCCAGGGGCGACCCTGGACACTCCGGTCACAGGTCTGATGGGAGAACTCTACAAAACGCTCGCCGCCGCGCGGAAGTCGCGAAAGAAGTGAGGTGATGGGCAACGGAGGTTGCCCACAGGAGCAGTCAATCGCGGGTGGATCGGTTCATCACCCAAACCAGGAACCGATCCACCCACGATTGACAGCGTCGTCACATTCCTCAGTGACTGGGAGTCTGACGGCAGTGCGAAATGGGGTGGGATCTGGCAGCGACCAAAAACTTCCCTCGACGCGCCACGCACGAGGGTCGTAAACTCTCAACTCAGGGGGCAAGGCCATCCGATAGGATCTGTCGGCGTGGGACGAGGGCGGTCGAGGGGTGATTGTACGAGTGTCTAACAACCAATCAACACCTAAAATCCTGACACCGCAGAGTTTCGGCGCACCCAACCGATTATGTTAGGTGTTACGCAGTTGGAGGCATGTAGCCTCCCTAAGGCGGTGGGCAGGAGAAAGGATACCCGATCAGGGCGAGCGGCGCGGCCCGCCGGTGACCTAAAGCGTCTGCGACCCTACAGTTCCAACCGGCGGCTTACGGCTCGCCGCTCGCTCGGAACTNNTTAGCTCCTGCCCCCCGCCTAAGTCATTTACAGATAACAATTTCCGGAGAATCGGGTTTTCAAGAGATCGTTTTCTGTAAAAGCTTGTGAACAAAGGACTTAGGGCGCGACTCGCCCCACAACAGCGCAACATCTATCTGTTTCTCGGCTTCTGACAGGTGAAGGCCGGCTAATCATCGCGAGAATGCCATCGAGAACACATCATGCCCCTCACGATCCAACATAACGCGGAACCCACCTCAAATGTCACCCGCGAAGCGACCGCCAAATTCGAACCCAATGCCCTGAGAACCTTTACGCCGACCCAGGCGGTTATTGCCAGCAGCGCTGGGGTCTTTCACTGGACACCGGAAGGCCGTCGCCTCTACGATTTTACGTCGGGTGTACTTGTCTCCAACCTCGGTCACAACCCGTCCCGTTGGATGAGCCGTTTCACCGAATACATGGGCTGGCCGTTTCCCGACGGAAGGACACTCTCGCCGCACCCAGAGGTGTGCAAAAACAGCCTCAGCGCACCAGTTGCACCAGATGGGTACTTCTTGGCCGTCCCAATGACCGCGTACAACGCGGTCACACCCGTCGAGATAGCTGCCACTCAACGACTCGTGGCCACTCTTCGGGGCAGGGAAGGGGGGGGACGGATGGAACAGGTGATGTGGGCCGCCTCGGGATCCGAGGCGATCCAAAAGGCTTTGTGGGCTGCCGCTGCCCGTGACCGATCCCGCTCGATGATCCTTGCCACACGGTTCGGGTTCCACGGGAAGAAGGGTCTGGCGAACGCGGTGACCGGGAGCGAATCCGACGCGGAACGGGATCCCCGGGTTCGCTTCATGACATTTCCCACGACAGAGTGCCGGGATATCTGCCTGCGTGACCGCCCATTCGACCCACGTCCCTACCAGTCCGAACTTGACGCCCTTCTGCATCAGTTTGGCCGAAAACTCGGGTCTCTCATCACCGAGCCCTATCTTGGCGGCGGCGGCTCCTATCACCCACCGAAGGCCTATCTTCAATTACTCGAACGATTTTGTCGAGCCAATGATATCGTGTTTATCCTTGACGAGGTCCAGTCCAATTTTGGCCGGACGGGACGACTATTCGCGTATGAAACTTATGGACTGGAACCGGACATCGTTGTCCTGGGGAAGGGGCTCGGGAATGGCGTTCCCGTCGCAGCCGCGGTTGGGCGGTCCGATGTGTTTGGCTCACTGGGCTACGGTGAAGCCTCCGACACCTGGAGCGCGAACCCTCTCCAGTGTGCGGCAGTGCTGGCTACGCTGGACGAGTATGAAGCCCAAGATGTGATCGCCCAAATGCCGATTGCGTCCGAAATCATCGAACAGGGACTGATCGGCCTCCAAACCATGCCGTTTGTCGCTCATGTCCGTGGGGAGAGAGGTGGCATGGTGTGGGGTGTTGAGATGCAAGACCACGCTGGTCGGACCGCGGCGGAGTGGGCGAACGCGTTCGTGCTTGCCAGTTACCTCGGAGATACACCCGAGGGAGAGGGGGTCCACCTGCTCGGGCCATTGTCGAAAAAAGTTGTCCGGATCTCGCCGCCACTCACTATCACTCCACTGGAGGCGACTAAGGCGATCGACCTCCTCACTCGCTCCGCCCACCGCCTCCTCGGCTCCGCTGCGTCATCCTCCCTCCTGGCCGGGTAAGGTACATCCAATGTCCACTGACTGGATGGCTGACTTTCTGGACCTCCTGGCAGACACTTTGAACACCGATCTGTTCGTGGTGAAAGGGGTGATGGCGATCCTCCTGGTTTGCATCCTCTGCGGAACCATCGGGTCGCTCGTGATTGGGAACAGGATGGCATTCTTCTCGGATGCCATGGCGCACTGTGCATTTGCTGGCGTCGCGTTGGGATACCTCACCGTTCTGGTTTCTGGCACAGGTAGAGAAGGGGCGCTGGCATCATGGCTCGTCCCACTCGTGATGGTTCTTTTTGGGTCGGGCGTGGGGGTCGCGATTGTCTACGTCCGGGAGCAGACCTCACTCGCCAACGACACCGTTATCGGTGTTTTCTTTGCCCTCGCGATCGGATTTGGCGCAATGTTGTTTCAGGTACTCCGCCGCGTCAGCACTTTCGACCCGGACACGTTCCTGTTCGGCTCCCCGATTTTCGTCGCCGAGACGGACCTCCTGTTCCTCTTGCTCCTTGTTGGGGTTGTCTCAGGGCTGTTCCTCTGGCGGTACAACCAACTCGTATTCGCGAGTTTCAACCCCAGCCTGGCCCGGACCCGGCGCGTCAGCCTCCGGCTTAACAATTATCTTTTCATTGTCCTCCTCGCCCTCGTCGTGAATCTGTCAATCCGGGCTGTCGGGGCGCTGCTCATCAACGCCCTACTCGTGGTCCCCGCTGCGACGGCATCGAATGTCTCCCGAAACCTTCGCCAGATGTACTGGCTGACCGTCGGGTTTTGTGTTTTCGCCGGTCTGACTGGCTTCTTCCTGAGTACGGCCCTGTCCATCCCGATCGGTGTCGCTGGCTCAGTGAAGTTCGGCCCGAGTGGGACAATCGTTGTGGTCAGCGTCTTTCTGTTCTTCGTCTCAATGGCTGTTCCTGGCATCCATCGTCGCCTCTCCCCCACGCCGCCCCGCTAGGCCCAGCGGGATGCCCTTGTTATCTGAGCACCTGGGACCGACAATAGCCCCGTGTGAACCCGCCTGGGCTGGCGGGCGTACCACATTTATCCCCAAATTCCCCAAGTGCGGCGGTGACGCGGTGAAGGAAATCCTCGACTTCATCATCACGTTCAGCGCTGTCCTCTGGGAGGCGATGCCGTTTATCGTCCTCGGGGCGGTGATCGCTGGCATCCTGGAAGAGTTCCTCCCTCAACAGGCGATCACCAGGTTCCTCCCCAAGCAGGTCATTCCTGCCGTGATCATTGGGTCACTGCTTGGTCTGATCTTCCCCATGTGCGAGTGCGGGATCCTCGTGGTGATGCGGCGTCTCCTGCGGAAAGGATTGCCGCTTTCGTGCTGCGTTGCGTACATGCTCGCAGGACCGATCATCAATGTCGTGGTGATCTTCAGCACTGCCGTCGCGTTTGTGCCCCACCGTATCGGGGCTGAGGTCGTCGGGATGCGCGTCGGGCTCGGGTTCCTGGTTGCGGTCGTGACCGGCCTGGTGGTCCAGCGCCAGTGGGTGAGGCATGGGAACAACCTTCTGACCACCATTGCGATACCGCCCGAGTTGAAGGAGCATTCCAAGCCTGGACTCTCCTTGCCACTCATCGATGGAGTCATCCAGCACCACGGTCACGAACACCATATACCTCGAAAGACGTTCTTTAAGCGGATGGGGAATATCTCCTCCACGGCATTGCACGACTTCGTCGATATCACCGTGTTCCTGATCCTTGGTGCGGTCATGGCGGCTCTCGCCAAGCAGTACATCGGCTCTGCGGAGATAGAGCAGCTGTCGAGCGGACAGCCACTTCTCGCAATTCCTGTGATGATGCTGATGGCTGTCCTGATGTGCCTCTGTAGCGAGGCCGATGCCTTTGTCGCAGCCAGCTTCACACAGATGCATATTTCGGGGAAAATTGCCTTTCTCGTCCTTGGCCCGATGCTCGACCTGAAGCTCCTGATGATGTACACACGAGTATTTAAACCTCGGCTTATTGCAATTATTACGACAAGTGTTGTCATACAGGTCTTCGTCTACTCACTGATCGTCTGGCTGGTCTATAGGGTCAACGGGTGGAGTGGCTTGCCTGGTTGATCAGCTTCGCGGTCCAGTCACTGGAGGTTGTCACTCATGGCGCATGAACATCACCACCACGGCGAATCGCTGCGAGATTATTTTACGGAACAACTCCTGACCATATTTGTGGTCGGACTTTTCGGGTTTGTCGGCATCCGGATGTACCTGAACGGACAACTGCAATACATCCTCGCGGAGCAGTTCCACCTCCCGGTTCTGATCGGAGGGATCGGGGTTCTTGTGCTGGTTGTCATCCGAGGTGTGAGTGTCTGGCAGGAGGCGGGGGCGAACCGTGAACACAGTCACGATCACGAACATGGTCCCGGATGTGATCATGAGCACGGAGCCGATTGCGGCCATGAGCACGACGGACACAGCCATGAGCACGGCCACGAACACCTCGGACACAATGGGCACAGCCACGAGCACGACCATGGGGCAGAGGACCACGGGCATAGCCATGACCTGTCGTGGGTGTTCGCCCGAATGCTGGTGCTGTTCTTCCCGGTGGCACTTTTCTTCATTGGGGTGCCGAATTCGGGCTTCAGCCAGGACCGGATCGACCGACTGCTCGGAAAAGAGGATCAACTGGCCGACGATGTCGGCTATGTTCAGGCGACGGGAGACTGGACAGCGATGAGCTTCAACGACTTGAACGACGCTGCCTACGACGAGGGGAAGCGGATCGCCCTCCAAGGTGTGGTCGGGCGCTTGGAAGGGAAGTTTAAACGGATCGGCGAAAAGCAATTTACACTCTATAAGATGAAAATGACATGTTGTGCAGCAGATATCGTTCCACTCAAAGTACGGATTGTGACTCCGTTCGCATTGAACGGTTTCAATGACGGTGATTGGGTACAAGTGACCGGGGTCGTCCAATTCCGCCAAACTCCCAATTCCATTCAGTTTATCCCAGTCATCGCCGTTGCTGATACAAACGATATTAAGAAAGTACAGGCAAAAGAATAGGTGGCGAGACAGTGTCTTCCGGGGCGTCCGAACAGCAGGAGGCTTCAGGCAACAAGGACGAGAACAGGTCTCCTTGAGAATTGCGTGGGCAGAGACTCTTTCCCACGGAGATCATGCCGGGAGGTCGAGTCAGGAGAATGGTCGTCAGTTCACACCGGTTCGTGGTAGAGAACGACTGGGGAGGGACTACCCGGTTCGTGAAGGACGAGGCCGCCGAAAGGGCCATTCACTCGGACGAGGCATCCGGGAACCCCGGCAGCAGCCCGTTCGAGAATTGCCTCAAGGGCTTGAATAATGGCGACGCAGTTCCGATCCGCGGAGAGGTCATTGTAGGTCAAAGCTCTCATCGCATGAAGTCGCTCGGTTCGGTGTTCTGATGGCCCCCCGAATTCCACGAATGCGACTTCCCTGAAAAAACGTTCAATGACTTCGATCCCATACCCGCGTTGTGATCGCTCGCCCCAGGGTTCAAGGAAAACGCCGTTGTAGTGGTAGTTAGGCGTGTTCTTGAGTTCGCATGGAGTTCGGTTTTCGACCGTCAGTTCGACCCCTCGTTTCCGTTGATGAGCATTCCAAACCGCATTATCGAATCGGAACTGCACCTCCTGCTCGACATACCCGGGAAAGTTATCGGGTGTCACCCAACTCGTGTGTATGTCGAAAGCGGCTTCACGGGCATCGTGGTATCGGTAAACGACTTGAAGTTGGACGGAGTCCCAGGTGGTCCCACCCGACGTTGCAACCAGCCCGCGTTGGCCTGTCGCAGTGATACGGTCAAGACTCCAACTCGGGCCGAAAACGAAATCGATGAGTTTGAGGTAGTGGACAGCAACGTAAGTGGCAGGGTTGCGGCCTGTGACCCATTCGGCAAATTGGCCACGACTGATTGCTTTCGGTTCAAGGAGCGAGCAATAACCATTGTTAACATGCTTGAGAGTGCCATCGGCAACGAGTGTCCGGAGGGATTTGTGGTCCGGGTCGGCAAGCTTGTGATAGACGACCTTGGCGAGAACGCCCGCCGTGTGGGCAATTTGGAGGAGGTCGTCGAGATGAGCGAGGTTGAGGACGGAGGGTTTTTCGATGAGGAGATGCTTGCCGGCAGAGAGTGCGGCTCGGGCGGCCTCGTAGTGACGGTCGTCTGGCGTCGCGACGCAAACCACATCAACTGGGGAGGCAAGGAGGTGGCGAACTGCATGAGTACCAGTGAAGCTCTGGAACAGCCGAGTCGGGGTGGAGGGCGCTTGATCTCGATATCGAAGGGCACGATCACCTGTCCGGGTGGCGACAGAAATAAGCTTGATGCTCACAGGGCCAGTCTCGACCGAAAAAAGCGGGGTCCGAGAAACGCTTTCGAAGAATGGGCGGTAGGTCTCGTCAAAGATCATCCCGAACCCGACCATTCCGGCGGTGAGGGATGATCGTGAAGTGTCGATGGTACTCATGGTGTCAAACATAAGGTGTTTACGGGCCATAGTCTACGTCGGGATCAGAAACAATACATAAGATACATTATCGGACTTACAAAGAGACTATGGCGACTATGGAGTGATCTGGAAACGATTGATCTGAGTCCGATAATGTATGTTATGTATGGTTGAAGTCACTAGATTTCACACCCAGGACAACTTTGGCTCGGAATCTGCTACATTCAACCTGCCGAGGCGATCTTCCCAAGCTGACGAAACTTGGCGTACCGTGCAGCCAGAATTTCGTCCCGGCTCATAAAAGATAGCTCCCGGAGTTGCCTGACAAGATAGGTCTTGAGAGTGTTGCCCATGTCCCTGGGCTCACGGTGAGCCCCACCGACGGGTTCGGGTATGACGTGATCGATCACTCCAAGGCGGAGCAACTCCCCCGCGGTGAGCCGAAGTGCATTTGCCGCTGTCGGTTTTGTTGACTCAGTTGCCACTTTCCACAGAATCCCTGCACAACCCTCGGGGCTGATCACAGAATAATAGGCGTACTGGAGCATACTCACCCGATCTCCGACCCCAATCCCCAATGCGCCACCTGATCCCCCTTCCCCGATGACGACGCACACTATCGGCGTCTTGAGTCGAGTCATCTCAAGGATGCTCGTTGCAATTAATTGCGATTGACCGCGTTCTTCAGCCCCAATTCCTGGGAAAGCCCCGGGGGTATCAATCAGGCAGATCACAGGAATCCCAAATTTCGCTGCCAGCTGCATTTTGGCCAAAGCTTTGCGATACCCTTCCGGATGGGCACACCCGAAAAAGCATTGAGTCCGCTCGGCGGTTGTCCGGCCTTTCTGATGCCCGATGAGCATCACCTTGTAATCGGCGAGGCGGGCGAACCCGGTCCGCATTGCCCGGTCGTCCCCGATAGCCCGATCGCCATGCATCTCGACGAACTCATCGGTAATCATCCCCACATAATCCATCGTCTGAGGTCGGTCTTCGTGGCGAGCAACGAGTACCGTCTCCCAGGCGGACAGATTCGCGTATCGCTCCCGCTTCATGATCGCCAACTCTCGCCGCATCCGACGGATAGCGTCCTGGACCGTCGCTGGGTCCGCTCCCTGCTCCAGTTTCGAGAGCTGTTGCTCCAACTCGTGGATGTCTTGCTCGAATGGGAGTGGTCGCGGAACCATGCTGGTGATGCCTCTGAGGTTTCCGAATCGCATTATACCCCGTGACAACGGTTACCCTTCGTCGATGACTCGCTCATCTTTATAAATCTTAATCTTTCTAAGTGCAATTAGCACCTCGTGGAAATTCGCAGGGCGATCTTCTCGTTTTTTCGCCATCATTTTTATTACCAGCGCTGCGAATTCATCCGTCAGGTCTTTGTTGTGATACGAGGGAGGAGCTGGCTTTTCGACCATTTGCCGACTGAGGAGATCGCCCTGGCTGGAGCCTGTGAACGGCTTCTTCCCGGTAGTCAATTCGTAAAGGGTGCAGGCGTAGCTGTAGATATCGGCTCGACCGTCAAGCAGGTCGTCCCGGATCTGCTCTGGACTCATGAAACTCGGCGTCCCCTGCGGCTTGGTCTTTCGTCGCATGATCCGCGACAAGAATCCGCTTTTCACCCGCTTTGTGATGGCGAAGTCAATGATTTTGGTGTCCCCGATCGAGTTCACCAGAATATTGTCGGGCTTCACATCGCAATGCACGTATCCCATCGCATTCATGTAGGCAAGCCCTGTCGCCGCCTCCTTGAAAATCTTGCGGGCATGCTCGCGAATGAATTTTGTGTCTTTCCCCTGGAGTCGGAGCCGAAGGCTCCCCGAAGGGAAAAATTCCATGATGAAGTGCGGGGACTCGATTGATCTATTGACCTTTACAATCCGAATTACATTCGTATGCGTGAGCTTGACCCCAATCTCGGCCTCGCTGAATAACGTTCGTCGTTGTTCGGGCTCCCCTGCGGCCTCGGGCAGCAAGAGCTTCATTGCGAAGTGCCGGTTACTATGCGGTTCCACAACTTCAAAAACCTGCGAGGTCTGGCCGGTCTGGAGTAGTGTCCGCAGCTTGTACCCGCCGATCAATTCATTGACGTCCGCCATCCGGATCCCCCGTCACCAGTATTCTTCGAAGTGAATGGTGCCTTTAAACTTGATCGACGATACATCGGCCTGGAACCCCCGGCCCTCCAAGAGCTCGATCACCCCAACTGGCTTGGGATAGGTCTTCTCTCCGGTCTGTTTATCCCGGTGCGGCACTCCGATCATTTTCGGATTACCACACAGAAAAACATGCGTCTCTGCCGGCTTGAGGCGTTTGCCGAGGTGCTCCTCGAGTTCCCCACCCGCGATCACGTCTTGAATGTACGTCTTTTTTGTGACAGTGGCCTCTCGTGTGGTGAGTGGGAGGTAGGTGTAATTCGGGAACGCCTTCATCACCCGGTTGTGTGTCCCCAGGTAACCGAGGTCTCTCGCGTACCGAACGCAGGATGCCATCAAAATCCGACCTGTGTGTCCTCGCCGCAGCAACTCGCAGAGCATCGAATTGTGCGGGGCCTCTCCCGTTCCGGTTCCCAAAAATAGTACCGTGTCCCCTGGTCCCACCGGATCAAGAGTATATGCGCCGGTGATCTTCTCTCCGATGTTGATCCTATCCCCCTCCTTGAGTGCGAACAAGCGGGGAGTGAACGCCGGAACTCGCCCATCGGCATTCTCGCGGACCAAGACGATGTAAAATTCCAGGTAATTCGCATTCCCCGCGTCCACTAATCGGCCGTCTGCTTCGAGGATCGAGTTGCTGATCGAGTAGGCGCGACGGACTACCTTTGTGAGGTCTTCGGGGGTGAGCGTCTCCACCTGGCATCCATCTGTGCGCGGCTCCCAGTACCCCAGACCGAGTGAACAGTACTGCCCGGGTTTGTAAGCGGGCACGGGAAAGTCGGGTTGAATCCGCACAATCATGAGATCCGAGTGGACCTTACGCAGCGAGATAACCGTACCGTTGTACCTCCGCGTCCGGAGTTCGACGATATCCGGCGTCGTCATGTGTCCCGGACCTCTGGACAAGTTGCGGGGAAAAAGACATCCCCCGCCGGGTGTACCCGCGGGGGAGTGCTCGACCCTGTTTCTGCATTATAGTATTCCGTCCCGGTCGGGCATCACCCTGCTTTCTTGGCAACCTTCCGCACATAGTCGACACAGGCTTTCATGTCTGGCGACGGGTCGGCAGGGTTGGCTTCATACTCGATGCTGATCGTTCCTGTAAACTTCACCTCCTGAAGGGCCTTGAGAACCCCCACGACGTCCAGTGCCCCCTCGGGAGCACCGAAGACCACATCCGTCCTCCGTTTGTTGTCGTGATCCTTCAGGTGCATGGCGAAATTCCGGGCTCCCATCAGGCGCACCTGGGCGGCTGGATCGAGATTCTCCCCGAGTTGGGCGGATCGAATCAAGTGGCCGGTGTCCAGACACGATCCGATGAGCTTATGGTGATCCTTGACCGCTCTGAGAATCACTTCGGCCGAGTACCAGCGATGGAGTCCTTTTCCGGACGGCCCATGCGGATGGATAGCGATTGCGATTTTGTACTCCTCACACAGTTTATCGAGGCTATCGAAGCTGTCTGGATCCGGGTCCGCGCTCAAATACTTCAGGCCGATCACCTCACCAAATTCGAATACTTTCTTATTTGCGTCGTGGTTTTTGCTGAACCCTTGAACCCCGAACCCGACCGGTGTGACATCGTATTCCTTGCACAGTCTCAGAATCTCCTTCAGCTTGTCGGAGCTGCTGCCCGGCGGGATGTGCTTGCTGTAGAATTCCGCGTTCTTGAGCCCCAGTTCTTGGATCCGCTTCAGGGCGGGCTCCAGGTCGAAGTTGCGAAACGTGTAGCTTTGGACTCCGAGAGAAATCCCGCCTCCGAGATCCTCGGCCGCGGGGGCCGGACGATTGAGTAACAGGCCCCCACCCAGGGTGAGGGCAGAGGCCTTCAAGAACGACCGGCGGGAGGGGGAGAGAGTCGGTTCGGCCATCGCAGGAAACCTCGCGGGGGTTGGGGTCTGTGGGGTGCGTTGAGTCGTTCGAGAGCCCCATCGTTGCAGCCCGGAACAACCGCAACGGAGGTCTGCGACTCAACGTAATCATTCGGTCCGCGCTCGGGATCTACTGATTTCTTACACTCCGGCTGGCTCACCTCCAACCGAAATCAAAAAAACACCGCGGCTGACGGATGAGCCGCCGACCGCGATCCAGGGCGACATTCTCCCCTTCCCTGCGACGCCGAGACGGTTATTTCGTCGCGACGAACAGGGCATCGATCGCAGCGTCGACAAGTTCTTCCTTCCCGTCGTTCTGGTCGATCACCAGTGCTGTCCGGTTCGGTGTGATCCAGACCAGATGATTTCCGAGCCGGTAAACGTCCTTCATCCCAGGCTGAGTCTCAAGGATGCGGAAGTACGCTGCGCTCTGCGATTTCACAACGAGCGTTGGCATCCCGGGTTTGAAATCATCGTCAATCCACACGCCGCCGATTTCTAGAACCTGCCGCCCGTTCACCTGGCGGTTGGCGGTCGAGGAGAGTCTCTCCTGATTCCGCAGGCCGTTCGTATTCAGAGCCAGATCGACCCCGAGTTTCCCTGTCTGATAACCATCCTTTGCCCCCTTGAAGGCGCGTACCGCTTCGTCGTGGGTCTGTTTCTGGTCCTGGAATCGCTTCAGTTCGCTCGCAAGCCCCGCCCGTCGGACTGGGTCTTTTTCTTCCTTGAGCCGATCGGCCCCGTCCCGGATCTGCTTGTCTGTCATGGCTCCGCGGTTGGCTGCGAGGGCCAGTCCACGCCCCTCCCCTGCGGCCTGTTCCCGGGCAAACGCTTCCACCTTCGTCGGTGAGGCGGAGACCCCCCCTGCCCCTCCGGCACTGGAAGGTGCGAGACCAGACGGGACCGCGCCGAATCGACCACCCATCGGGCCGAAGCCCGGCATCGGGCGGGGTCCGCGGATTGGTGGGATCACTGGCATCGGACCATCTGGCACCACGAGGTAACTGGTGTAGGGAGTCGCAATCCCGTACCGCCTGGCCAGCCCGACCACTTCATCCACGAGTTCCTTCTGCTCGCCATTGATCCGGATCTGGTCGAGCAAATACCCAACCTTGCGGCGAGCCCACAATGGCTCGACGAAATCCTTCCCGCTGTCACTCTCCGTCTTCGCGGGGAAGTTCAATTCGTACACGAACTCCCTCCGTTCCCCGTTCACCACTCCCGTGAGTTTGATGGCAGTGTGGCCGAACCCGGAATATCGTCCGATCACGACAAGTTGCGTCCCGTGGAAGAGATCAGGGAGCCTCGGCGGGTAGACCTCGTGAAACTTGACATTCTCTCCGGTCACGAGCCGCACATCGGTCATCACCGGATGGCTAATCTTGCCATACAGCGCAGCCACTTTTGTCTCGATGTCCTCGGCGGGACGGACATAGGTGGACACCGCACGGGTGGCGTCGGCCAGTTGGTCAAGCATGGCCGCGTTCACATCGTCTCCGACCCCGAAGGTGAAGACCCGGGTGTTCCCGTTGTTTTTCGCGATCACATTCTTGATGATCTTGTCGGGATTCGTCTCATCGACGGTGGGCACTCCATCAGTGAAGAACACGATGGTGAACGGCCGGGTCGGGTCGGCCGTCCGCATCTGGAGGGCCTCGTCGAGCGCGGGCCAAATCGCGGTTCCGCCACTGACTCGGAGGTCATCGACCCACTTGTTCGCACGCTCCACGAAGTCCTTGTCCGCATCGACGAGAGTCTCCCGGAACCGTGTGACGCTGGTCGAGAATCGAATCACGCCGAACCGATCTTGCGGCCCGAGCTGGGCCAGGCAGTATTTCAGGCCCTTCTTGGCCTGCTGCATTTTCAGCTCCGACATACTGCTCGACGTGTCGAGCACAAGCACCAGATCCCGGGGAGTCCGCATCTTCATGGCGTCCACCTGCGGGGAGACGAGCAGCATCGCGTAGCCATCCTCGGCCGTCACGGGTTTGTACAGCAATGGGGTGACGCCAATGTCGCCAGCCCCCGTCCCGTAGAAAAGCTGGAAATCCCGGTCCAAAACCCCCTGATTCTTTTCGAACTCCACCGACAGTTCCTTGTCTCCCTTCCGGGTGATTGCGATCGCGTGAGTGGGGCTGTAGATATTCTGGATCGGGTTCTGGGAGCGGAGCGACAGTTTGACGGAGAATTCTTCCAGAGCCTGGGTCGATTTCCCATCGGTCTTCAGGGGGTAAATGTACTCCACCACCGGGCCGTCTTTCTGAGAGATGGACTTGTAACTCAGCTTGATCCGCTGGTCTCCACGCGGCGGGACCGGGAAAACACGCAGCCGCATCAGGTCGTTCCCGAGGTATTCGAGGAGTCCCGGATCTTGCGTCCGGCGAACGATGTCGGTGTAGACCTGGCTCGCCTTCTTCGCATCCAGAAGTTCCCCACCCGTCTCCTTGCCATCGACCCACATGCTGAACCGGTCGACGCTGGCCCCTCTCGGAATCGGGAACAAATAGGTGGCTTCGAGGTTGCGGTCCGTGTGATTGCGGAATGTCTGTTCGACGGTGGTGATAGCAACCTGATCTTCGATCGACACCACCACCTTGTGGTGGATCATGGCCAGTGGGGGCAGGGTCTTGTCGGCAGGGATGAGTACCCCGGCCGCCCGGGCCGGTCCCCCACTCACCAGGAGCAGGACCACCAGCAGGTAGGCGTAACGCATCACACACCTCCACGGACAGGGAGAAGGCCGGGGCGAACCCACACAGATTGTAAAACGTGCGAGGGGTGGATGCGATGGCGCTTGGGGGCGGACGTTACAGAGGGGTTACGCCAAATCAATTCCAGGGCAGTGGCCCGTAGATGACGTTCAGAATGGCCCGCAGATGACGCAGACTTCGACGCAGATAAGATCTAGATCAATCTCAATGCGCTTAATCAAGATTTTATCTGCGTTCGAAGATCTGCATCATCTGCGGGCCATTGCCTTGGTTCTGATTCAGCCAGTCGCTTGCCGGATCACGATGAGAATAGGAACCACACTCGGCTTCCGTTCTGGCCGGGAGTTCAAGAACTGTTGGACCTCGCGTGAGGTCAGGGGGTTGGATCGGTACGCGGTCGGCGCGAATGTCAGAAGGAGTGCCGACTTCGTTGGCAGCTTGGGGGGCATCGTCAGGTTCCGCGTGAGTTGGTCCGCGGTCCCTGCACTGATGGATTTTGACTCGGACATCCGCGTTGGCTGCGGCTGAGGTCGCTTCCACAACCCGGGGTCGATGCCAAGGATCTCTTTTAACTCCTTCTGATCGGCTGGTATGGCCGGGGCCGCGTGGATGCTTCCAAAGACCCCCTGGGGGTTCTTCTGGTCCTCGGTGGCCAGGCGGGTGAACAGATCCCCTAACTCCAGCGGGGTCAGGCACTCGATGTACACCACATAGGCCATCCCCTGCTTTCGCTTGATCCGCTCCTGGGATAGAGGGTCGCTCTGAATCCCGAGCCCAACCGCCTGGGCGGCGACCTGGAAGACCTCCGCCGCGTGGCCAGGGTCACGGGCGAAGAGATCCACGCGGTACGCTGGCTCCTTGCCGACTTCCTCGACGAACCGCAGGCGGGTGTCCACTCGCGTGAATTCGTTCACCGTGGCCAGGAAGGGTAAATGAATCTCGACGAAGGCGAGCGGGGCAATCGGCGCCAGCGGCGGGAAGGCGTTGCCTGTGAAGACTGGCCGCGGGGGGGGAATCACGTCCCGAGTCTGGGGTATCAGGGCGGGAGCACTCTCAGCCGCCAGGTGTTCGGGCGGGTTCCCTGGAAGCGGAGTGGATGGGAGTGGGGCCTCATCCGGCGGCAGAATGTCTTTGAAATTCGGCTCGGGAGTGGCAGGGAGTTGCTGTCGCGTCCGTGCCGTTTCCCCAGACCCGGGCGCGCGACCGGGTTGTTCCTGTTGCAGGAAGAACCAGAAGGAGCCCCCTGTGACCGCCAGCAGGAGTGAGGCCGCGATGGCCAGCGGAGCCCAGGCCGCGCGCTGTGATCGACGAGCTTCTCGCGGCGGAGTGACGGAAACGGGAACACTCAGCGGAGCCGCCGGTCGCAGGCGAGCCGGGGGCGGAGTCGTCGCTCCAACCGACTGAGGTGAGACGAGCGGCAAGCGGGTCAAGATCCGGGCCACCATGTCAGCCGGTGGACTGGCCTGCGGGAGAGTGCGGACGAGTGACAGATCGGCCTGGAGGCGGGCATGAAGGTCGTGAGCCTCTTGCGACGATTGGAGCAAGCGGCGAAGCAAACGCACTTCGGCCGGGGTGAGTTCCCCGTCGATCGAGGCGGTCAGGAGTTGGAGTTGGTCGTCGGCGAGCATGATATCGTTTAACAAAGTTTAAAGTTTAAAGTTTAAGAGTTTAAAGTGATCTCAGCGGGGTGTACACTACAGCCAACTTTCACTCTCTTAATCTTTAAACTCTTAATCTTTAAACTCTTAAACTTGGAGGTCGGGTCCGAGCAAGTCGCGGAGTTCGAGTCTGGCTCGGTGCAATCGGCTGCGGATCGTGCCGATTGGGACTCCGAGGATTTCCGCAATCTCTTCGTATTTCATCCCTTCGATGTCTTTCATGAGAAGCACCTCGCGGTGTTCCCCAGAAAGACGAGCGAGGGCTGCGTGCAATAACGTCTCTTCTTCCCTGCGTTCCAAATCCGCACCGGGCCGGATCGAGTCGGACGTATCCTCGGGTTCGAGCCCGGGGCCTCCCTCCGAGCCCGGTTCGAGACGGACGACGACTTTTTTCTTCCGCTTCAGGCTGATCGACACGTTGAACGCGATCCGGTACAGCCAGGTGAAGAATTCGGCGTCGCCTTTGAAGGAACGGAGCGACTGGAAGGCATTCAGGAACGAATCCTGGACGACATCCGCGGCATCCTCAGGGTTGTCAACCAGTCGCAGCGCGGCGTTATAAAGTCTGGCCTGGTAACGGGATACCAACGTACTGAAGGCTTCCCGGTGGCCCTCCAGACAGTCCGCGATGAGCCGGCGATCGTCGTCGTTCACGACCTTCTACCGGGTTCGACGTGCGAGGGGTGGGCGGAGTTCCCATTTCCGGGCCAAGTTCCGCCCCTCACGTTCCTTGACGTGCTTCCCAAGTTATAGCACGCCCGGCGGTTGTTGCGAGAGGTGAGAGTGCCGTGAGAGCCGGGACAAGGGGGGTTGGGGGTGCGCCAACCCCCCTGCCCCGCCGTGTCGGGCTGCGGAAACCCGAGGCTCTCATTGCTTATCAGGCGGTCGTAATCACCCCGACCCCGGGAGAGGTCGTAGCGATTAGCCGGTGGTTGAGCGCAGCTCTACCACCGGCTGGCGGGTGCAATCACCTCCATCCAATCACCCTCCGCCTCCACCCGGTTCCGGCCCTGAGCTGAGCCGTATTCACGGTATCGCCTCTGGCCTCGCACCCGGTGGTGGAGTTTCGCTCAACCACTAATCGCTGCGACCCCTACCGGGGTCGGGATGAGGGGGAAGACCGCCCCGGTTGGTGGAAACTCGATATCTCCGGGCAACTCACTCCACCCGTGATTTCTGGATCGACAGCGGCTTATTTACCCGTCAGTTCCCAGTTCTTTTCGTTCTTGCCCGGGCGAACATCGAACAGAAGTTCTGTCTTGTTGTTGTACTTCTCGGGCAAAATCTCTTCCATCATGTCCTGAGACGGACTGTCTGGTGTGTTGTAGAGTTTCTTCTTGCCGGTCACCTTTGGAACCCGGATCTGGACCTTGGCCATCCCGGGGGGAACCTTCACACTGTACTTCCCCTCCTTGATTTCCCCACCGGTTTGGGCTTTCCCATCGGCCAGGATGAACGAGATCGATCCCTTCTCAGCTGGTTGACCGTTGACGATGATCGTGCCAGACACCTCAGACACCGGATCAACCTTACGAGAGACGATGAATACCACGATCATCGCCAGAACCACGCCCGCCGCGACCCCGGCGAGAATCCACCGCCCATTCGACTTCCGCAGAGGAACGAGGGCGGTCTCTTCCTCATCAGCGAGGACACGCGGCGCCGAGTCGCTCCAGGCGGTGCGATCGTTCTGGACGGGTTGCGGGCGAGGTGGAGGAGGTTGAGGAGTATCGGGGCGAGTTGGGGTCGGCGGGGCCGTCTGCCCAGCGCGGAGCTGTCGCTCAACCTCCACCACCACCGCCAGCGCGGCCCTGGCACTTGGAGGTCGGTCGTCGGCACTTTTGGCGAGGAGCTGGTCGATCAACCGGCCGAGGGCGTCGGGGATGTTGGCCCCGAGGGATGCCACCGGAGGCACCGGGTCAAAGGCCACCGCGAACAGGGTGGCCATCATCTCGTCGCGCACGAACGGGCTTTTCCCCGCGATCATGCGGTACAACACCACACCCACACTGAACAGATCCGCACGACCATCCACTCTTTGCCCTCGGGCCTGTTCCGGGGCCATGTAGGCGGGTGTGCCGAGTATCACTCCGGTACTGGTCAACTCCTTCTCTGAACCAGAACCCCGCGTGAGCCCGAAGTCGAGCAGCTTGATGCGGGTTGTGCCTGCCTCGATCCACAGGTTGGCGGGCTTGATGTCGCGGTGGATCAGTTCCTTCTCGTGGGCCTCCGCCAGCCCCTTGAGAATGTCTTTCGCCACCCGCACAAGAGCCTTCCCGGGAACGGGTGTCGGCCGGGTCTTGAGCCAGTTGTCGAGGTTCTGCCCGGCGAGGAACTCCATCGCCAGGAACACCACATCGTTCTCCTCGCCAACATCGTAGATCGTGATAACGTGATCCGACTTGATCGCTGCGGCGGCGCGGCCTTCCCGCAGGAACCGCTCCCGGGCGGTCGGTTGCGCAGCGATCTCCGGCCGCATGACCTTGAGTGCAACCGGCCGCCGGAGCACCTCATCCTCGGCCCGGAAGACGAACCC